>DASVQK010000172.1:0-8335 GCA_036389105.1 Thermoleophilaceae bacterium
AGGGCACGGGCGTGGGGGGGATCGCCGACCTGCTGGCCGACCGCGGAGTGGTGGCCCACGGGTTCCTGTTCGAGGTCAGGGCCACTCTGGACGGGCGCCGCGGCGACCTCAAGCCCGGCTCCTACGAGTTGAGGCGCGACATGAGCTACGCCGCGGCGATCGCGGCGCTGACGAAGGGGCCGTCGTCGAGCCTGGTCAGCCTGACGATCCCGGAGGGCAGGTCCAGGGTCGAGATCGCGCGGCTGGTGGCGGCCGGCGGTCTGCGCGGCAGCTACCTGCGTGCCAGCGCGCGCTCGCCCCTGCTCGACCCGCGCGAGCTGGGCGGCGCCCATGCGCGCAGCCTCGAGGGCTTCCTGTTCCCCGCCACCTACCAGCTGCGGCGGGGCGGACCCGTCGCGGGGCTCGTGAGCCGGCAGGTGGCCGCCTTCAGGCGCACAGTCCGCCAGGTGGACATGCGCGCCGCCCGCAAGGTGAACCTCACGACCTACGACGTGGTGACGATCGCCTCGCTGGTCGAGCGCGAGGCCCAGCTGCCGCGCGAGCGCCGCCTGATCGCCTCCGTCATCTACAACCGCCTGCGGGCCCACATCCCGCTGGGAATCGACGCCACCGTCCGCTTCGCCACCGGCAACTGGACCAGGCCGCTCACGGGCTCCCAGCTGCGGACCGCGTCCCCGTACAACACACGCACGCGGGCGGGGCTGCCGCCGGGGCCGATCGGCAACCCGGGCCTGGCCTCGCTCCAGGCCGCCGCCCACCCCGCGCGGACGCGACTCCTGTACTACGTGGTCAAGCCGGGCCGCTGCGGCGAGCACGCCTTCTCCACGACCTTCGCGCAGTTCCAGCGCGACAGCGCCCGCTACGACGCCGCGCGGTCGGCCAGCGGCGGCCGCTCGCCCACCAGCTGCCGGGCGGGAGATGGCTGACCGTCAGGACGCGGCCGGGCCCGCCCTCTGCGGCGTGCTGGGGCACCCGGTCGGCCACAGCCGCTCGCCCGCCATGCACAACGCCGCGTTCGCGGCCACGGGCCTCGACTGGCGCTACGTGCCGCTGCCGGTGCCGCCGGAGCTGTTCGCCGAGACCGTCCGCGCGCTGCCCGCGTCGGGCTACCGGGGCGCCAACGTCACGATTCCCCACAAGGTGGCGGCGCTGCGCCTGGCCGATTCGGCGTCGGCGGCCGCGAGCCGGATCGGGGCCGCCAACTGGCTCGGCTTCCGCGACGGCGGCGTCCAGGCGGACAACACGGACGCGGACGGCTTCCTCGAGGCGCTGGGACGGCCGGCGGCGGGCTCGCGCTGCCTGGTGCTGGGCGCCGGCGGCGCGAGTCGCGCCGTGGTCTGGGCGCTGCGCGAGGCCGGTGCGGCGGAGGTCGCCGTCTGGGCCCGCACGCGCGCGCGCGCGGAGGAGGTGGCCGGCGAGCTGGGCGCCGCGGTGGCCGGCGCGCCCAGGCCCGGCCTGGACGTGCTGGTGAACGCCACCTCGGTGGGCCTCGACACCCGCATGCGGGACGCGGACGCCCTCCGGGCCCTGGGGCTGGAAGGGGTCGATCCGCCGGCGCTGGTCGTGGACCTGGTCTACCGCGCCGATGGAGGTCCCACGCCGGTCGCCGCCTGGGCGGCCCGCGGCGGCGCGGAGGTGGTCGGCGGCCTGGAGGTGCTCGTGCGCCAGGGCGCGCGCAGCTTCCGGCTCTGGACCGGGATCGACCCGCCGCTCGAGACCATGCGGCAGGCGGTTCGGCACCCGGAACAGCCGGTCTGAGCGGAAAAAGATCCCGCTGGATCTAAACCAGGGCCGGACCTGTGCCGATAGAGGCGGCGATGGCAGTTCCTCGTTCAGCCCTGCTTGGCATCCTCGGGCTCGCCCTGATCGCTTCCGTGTTCCTCGTGACGCGGAGCGGCTCCAGCGAGTCCGTCAGCTCGCCGAAGACCGCCGTCAAGGCGCAGCAGGCGCGGCCCGCGCCCGCGCGCAAGCCGGCGGATCGCCACGCCAAGCCGTCCGACCGCCACGCCAAGCCGGCCACCGCACGGCACGCCTCGACCCCCGCCAAGAAGGCCGCCCCCGCTCCGGCCGAGCCGGCTCCCGCCGCCCGCCCGCCCAAGGGCGCCGCCGCGACGCCCGCCAGCGTGCTGGCGGCCGCCCAGGCCCTGGCTCGCAACGACGCCGTCGTCTTCTTCTTCAGCAAGCCCGGCGCCGCGGACGACACACTGGCGCGGGGCGCCGTTCACAAGCTCCGGGGCATGCGCCGTGTCTCGATCTTCGACGTCACCCTCGATCAGGTGGCCGCCTACCGGCCGATGCTGTCGGGCCTGGGCATCTCGCAGATCCCCTCTACGGTGATCGTGCGGCCCGGCAAGAAGGCTGTGCTCATCCAGGGTTTCGTCGACGCCGGCACGCTTCGCCAGAACGTCGCGGACGCCCTGCGATGAACGAGCCGCAGGCCCCGGCAGAGCTGAGGCCCCTCCCGCTCGACGACCTGTCGGCGGAGGATGGCATGACCGGCGTGTCCGAGGGCGACGCCGTGGCCGCCGAGGCCGCCGGCGACGGCGGCACGGCCGACGGCTTCGCCGGCATCACCTCGCCGCGCCGCCGCGGGGGCGCCGCTCGCTTCATCACCGACGTGATCGTCGAGCTCGGCTTCCTGCCGCAGTCGCGCGTGGACGCGGCCGTCGAGGAGGGCAAGGCCTCGGGCCGCTCGCCCGAGGAGATGCTGCTCCAGAGCGGTGTGCTCAGCGCCGATCACCTCGCGCGCGCGACCGCCGAGCGCTTCGGCCTCGACCACGTCGACCTGACCGTCTACAAGCCCGACCTCTCGGCCGTCAACCTGCTCACGCCGCAGGCCGCCCGCCGCTACAACGCCGTTCCGATCGGCTTCCACTCGAACGGCCACCTGCTGGTCGCGATGTCCGATCCGTCGAACGTCCTGGCGATCGACGACCTCAAGCTGATGACGGGGTACGAGATCCGCCCCGCGGTGGCCTCCGCCGAGGACATCGCGGGCCTGATCGTGAAGATGAACCGCCTCGACGAGGCGGTGGCCGAGGCGACGGAGATCGACGAGGACGAGGACGACCCGACGATCGTCGCCGAGATCCGCGAGTCCGCCGCGGACGCGCCGGTCATCAAGCTCGTCAACTCGATCATCGCCCAGGCCGTCGAGGACGGCGCGTCGGACATCCACTTCGAGCCGCACATCAAGGACATGCGCGTGCGCTTCCGCGTGGACGGCGTGCTGCACGAGACCACCACGATCCCGCGCCGCATGGTGCCCGGCGTCGTCTCGCGAGTGAAGATCATGGCCGACCTGGACATCGCCGAGCGGCGTATGCCGCAGGACGGCCGCGTCAGCCTCCAGGTCGAGGGCCACCACGTGGACGTCCGCATCGTCACGCTGCCGTCCGGCGGCGCCGAGGGCATCGTCATGCGACTGCTGGACAAGGAGTCCGTGCTGCTGACGCTCGACGCGCTGGGCATCCGCGACACCGCCCGCGAGCGCTTCGAGGCCGGCTTCCACCAGGCCTACGGCGCCGTGCTGGTCACCGGCCCCACCGGCTCCGGCAAGTCCACGACCCTCTACACCGCGCTCAACTCCGTCAACAGCGTGGAGAAGAACATCATCACGATCGAGGATCCGGTCGAGTACCAGATCCCGGGCATCAACCAGATGCAGGTCAACCTCAAGGCGGGGCTCACCTTCGCCGCCGGCCTGCGCTCGATGCTGCGCGCCGACCCCGACATCATCATGGTCGGCGAGATCCGGGATGCCGAGACGGCCCGCATCGGCATCGAGGCCGCCCTGACCGGCCACCTCGTCCTCACCACGCTTCACACGAACGACGCGCCGTCGGCCATCACGCGCCTGACCGAGATGGGGGTGGCCCCGTTCCTCACGGCCTCCGCCGTGGACGTGGTCGTGGCCCAGCGCCTGGCGCGTCGCCTGTGCAACTACTGCAAGAAGCGCACCGTGCTCACCACCGAGGCGCTCAAGGCCGCGAACTTCCACGAGGCCGCGTTCGACATCGAGGCCTACGAGCCGGTCGGCTGCGCCCGCTGCAGCCACACGGGCTACAAGAGCCGGGTCGGGATCTACGAGGTCATGACGATCAGCGACGAGATCCGCGAGATGACGATCCAGCGCGAGTCCGCCGACCTGATCCGCCACAAGGCCGTCGAGCAGGGGATGCGGCTGCTTCGCGACGACGGGCTGGAGAAGGTCCGGCTGGGCATCACCTCGATCGCGGAAGTGGCGAGGGTCGCGTCCTAGGGGGCGCTGCCGATAACTACCGCACCAAGCCGATGAACTTCGATTTCGCCGACATACTGCTCGAGGTGATCGAGGCCGAGGCCTCGGACCTCCACCTCACCGCCGGCTCGCCTCCCATGGTGCGCGAGAAGGGCCACCTGCGCGCGCTCGACTATCCGGCCCTCACGCCGCAGGACACGCGCGAGATCGTCTACTCGATCCTCAACAACGAGCAGCGCAAGCGGCTCGAGACCGACTGGCAGATCGACCTCTCGTACTCGGTCCCCAGCAAGGCCCGCTTCCGCGTGAACGCGTTCTTCCAGCGCGCCTCGATCGGCTGCGTCATGCGGACCATCCCGCAGGACATCCCCGCGCTCGAGTCGCTCGGGCTGCCCCCGGTGCTGGCCGACCTGACGCGCAAGCCACGTGGATTCGTGCTCGTCACCGGACCGACCGGCTCCGGTAAGTCCACCACGCTGGCCGCGATGATCGACGTGATCAACGAGACCCGGCACGAGCACATCCTCACCATCGAGGACCCGATCGAGTTCCTGCACCGGCACAAGAAGTGCATCGTCAACCAGCGCGAGCTGGGCACCGACGCGGCCAGCTTCGCCGAGGGCCTGAAGTCGGCCCTCCGCCAGGACCCGGACGTGATCCTCGTGGGCGAGATGCGCGACCTCGAGACGATGCAGACCGCCCTGACGGCCGCGGAGACCGGCCACCTCGTGTTCGCGACGCTGCACACGCAGGACACCGCGCAGACGGTGGACCGAATCGTCGACGCCTTCCCGCCGTCGCAGCAGCACCAGGTGCGCACGCAGCTGTCGATCGCGCTCCAGGGAATCGTCACCCAGCAGCTCCTGCCCACCGCCGACGGCCGCAGCCGCGTGGCCGCGTGCGAGGTCCTGGTGCCCACGCCGGGCGTGCGCAACCTGATCCGCGAGGGCAAGACCCATCAGATCTACTCCGCCCTCCAGACCGGCGGCGCGTTCGGCATGCAGACGATGGACGCCGCGATGGTGGACCTGGTGCGCCACGGCAAGATCTCGCGCGAGCTGGCCGAGCGCCGCTCCTCGACGCCCGAGGAGTTCAGGCGGCTCTTGGGGGGCGGCGGTCAGCCGGGCTCCAACGGCGGGTCGATGCCGGCCCCGGGTAGCCCGATGCAGGCCCCGGCGACGATGCCGGCCCCGGCGCCGATGACCGGCAACGGGGCGGGTTAGGGCCATGGCCACGTACGCATTCAAGGCCGTCGACCTCAGCGGCGTCCCCACGCGCGGCGAGCTGGACGCCGACGACAAGCAGGCGGTCACCTCACAGCTCCGCGCGAAGGGGCTGATCGTCCTCGACATCGAGGAGCAGAAGACCAGCGACCTGGGCGACTACTTCGGCCGCTTCAAGCGCGTCAAGGCGCAGGAGCTGACCATCGCCACCCGCCAGCTGGCCACGATGATCGCCTCGGGCATGTCGCTCCTGCGGTCGCTGTACGTGCTCGAGGAGCAGGCCCGCAGCGACAAGTTCCGCGAGGCCATCACCCAGGTGCGCATGGACGTGGAGGCTGGCATCTCGCTGTCCGACTCCCTCGGCCGTCACCCCGACATCTTCAACGAGCTCTACATCGCCATGGTCGGCGCCGGTGAGATCGGCGGGATCCTGGAGGAGACGCTCGAGCGCGTGGCCGACCAGCTCGAGAAGGACGACTCGCTTCGCCGCCAGGTGAAGGCGGCGATGATGTACCCGATCATGATCTCGAGCTTCGCGTTGATCGTGCTGCTCGCGCTCATCACCTTCCTCGTCCCTGTGTTCGAGAAGGTCTTCAAGGAGTTCCACGGGGAGCTGCCGCCGATCACGAAGATCACGGTGCAGGCCTCGCACCTCGTCACGCGCCAGTGGTACCTCGTGATCCTGTTCGTCTTCGGCATCGTCTGGGGCTTCAAGAAGTGGAAGAGGAGCACGCGCGGCAAGGAGCAGTGGGATCGCTTCAAGCTCAAGGTGCCGTGGAAGATCGGCGACCTGGTGCAGAAGGTGTGCCTCGCGCGCTTCTCGCGCACCTACTCCGCGCTGATCGGCGCCGGCGTCCCGATGCTCCAGGCGATCGAGATCACGGGCAAGACGTCCGGCAACAAGGTCGTCGAGAAGGCCATGAGCGCCGTGGGCGAGTCCGTTCGCGCCGGCGGGTCGCTGGCAACGCCGATGCGCGCCGAGCCGACCGCCTTCCCGACCATGGTCACGCAGATGATCGCGGTGGGCGAGGAGACCGGCGCCCTCGAGGGCATGCTCACGAAGATCGCGGACTTCTACGAGGACGAGGTGGCGGCCGGCATCAAGGCCCTGACCTCCATCCTCGAGCCGATCATGATCGTCGTGGTGGGCGGAATCGTCGGCTTCATCGTCGTGTCGATGTACATGCCGATGTTCAAGGTCTACGACTCGATCAAGTAGCCGTACGGGCGCCTACTAGGGGCGCAGGTGGGCCACGGCCACGCCGTGCTCCGCCGCCAGCCGGTCGGCTATCAGCGAGCGGTGGCAGGCCTCCGGGTCGCGCTCCACGCACATCAGCGCGGCCGCGCCGTCGCGCGGCAGCTCCGCCACCAGCGGCTCGAGCTCGGCCGCGTCCAGGATCTCGCGCGTGTAGCGCTCCGCGTACTCGACCGCCAGGCGGCTGCGCGAGCGCTTGCCCACCCCTTGGCGGGCGTCCTCCGCGTACTGGAGCTGGCGCAGCTCGGTGGTGGGGGCCAGCTCCCTGCGGTGCTCGTAGCGGATGCCGGCGTCGGCCAGCGCGCGCTGGAGCCGGGCCGAGTTGGCCCAGGCGTACTCGGGACCGCGCACGCCGCGCCGCTGGCGCACGTCCAGCAGCAGGCGGACATCGGCCTCGCGCAGCGCGTCGAGGAACGTGGCGGCCGTGAAGCCGTACACGCCGATCGTGGCAACCATGCCCGATTCAAACTAGCCTGCCGCCCGATGGCAGGGGAGCAGGCGGTGTTCGAGGCGCTGGAGGCGGGCGACGCCGATCGCCTGCGCGAGCTTCTGGGCGACCGGCCCGAGCTGGCCTCGGCTCGCTCGGAGGACGGCGTGTCCGCGCTGCTCAAGGCGCGCTACGCGATGCGCGACGACCTGGTCGAGGCGGTGCTCGCGGCGGAGCCGGAGCTCGACGTCTACGACGCGGCCGCGGTGGGCGACGTCGACCGCCTCAAGGAGCTGATCGACGGCGATCCGCAGCTCACGCGCGCATTCGCGGCCGACGGCTTCACGGCGCTCCACCTGGCCTCGTTCTTCGGCGCCGCCGAGGCCGTCCGGATCCTGCTCGACCGCGGCGCCGACCCCGGGGCGCAGGCGGCCAACGACATGCGCGTGGCGCCGCTGCACAGCGCCGCGGCGGCGGGCGACCGCGACGCGGTGGGCCGGCTGCTCGAGGCGGGCGCGGACCCGAACGCCCGTCAGCGCGGCGGCTACACGGCCCTGCACGCCGCGGCCGGCGCCGGCGATCGCGAGCTGGCGGAGCTGCTCCTGTCCAAGGGCGCGAAGCCGGACGAGCGCACGGACGACGGCAGCTCGCCCCGCGACGTGGCGGCCGCGAAGGGGCACGAGGAGCTGGCCGAGCTCCTGGCCGAGTCCTCCGCCTGACGGTCCGACACGCGAAGGCTTTTCGTAAGCGGGGCTAAAGCGACGCCCCGAAGGGGCCGATAACTCGCTGCAAAGCCAGAGCCACGGT
The DNA here is from genome assembly GCA_036389105.1 of Thermoleophilaceae bacterium. Taxonomy (GTDB): domain Bacteria; phylum Actinomycetota; class Thermoleophilia; order Solirubrobacterales; family Thermoleophilaceae; genus AC-37. The sequence goes on from DASVQK010000172.1 coordinate 7,953, forward strand.
GTAAAGGCAAACTCGCTGTGAAGTGAGGGCGCAAAGCCACGGGGCTCCTCGGGAAGGCTCAACAGCCTGAGGAGCACGCCGGGTTACCACCGATGGACAGCAAGTCCCAGGGGGCTTACCGCGGAGCTGGCATCCAATGAACCGGACTCAAGGAGGACGAGTCAATGCTGCGGAAGCTCCGTGAGCGTATCCAGAACGAGGAGAGCGGTTTTACCCTGATCGAGCTCCTCGTCGTCATTCTGATCATCGGCATCCTTGCCGCGATCGCCCTGCCGGCCTTCCTGGGCCAGCAGGAGAAGGGCCAGGACTCCGATGCGAAGTCCAACGCCCGCAACATGGTCTCTCAGGTCGAGTCGTGCTTCGCGACCGAGCAGGACTACACG
>DASVQK010000173.1:0-13460 GCA_036389105.1 Thermoleophilaceae bacterium
TGCCGGTCACGAGCCTGCGGCCCGCCTCGACCACCTCCGGCTGCCAGTCGCTGATCTGGTAGCACGTCAGACCGGACCGCTTCGGCCACTGGCGGATCTTCGACTTGGTGTAGTCGAACAGCGGCTCGCCGTCGCGGCCGACGTACGTGAAGTAGGTGCAGAGGGCCGTCTCGGGGCCGGGCACCACCTCGGTCATCAGCATCGGCACGCCGGGGCCGAAGACCCAGCTCGACACCTGCTCCAGCTCGGCGCGGTCGCGGGCCAGGATCAGCTTGTGCGGGAAGTGCTGCGCGAACACGTGCGACTGGAGCGGCTTCAGCCCCACGGGCGGCTCGAACGCGTCGAGCGCCGCCAGGGCCCCCTCGGCGCTGCGGACGGTGGCCGTCAGCGGCGTGGCCACTCCCGCCTCGCGCGCCAGCTCGTAGGTGCGCTCCTTGTCGAGCATCGCCAGCATCACGTCGTCGTCGCCCTCCGCCGGCAGGTAGCCCCACTCCCGAAGCCGGGCGCGGTTGCGCGCGATCATCTCCACGCCGTAGTCGTCGCACGGCAGGATCGCCGCGCCGCGCGGACCGCGCGACTCGAGCCAGTCCAGGTAGCGCTCGATGGCGCCCTCCTTCGACGCGATCGGCGTGAACTCCGCGCACCAGCGCGAGCGCCGCACGGGGTCGCGCGCGTCGCCCGCGGCGTGCACGCGCACGCCCGCCTGGCCCAGGCTGCGGCAGGCCGACACGGCGATGGCCTCGCCGCCGAGGAGCACCGCCGGCGGGAGCCCCGCCACCGCGCCTATTCCCCCAGCGCGGTTCCGTCGTAGAGCTTGCGCACGCGGACGGCGCCCGCGGGCGCCGCCTTGATGCACAGCTCGCACAGCACGCACTCGTCGAGGTTCTCCTCGACCACCTCGACGCGGCCCTCGCGGTAGGCGTAGATGTCCACGGGGCAGGCGTCCTCGAGCTTCCTCGCCAGCTCGGCGTCGCCGCGGATCGAGTCGTCCAGCTCCACGTCGATGAAGATCCCGGGCACGGCTACGCGGCCACCTTCCCGAGCTTCTCGCGCATCAGGTCCGGGATCTCGGAGATCTCCTCGGCCACGGTGATGCCTGCCGCGCCCAGCCGCGCGATCTTCTCGGCGGCGGTGTCGGCCTTGCCCTCCACGATCGTGCCGGCGTGGCCGAAGCTCATGCCGGGCATCTCGTCCATGAAGCGGCCGGCCATGAACGCCACGATCGGCAGGCGCGACTGGTTCTCGGTCACCCAGCGCGCCAGCTCGGCCTCCATGCGACCGCCCGGCTCGGAGTAGATGACGATGCCCTCGGTCTGCTCGTCGGCCTCGAACAGCGGCATCAGCTCGGCGTACGTGGAGCCGATGATCGCGTCGCCGCCGATCGAGATGGCCGTGGACACGCCCAGGCCGGCGGCGCTCAGCGTGGAGGAGATCTCGGTGGTCATGCCGCCGCTGCGCGACATCACGCCGATCGAGCCGGGCTTGTAGGCCTTCTGCGCGTCGCGCGCGGGGCCGCCGATGCCGCCCATCTTGGCCACGCCGGGCCGGATGATGCCCAGGCAGTTGGGGCCGATGATGCGCGCGCCGCGGAGCGCCGCCAGCTCCACCATCTGGGCTACGTCCTGGCGCGGGATCCGCTCGGTCACGATCACGACCAGCCGGACGCCGGCCTCGATCGCCTCGAACACCGCGTCGCGCGTGAAGGCGGGAGGGACGGTGACGACGGAGCCGTCGGGCACGGTCCCGATCTCGGCCACGAGCTGCGCCACCGAGTCGAACACCGGCACGCCGTGCACCTCGCGGCCGCGCCGCCCCGGCGTCACGCCGCCCACGATCTTCGAGCCGTAGTCCAGGCACTCCCGCGTGAGGTTGACCGCCTCGCGCCCGGTGATGCCCTGCACGATGAAGGTCGTGTCCTCGTCGATCAGATGCAGGTGGTCGCTCATGCGGGGGCGCCCACCTTCTCCACGGCGCGCTTGGCCGCCTCGTGCATCGACACGCTGCGGTCGAAGTACTCGACGCCGTACTTCTCGAGGATCTTGAAGCCCTCCTCCTCCCAGGCGCCCGGGATGCGGAAGACGGCGATCTTCTCGGCCGGGTCGTGGCCCAGGTCCAGGCAGGCCTTGATCACGCCGCGGGCCACGATGTCCACGCGGGTGTTGGAGACGATGCTCATCATCACGGCGATCTTGTCCACGCCCGGCTTCTGGAGCACGAGCTTGGCGAGGTTCTTGGCCTTGGAGACGCTCGGGTTGCCGCCGATCTCGCAGTAGTTGGCCGGCTTCCCGCCGTGGTTGCGGACGGCGTCGAAGAGCGTGAGCGAGCCGCCGCCGGCGCCGATCACCAGGCCGAGGTTGCCGTCGAACTCGGTCACGTTGCCGGCCACGCCGCGGTGATCCACGGAGTCGATCTGCTCGCCGCGGATCTCGAACTCGGTGGGCTCGCGCGCCTCGCGCGTCTCCTCGTCGGCCACGCCCAGCTCCTCCAGGAGCTCCTTCTGGCGCGGGCGGCCCTCGTTCTCCATGTCCATGTGGGCGTCGACGGCCACGAACGTGCCGTCCTCGAGCTGGGCCAGCGGGTTGATCTCGGCCAGCGTCATGTCGTACTTCAGGAACAGCCTGGCCAGGCGTGCGAGGATGGGCGTCAGGCGATTGAGCTCGGAGCCGGTGATGCCCACCGACGCGATCGCGTCCTTGGCCCGGAAGTCCATCTGGGGCAGGATCGTGGAGAAGTGGCCGCGGCCGATCCGCTCGGGGTTGGTCTCCGCCACCTCCTCGATGTCGATCCCGCCCATGTCGCTGAACACGAACGTGGGCAGCTTGCGCACCCCGTCGTAGATCACGCCGGCGTAGTACTCCTGCTTGATCGGCGCCTTGGAGTCGATCAGCACGCCGCGCGGCATGTGGCCGTTGATCTCCAGGGCCAGGATGTCGCGGGCGTGCGCCTCGGCCTCCTCGGGCGTGTCGGCGAACTTCACGCCGCCGGCCTTCATGCGGCCGCCCGTCAGCACCTGCGACTTGATCACCACGGAGCCGCCGATCTCGGCGGCTATCTGCTTGGCCTGCTCGGCGTTGGTGGCGAATCCGTGCTCCGACAGGGGGATCCCCTCACGGGCCAGGATCCGCCGCGACTCGTACTCGTAGAAGCGCATCGGCGGGCGGGAACCCTATCGAGCGGGCAGCCGCTGCCTCCATGCGCCGCCGGCCTTCCGCCGGCCCCGCTGAGCCGGCCGTCAGTGGCAGTCGCCGCCGCCCGAGTCGGTGAACGAGCCGCCCGCCACGGGGATGAAGCGCCAGTCGTAGCCGTCGCCGCGGAGGGTCAGCCGCAGGACGCCGTGCGTGCGCGCGTCACGCACCTCGCTGGACTGCTCGCCCGACCTGAATGGGTGCAGCTTCGCGCCACCCGTGCCGACCACGAACTCGCGCAGGCCGCCGCTCGCCGGGAAGCGCTCGTAGTCGTGGTTGTCGCCGCCCAGCGCCAGCTCGGCGCCGGCTTCGCGCAGCACGTCGCGCGCGGTGAACATCGCCCCGCTGCCGCCCTCGCTTCCCTGGCTCTGGACCGGGTTGTGCCAGTAGGCCAGCGTGCAGCGCGCCGGATGCGACGCCAGGTCGTCCTCGAGCCAGCGGATCTGGGCCGACCCCGGCCCGCAGCCGACCCCGGCGCAGACGCTGTTGAGCGCCACCACGTGCCACTCGCCGAGCTCGTAGCTGTACCAGCCCCGCCCCGGCTGCCCCGCCGCCGCGCCGAAGTAGGCGAAGTAGCCCGCCGCGCCGGGGGTGCCGTAGTCGTGGTCGCCCGGCACCGGGCGCGTGCGAGCCTTCACGCGCCCCCAGGTCGGGTCGTAGCAGTCGGCGTACTCGCCGGGCGACCCGTCGGGATAGGCGCCGTCGCCCAGCATCGCCACCGTGCCCGCGCGCTCTGCAAGGAGGGCGGCGGTGGCGGAGTCGCCTTCGAGCCCGCAGTCGGCCACGTCGCCGGCGGCCAGCAGGGTGGCGGCCGGCTTGACCACCTCGATCGTGCCCTTGGTGGCGGCGCAGTTGTCGCGCTCGCGGCGCTCGCGGATCCGGTCGAGCGGGTCCGCGCAGGCGATCAGGCGGTACGAGCCGGCGGCGACGCTGTCCGGGATGCCGACGTGGGTGGCCCCGCGGGAGGACCGGCGCGGCCTGAGGCGCGGCACGCGGCGAAAGGCGGCCAGGTGGAGGTCGTCGGCGCTTCGCCGGCGATCGCGCGACAGGTAGAAGCCGACGGCCGACCTGCGCGCCTTCCGCCGCGAGGCGTTCTTCACCGCGTCGCGCGCGCGGAGCGACGCGCCGGCCTCGACCCGCGAGGCGGACGCGCTGACCCACGCCTGCCGCAGGTTCGGCAGCGGCTTGCGCCCCGCCTCGGCGGGCGCGGCGGCGGCGATGGTCAGTGCGGCGACGGCTGCCGCCCCTGCCCGGGTCCGTCCGAACACGCTTCTCAGTCTGAGGAAAGGCGGCGATGAAGGCGCCGGACCGGGCGGATCTGCGCCCCCTACAGCTCGTACGCCTCCGCCAGCTCCGGGTCCTTCTGCGCCAGCATCTCGGCCAGCGTCACCATCACCTTGCACTGCTTCCAGGTGGCGTCGTCCTGCATCTTGCCGTCGATCATGTGCACGCCGCGGCCGTCAGGGATCGCCTCCAGCACCTTCTTGGCGAACTTGACCTCGTCGGGGGGCGGCGAGAAGACCTTCTTGGCGATCTCGATCTGCGCCGGGTGCAGCGACCACGCGCCCACGCAGCCGAGCAGGAACGCGGCGCGGAACTGCGTCTCGCAGCCCAGCGTGTCCTTGATGTCCCCGTACGGGCCGTAGAACGGCAGGATCCCGGCCGAGGTGCAGGCGTCCACCATTCGCGCGATCGAGTAGTGCCAGGGGTCCTGCTGCGCGGTCGCCCGCGGGGCCTCGGGATCCTCGGCGTCGGGGTCCTCGATCACCCGGTAGGCCGGGTGGCCGCCCCCGACGCGGGTGGTCTTCATGCGGCGGAACGCGGCCAGGTCGGCCGGGCCGAAGCTCATGCCCTGCATCCGCGGGCTGGCGGTGGCGATCTCCTCGAGGTTCACCACGCCCACCGAGGTCTCGAGGATCGCGTGGATCAGGAGCGGGCGGTCGACGCCGGCCTTGGCCTCCAGCTGGGCCAGCAGGCGGTCCACGTAGTGGATGTCCCAGGGGCCCTCGACCTTGGGCACCATCACCACCTCGAGCTTGTCGCCGATCTCGCTGACGAGCTGCGTGAGGTCGTCGAGCACCCACGGGCTCTCCAGGCTGTTCACGCGCGTCCAGAGCGCGGTGTCGCCGAAGTCGACCTCCTTCGCCACCCGGATCAGTCCCTCGCGCGCGGCCTCCTTGCGGTCCGCCGCGATCGCGTCCTCCAGGTTGCCGAGCAGGATGTCCGACTGCTTGGCCATGTCCGGCACCTTCGCGGCCATCTTCTCGTTGCTCGCGTCGAAGAAGTGGATCATCCGCGACGGCTTGACCGGGATCTCGCGGACGGGATCCGGCGCGCCGATGGCGAGGGGCTTGAGAAAGTCGCGGGGCGGGCGCATGATCTGTGGCGCGACCCGGGCGGCGGGTCGGGGGCGGCGAAATCTAGCGACAGTTAAGATCAGTCGCCCGTTGACTGCGCGGTCAACCGGACTGGCCCAGGAACCCGTTCGCAAGCGACCAGAGGACCGAATGAGCGACACCGCGAGCCACGAGCTCCAGACCGACCAGGCGTCCCGTGAGGCCTCGGGCGCCCGCCCGTACGGCCGCTACCTCGAGGACTTCGAGGTCGGCGCCGTCTACAAGCACTGGCCGGCGAAGACCATCACCGAGGCGGACGACCACCTGTTCTGCCTGCTGACGATGAACCACCACCCGCTGCACATCAACGACGTGTACGCGGCGCAGTCGCAGCAGGGGCGCAACATCGTCGTGGGGCCGCTCGTCTACTCGATCATGCTGGGGATGTCGGTGGGCGACGTGTCCGGCAAGGCGATCGCGAACCTGGCCACCGACGAGCTCTCGCACCCGGCCCCGGTCTTCCACGGCGACACGCTGTTCGTGGAGAGCGAGGTGCTGGAGGTCAGGCCGTCCAGCTCGAAGCCCGACCGCGGCGTGGTGAAGGTCAAGACCGACGCGTACAAGCAGGACGGCACGCTCGTCGCGACCTTCAAGCGCGCGGTCCTCATCCCCCGTCGGCCGGGAGGGGCCGACCAAACCGCCGGCGATCCGTCCGGGGACGGCGCGCCGGCGCACAACCCCGACGGGTGAGCGACCCTTCCCGGCGCTTCGCCGGGTGGCGTGGCAAGATCACGGCCAGGGAGCTTCAGGGCTCCGGAATCGCCGATTCCGGTGGTACGGTTGATCGTGCGCAAGGAGGCGCAGAGGAGGCGAGGACCTTGGACGAGCGCGATCGCGAATCCCTGTCGTCGGGTGGGCACGAGCTGGCTTCGGAAGTGGGCGAGCGCGTCCGCTCGATCATCAGCGCCGCCGAGGCGGCGGCCAACGCCGTTCGCCACGAGGCGGAGCAGACGGCCGCGGTGCGCCGCCGCGTGGCGGAGGAGGAGTCGCGCCGCATCGTGGAGGACGCCAAGAGCGACGCCGACGCGTTCCTCGCCGAGCGCGTGCGCCGCATCGCCGAGCTGAGCGACTCGGTCGTCGAGCGCGCCGAGACGATCGTCTCCCGGCTCGACCGCGCGGAGGAGGTCCGCAGGCAGCTCCAGGCGCTGGCCGACGCGCTCGGGGAGAGCGCGGAGGAGCTGGCCGGCGAGGTGCGGAGCGCCGCGCCGCCGCGCGTGGGCGGGCAACCGTCCGTGCCGTCCGTGCCGGTCGAGCCCGTCGAGCCCGCACCCCCCGCGGCGCCCGTCGAGCCCGCCGAGCGCTTCGAGCCGGCGGCGCCGGCCGAGCCCGCGGCCGTCGAGCCCGTCGAGCGCCTCGAGTCCATGCCCCCGGCTTCGCCCGTCGAGCCCGCCGCGCCCGCCGCGCCGGCCGAGCCGGTCCAGCCGCCGGCCGGCTCGCCCGACATCGTCCGGCTCACCGACCAGCGCCGCGAGCCCGCGGCCACCGATGCCGGCGGCGCCAAGCGGCGCGAGCCCGACAACCAGCTGAGCGCCCGGCTCGTGGCGCTCCAGATGGCCGTGGCCGGCGGCAACCGCGGCGAGGTGGAGGCACACCTGATGCGCACCTTCGACCTGACCGACGCGCGGTCGATCCTCGACGACGTCTTCGGCCAGGGCACCGACGCGGGCAAGCGCGTGGCCTGGCCGCGCACGGGCGACGGCGCGGCGTAGACGGCGCCGGCCCTCGACGCGCGACCGCCCCGCTTCCGTCCGAGCGCCCCTTTTCTATTGCGGTCCGCGGTGGTACCGTTCCCGACAGCTAGGCTGAAGCATGGATAGCGAGGGGCCTGACACGCTGACCGGTAGGGAAGCTGGAGCACAGTCGATCGAGGACTCGGTCGCCTCCGGCACGTCGGCACGCGTAGGGGCGATCCTCTCCAGGGCCGAGGCCCGCGGCCGCGCGATACGCGACGAGTCCGAGCGTCAGGCCCAGGCTGTCGAGGACGCCGCCCGCGCAGAGGCGCGGCGCATCCACGACGACGCCCGCCGAGCGGCCCAGGCGGCGGCGCGCGAGCGCGTGCGGGACATATCGGCCCTGCGGGCCTCGATCGCCGCGCGGGCCGGCTCGCTCGTCGACGGCCTCGAGGGCGCGGAGCTCACCCGCGTGCGGCTGGAGGAGCTCGTCGCCGTGCTCGGCGACGCGGCGGACGCGCTGCTCGCGGACGCGGGCGGGGAGGCGGTCGCCGCTCCGCTGCCGGCCGCCCGAGGCGAAGCCGGCGACGAGGGAGACGCCGACGGGGCCCGCGCCGACGCCCGGTCGGGCGCCGAGGCCGCGTCGCCCGCCCGCGACGGATCGTCCACCGGCGATGGAGCCCCCGCGGTCCCCGGCGCCCGCCCGCCCGCCGGCGCCGTTCCCTACGAGGGACAGCTCCCCGATGGCGCCCCGATGGCGCGGCGCCCGACGCGCGCCCGCGAGGCGCGCTTCACGGCGGTGCTGATGGCCATCCAGGGCATCGACCGCGCGGGGGTCGAGGACCACCTCCAGCGCGAGTTCGGCGACGCCGACTGCGACCAGCTCCTGGACGACGTCTTCGGCCGCGCCGACGCCCCGGCGTAGCCGCCGCCCCGCCTAGCCGCCCGCCAGGAACTCGGCCACGCGACGGCACTCCGCCTCCAGCGTGTGCTCCCGCACCCGCGCCAGACCGCTCTCGACGAGCCTGGCGCGCAGCTCCGGCTCGGCCGCCACGCGCGCCAGCTCGGCCGCGGGGCGCTCGGCGTCGCCCGGCGGCACGAGCAGGGCGGCGTCGCCCGCGGCGTCGGCCACGCCGCCCACGTCCGTGGCCACCACGGGCAGGCCGGCGGCGAACGACTCGAACAGCACCTGGGGCAGCCCCTCGGTCCACGAGATGTGCAGGAACGCGTGGCTCGACCGGTACAGCTCGGGCAGCCCGCCGTCGATCGGCACGTAGCCGCGCAGGTCGGCGGCATCGGCCACGCCGAGGTCTGTCAGCCGCCCGCGCAGCTCGTCCTCCATCGGTCCCTCGCCGGCCACCACCAGCCGCCAGCGCGGGTCCCGCCGCCGCAGCAGGGCGAGGACGTCGGCCAGCAGCAGCGGGTTCTTCTCGCGCTCGAGCCGGCCCACGCTGAGGGCCACCAGCTCGCCCTCGTAGCTGCGCGCCAGCGCCTGGTCGCGGGACACGATCTGGTCCTCGGCCACGAGCGAGACCGTGACGGCGAGCAGGCGCCGTGCGCGCCCGTAGCGCCGCGCCAGGTCGGGGCCGACCACGACGACGGGGCAGCGGCGGGCCATCGCGCGGTAGGTGCCGTCGAGCAGGGCGGCCGCGGCGTGCACCCAGCGGCGGTCGGGATGGCGGCTGCGCACGTAGGCCGGCGTGTCCTGGCGCACGCCCAGGGCCACCCTGCGCCCGCGCGCCGCGGCCAGGACCGCGAACAGCACCGACAGCGCGTACGGGCCGAGCAGCCAGGCAGCGTCCACGTCGCGGAGCACGCGCCAGAAGCGCCCCAGCGAGCGGGCCATCGCCGGCACCGAGCTGCGCGCGTCCACGAGGCTCGAGTAGTGGGGGAGGGGGACGAACTCGACATCGTCGGGGAGGCGGTAGTGCGAGGCGCCCGAGCGCGGGTCGAGCCGCCCGACGATCACGAGACGATCGACGTGCCGCGCCAGCCCCGCCAGGAACAGCGCGAACGCGCGCTCCGCGTACACCGCGTCGCCCTCGCGGCGGTACACGTAGTCGGTGTAGACGGCGAGCCGCACCGGCTACGGGCTGCCGCGGCCCAGGCCGGCCACGCGGGCGAGCGCGGCCACGGGCGGCCCGAAGCGAACCGATCCGGCGAGGAAGCCGAAGCCCCAGGCGCCGTGCATGACCACGAAGACCGCGGGCAGGGCGGCGGCGTCGCGCGCCCCCGCCTCGGGCAGGACCCGGGCGCTGTCGGCCGCGATGGCCACGGCGTAGGCGCCCACGCCGGCGCGCGCCAGGCCGCGCAGCGGCCGCGGGGCCGCCACTGATCCGACCACCGCCAGCGCCAGCGCCGGCGCGAACAGCTGGCGCACGCTGAGGCTGTCGGGGTGGCGCGACGCGGTGCGCGCCCGGTAGTTGCCGTAGCGCCAGTACTGGCGCGCCAGGCCGCGGAGGCTGTTGCGCGGCACGTAGCGCGCCGCGAGCTCGGGGATCGAGACGATCCGGCCGCCGTCGCGCAGGATGCGTGCTGCCAGCTCGGAGTCCTGGTTGATCGGCCAGTCCTCGTCCCAGCCGCCGTGGCGCTCGACGGTCTCGCGGTGCCACATGCCCGCGAAGACCCCGGTGTCCAGGTCGCGCTCCCCGTCGTCGGCGCCCGTGCCCCAGCGCGCCGACCCGCCGGTGCCCAGCCGCGACCCGAGCGCCAGCGCCACCCGCCGCGACCATGCGTCGGTGCCGTACGGCACCTGCGGCCCGGCCACCCACACCACGTCGCCGCGCCGCAGCCGCTCCACGCCGCGCGCGATGTAGTCCTCGGGGTAGAACGTGTGCGCGTCCATCCGCACGATGTAGTCGCCGCGCGCGTTGCGCAGGCCGACGTTGAGGCCGGCGGTGGAGGAGCGGCCGGGGTTGTCGAACACGCGGATGCGCTGGTCCGCCCGCGAAAGCTCCTCGAGGATGGCCTTGGTGCGGTCCTCCGAGCGGCCGTCCATGAACAGGAACTCGACCTCGCCGTCGAAGCGCTGCGCCTGCATGGCCGCCACGGTGTCGCGGATGTAGCGCTCCTCGTTGAGCACGGGGACGAGCACGCTCGCGTCGACCGACATCGGCGCCACGATAGGGCGGCGGCGGGACCGAAAGCCCGTCGCGTGCCGCTTTGTCTCCGGCTGCGCCTACCATGGGGGGCGCATGGCGAGTCCGGACAGGAACGGCCGTACGGCCGAATGGCTGCGGCCGCGACTGGAGCAGCAGGGCCTCCAGCGCTACGTCAACACGATCCGCGAGCGGATCAAGCTGATCCTCGCGGTCACGCTGCTCACCACGGGCGCCGCGGTCGCCTACGTCCTGCTGGCCGAGAAGGAGTACACGGCGGAGGCGGACATGCTGGTCACGCCCGCGCCGTCGGACGACCCGGCGCTCAGCGGCCTGCCGCTGATCAAGACGTCGAGCGACCCCACTCGCGACGTGGAGACCGCCGCGCGGCTGATCGTCAACCGCGACGTGGCGCTGCGCGTGCGCTCCGACCTCGGCCTCACGGACAGCGCCACCGTGCTGAAGAACCGAGTCAAGGCCGAGCCGGTGGCGCAGAGCAACATCGTCTCGATCAGCGCCGTCGGCGACTCGCCGCGCAAGGCCCAGCGGCTGGCCAACGCGTTCGCGCGTGCCGTCATCGAGGTTCAGACCGACCAGCTTCGCCGCGCGCTCGACAAGAAGATCGCCAACCTCCAGTCCCAGCTCCAGGCCCTGGGAGCGGGCGCCCGCGGCGGCAACCAGCCCGGCTCGCTCGGGGCCCAGCTCGCCTCTCTCCAGGCGCTCAGGAGCGGCGACGACCCCACCCTCAGCGTCGAGACCCGCGCCGCCCCGCCGGACGGTCCCTCGTCGCCGAAGAAGAAGCTCAGCATCGTCGCCGGCCTCCTGGCGGGGCTGATCCTGGGCATCGGCAGCGCGTTCGCGCTCCAGGTGCTCGACCCGCGCCTGCGCCGCGAGGAGCAGCTCCGCTCGCTCTACGGCCTGCCCATCCTGGGCCGCATCCCGAAGGAGGGCCGCCGCGGCGGCCAGCGCGCGCTCGCCCCCGAGCGGCTCTCGCCGGCCACCCTCGAGGCCTACCGCACGCTGCGCGCCACGCTGGCCGCGTCCCGCGGCGCCGTGGTGGCCACCAACGCGCCGGCGGTGCTCGTCACCAGCCCCTCGCCGTCGGAGGGCAAGTCCACCACGGCCATCAACCTCGCGTCGTCGCTCGCCCTGGCCGGCAACAGCGTCATCCTGATCGAGGCCGACCTTCGCCGCCCGTCGATCGGCGAGGCGCTGGGCGTGAGCGGGGAGTTCGGCACGGGCACCGTCCTGCTCGGCATGGCCAACCTCCAGGAGGCGCTGGTGGAGACCAAGGCCTACGGGCGCTACCTGCGCCTGCTGCTGGCCGACAAGAGCGGCGCCGCCAGCGGCTTCATGGCCGACCAGCTGTTCCTGCCGGCCGCGCGCACCCTGGTGGAGGACGCCAAGGGCCTGGCCGACTACGTGATCGTGGACTCGCCGCCGCTCAGCGAGGTCATCGACGCCCTGCCGCTCGCCCAGCGGGTGGACGAGGTGCTGGTGGTGGTCCGCCTCGGCAAGACCCAGCTGCTCAAGCTCCAGAACCTGGCGGAGCTGCTGGCGCGACACGACATCGAGCCGGTCGGGTTCTCGGTGGTGGGCGTGCAGGCGACGGGCGAGGGCTACTACTACACGCCCACGTCGACGGCGCCTGAGCGCGGCCGCTCCCGCCCCGCGCAGGGCCCGGCTCCGAGCGCCCGGGCCTAGCCCGGCCGCCGGCGGATGGCGGCGCGCCTCGACCTCGCCGGCAAGGGCTGGCACGCGCTGCTGGCCGCGCTCGCGGTCCTGCTGGGGCTGGGCGCGGGGATCGACCCGGCCATCGGCCTGGCGGCCGCCATCGGCCTGGCGTTCGTCGTGCTTGTGCTGGGCGACCTGACGATCGGGCTGTGCCTGTTCGCGATCGTCGCGTTCCTCGACGTGCTGCCGCACCTAGGCGGGTCCGCGCTCAGCTTCACCAAGGTGGTCGGCTTCCTGCTGGCCGTCTCGTGGCTGGCCAAGGTCTCGAGCAGCGACGACAGCCGCAACGACTTCATGGCCGCCCACCCGACGTTCTCGTACGTGCTCGCGCTGTTCGTGTTCCTGGTGGCGCTGAGCCTGACCTGGGCCGAGGAGCCGGGGGAGGGCACCACGCCGCTCCTGCGCTACACGCTCAACCTCGTGCTGTTCCTGATCGTGTTCACGGCCGTGCGCACGCCGAAGGCCTTCATGTGGACGGTGGGGGCCTACGTGCTGGGCGCGTCGGTGGCCGCCGGCTACGGCGTGCTCAACCCGCCGCAGGACGTGGCCTACTACGACGTGACGCGCGTCGGCGGCACCATCGGCGATCCCAACCAGCTGGCGGCCATCCTGGTGGGCGGCACCATCCTGGCCGCCGGGCTGGCGGCCGCCCTCAAGCAGTGGCCGCTCCTGCGGGTGGCGGCCGTCGGCGCCTCCGCGCTGTGCGCCGCCGGCATCTTCCTCAGCCTGTCGCGCGGCGGGCTGGTGGCGCTCGCGTTCGCGCTCGTGGCCGCCGTGGTCGTGGCCGGGCGCTGGCGCGCGCAGGCCCTCACGCTGGCGGCGGTCGTGGCCGCCGGCGCGTTCTGCTACTACGGGTTCGTCGCCAGCCACGACGCGATCGACCGCGTCACGTCGTTCGGCAACGGCACGGGGCGCACCGACATCTGGACGGTGGGCTGGCGGATGGTGAAGGCGCACCCCGTGCAGGGGGTGGGCGCCGGCAACTTCCAGACCGCCTCCATCCACTACCTGCTCGAGCCGGGCGCGATCAAGCGCGACGAGTTCATCGTGGACACGCCGAAGGTGGCGCACAACACCTACCTCCAGGTCCTGGCGGAGCTGGGGATCGTGGGCGCCGTGCTGTTCATCTCGATCATCCTGTTCTCGCTCCTGTGCATCCTGCGCGCCGCGCGCCTCTTCGCGCGGCTCAAACAGACCTCGATGGAGCTGCTGTCGCGGGCGATGCTCGTGGCGCTGACGGGCGTGCTGGCCGCCGACTTCTTCATCTCGGAGGAGTTCAGCAAGCAGCTCTGGCTGCTCCTGGGGCTCGGACCGGCCCTGCTCGGCATAGCCAGGTCGCTGGAGCGCGACCCCGCGCGCGACGGGTGGGAGGGGCCC
>DASVQK010000174.1:0-15318 GCA_036389105.1 Thermoleophilaceae bacterium
CGTAGCCCGTTCCGCAGACGCCGTTCTGGACGTAGATCACCCCGTTGTCCGGCAGCGCCATCGTCGCGTTCGAGAGCCCTCTGGCCGGGTTGGTGACCGTCATCGACGATCCCGACAAGGAGATCACGGTCGCCCCCGTGAACAGGTACAGCGGGGCGGTCAGGGCCTTCAGCGCAGCGTTCGACTGCGGCATCGCGAGCACGGGGGCGCCGGGCTTCAGGGTCCCGAGGAAGCTCGGGGTCGCGCCGCATCCGCCGCTGCTCCAGCCGGGCGTCGGGGCGGAGATCTCGATCGCGTCCTCGGCCGTGCGGCCGAGGACGGGCGTGCCGCACGCGCGGATCTCGTCGTTGGTGTGGAGCGGCCCGCTCACGCGGTCGCCGGTGACGAAGACGATGTCCGAGCAGGGCGGCGACGTGCGGCCCGCGCGGCGGTAGCGCGAGCAGTCCTGCGTGAGTTGCTGCTGCTCGGCCAGGCTCAGGGACTGATAGGCCACCGGGTCGATCGTCTCGTAGTTCGAGAAGTAGAGGTAGTCGAGGAACGCCTTGCGCCTGAACGTCGCCACCGTGCTGCGCTTCTGGCCGTTCATCCATCCCGTCGCGCGGACCTGGAACGTCTGACTCGCCGAGTCGATCATCGACGCCTGGGCGTTCGCGGGGTCGCAGCTCGCGTAGCCGTCCGCCGGAAGCAGCTCGATCGTGTACCGCGAGGTGGAGCCGGGCAGCGTGCGCCAGCGGCGCGGGTCCGCCCCCTGACCGTTCCAGACGTCGTTCACTGGGTTGACCTGCCCGGCCCCCGGCGCAGGCACGTTCGCGCAGTTCGTCCAGTACACGTTGTCCTGGACCAGGTGGTGAAGGTAGTAGTCGATGCCGGCCGAGGCGGCCGCGTAGGCCTGCTTGCGGTCGCGGTCGGCCGCGGTGGTCCCGACGTCGCCCTGGGCGACGGCGTACGCGGCAACGAAGACCGTCGACACCACGAAGAGCAGCAGCATCACGACGATCATCGAGAAGCCGCCCTCGCCGCGAAGGGGCCGGATCACCCGCGCGCGAGTCATCCGCAGTCCGGCAGGCCCGGCCCGCCGGCCATGTTCGGGTCGGTGGTGTGCGCCACGACCTCGTCCTGGAGGGTCGTGGTCTCGCCCGAGCTCGACTTGCCGGCCGGGCTCACCCTGAACGTGACCACCACGCGCACAGCACGCGCGGCGTCCACGCTCGTGAGCGGAACGGCGAGCGGCAGGGACGGCTCGACCGTGCCGGTCGTGCTCCAGGCGAAGTAGGCGAAGATCGGGGTGCCCGGCGCCGGGTCGACCTTCGAGACCACGGTGCGGGTCCGGGTCGGGCTCACGGGGTAGGTCGTGTTCGGAGCGGTCCCCGTACCGACGTACGTCCTGTCGACGATCGACTCGGTGGTCGAGCTCCACTCGATCGCGTGCCTGTCGGGCACGAGCGCGCCGCGCCCGGTGAACGAGTAGAAGACGATCGAGCTCGCCTGCCCGTCGACGACCGCGGAGGAGCCCGCCTGGAGGCACACCTGCGAGCGCAGCTGGCGCGTGATCTGCTCCATGCCCTCGCGCCCCCGCTGCGTCGTGTCGACGCGGTCGTGGACTCGCTGCGACAGCGCGCCCGAGGCGTCCATGAGCGCGAAGGCGGTCAGGATCACGATCGTGCCGATCACGCACGCGACCAGCGTTTCGATCAGCGTGAAGCCACGCTCGTTCATGTGCACACCCCGGTGCCGGAGGTGGGCACGTTGACCACGGTGTTGGCGGCCTGATTGCCGCTCGGGTCGACGTTCGAGACGTTGACGCTCGCGCCGTACACGCCGTCGTCGGCGCACACCGCGTAGGTGCCGAACGGCATGGCGGCGGCCTGGTAGGGCGAGGCGCCCTTCACGAGCGCCCCGCTCGAGCTCGAGCTCATCGTGGTCTTGCCCGAGCAGCCGCTGCCGGTGGCCGTGACCACCACGTGCGCATTCGCGTAGGCGATGCCGCCGCGCCTGACGGTGACGTTGAGCGCGGGCAAGCGGACCGTGACCGAGCTGCTGGCCCCGGCCACGACGTTCAGGTAGCGGCTCGGGTTCTGGGTGTAGTAGCTCGAGTTGTACTGCGTCGGGTTCGAGAGGGAGCAGGTGCCGGCGTACGCTCCATACCCGCTCGTAAAGGGGAAGAGGTTCGTGAGCGGGATGGCGGTCTGCGGGCTGGCGAACGGGGGGGACGTCCGGGAGCCCGGCGGCGGCATGCCGGGGTTCACGGTCGTCACCGACGTGGACTGCGCGGCCACCGGCGCGGCCGTGCCGATCCTGGTGTCGAAGCTGACGGAGGCCGCCGCCGCCTGACCGAGGGAGTCGCTCAGCGTCGTGGTCGCCCCGCTCACCACAGAGCCGTTCAGCGTGACGTCCGAGGCCCCGCTCGTGTCGACCAGGCCTCCCCCGCTGAACGACGCCTGGTAGCTGCCGGCCGCGAGCACGGGGAAGAACGCGCAGCCCGCCTCGTTTGTGGAGGTCGTGAGGCTGCCCGGCGCGACCGTCACCGGCACGCCGGCGATCGCGGCCCCGGCAGGATCGGTCAACTGGACGGCGAGGTTCCCGGCGCTCGCCGCGAGGCTGGCGCTGGGCGCCACGAGGCTCACGGCCTGGACTGGCTTGCCGGCGCCGATGCTCGGCCACGTGACCGTCGACGCGATCTTGAGGTAGTTCGCCTGGTTCGAGTTGCTCGTGCAGCTCTCGGTTCCGCTGGCGTCGGAGATCCAGGTGGCCTTCGACGTGACCGTGTACGTCACGCGGCCGAGTACGACCGCCCGTGTGGCGTTGTAGTTCGATAGATCGGTGGACTTGCGCGCCCGCAGCCGCTCCTGGTCCTGCTGTGCCAGCGCCGCGGCGGTCGAACGCGCCCTGCTGGCTCCCGAGAGCGCCGACGGACCGTCGATCTGCGCGAGAAGGCCGACGACGATGATGCACAGCAGCAGGGTGCTGACCAGCACCTCGACCAGGCCGAAGCCGGCCTCGTCGCGGAGTCTCATGTCAGGCACCGGCCGCCGCGGGCGCGCCTGGCGCGGCGCGGCCGGCTGCCCGGCTGGCCGCCGCGATGAACGCGTCCACCCGCTCGGACGGGATCGGCTTCGAGAAGTGGAAGCCCTGGCCCATCCCGCAGTGCAGGTCCTCGAGGACGGTGGCCTGGGCGGCCTGCTCTATGCCCTCGGCGACCGTTTCGAGCCCCAGCGTGTTCGCCAGGTCGAGGATCGCCGCAGCGATCCGCTCGCGGTCCGGGTCGGTCGCGACCTCGTCGATGAAGGACTTGTCGAGCTTGAGGACCTGGATCGTGAGGAAGCGCAGGGAGCTCAGTGCCGTGTAGCCCGTGCCGAAGTCGTCGAGTGCGATGCGTACCCCGGTCCTGTGGAGCTCGGCGAGAACGGCGCCGGGGTTGCGGCCGCCGGCCAATGCGGTGCGCTCCGAGATCTCCAGGAGCAGGTGCCCGGGGTCGAGTCCGCTGTCCGCGAGCGCGCGCGAGACGTCGTCGATGAGGGACGGGTCCTCGATCTGGGCCGGCGCGATGTTGACGCTCACCCAGGGCTGCTTGCCGTTCAGCCGCGGCCAGGCCCTGGCGTCGCGGCAGGCCCGCTGGAGGACCCAGCGGCCGATCGGCACGATCAGGCCGGACTCCTCGGCCATCGGGAGGAACTCCGCCGGCGCCAGCATGCCGCGCTGCGGGTGCCGCCACCTGATCAGGGCCTCGAGGCCGAGCAGCGCCTCGGTGTGGAGATCGACGATCGGCTGGTAGTGCAGCTCGAGCTCGTCCTCCTCGATCGCCGAGCGGAGCTCGGTCTCGATCTCGGTGCGCGCGAGCGCGCGGTCGCGCATGGCGGCGTCGTACACGCGGACGGCGCCCTTGCCGGCGTGCTTCGCCGCGTACATGGCCAGGTCGGCGCTCGCGATCAGCGAGACCGGATCGCGGGCGTCCAGATCGCAGAACGCTATGCCCACGCTGGCGCCGACGCGGATGGTGCGGCCGTTGATCTGCCACGGGGCGCTCACCGCGGCGCGCAGGCGCTCGGCCGACTGGACGGCGTCGGATACGTTCGAGCCGCCGGCGAGGAAGACGGCGAACTCGTCGCCTCCCAGGCGCGCGATCCTGTCGCCCGATCGGATCGAGCTTCCGAGGCGCCGCGCGACCTCGCGCAGCAGCGCGTCGCCCGCGTCGTGGCCGAGTCCGTCGTTCACTCCCTTGAAGCCGTCCAGGTCCACGTACAGGACCGCGAGCCCGCCGTCGCCGGCGCCGGGGGCGGGGGCCTGCTCCAGCTCGTTCTCGAACTGCACGCGGTTGCCCAGGCCCGTGAGCGGGTCGTGCGTCGCCTGGTGGACGAGTTGCTCCTGGAGCAGCTCGCGCTCGCTCGCCTCGGCGGCCAGGGCCGCGTACGCCCGGGCGAAGTCACCTCGGACGGCGCGCTGGATGGCGACGGCGAGCGTCAGGGCAAGGAGCAGCGCGAAGGCGCTCAGGCCCACCACCATCCGCTGACCCTGGGCGCGCTCGTCGAGAGTGCCCGAGAGCGCCAGGTAGAGCGCGTGCTCCTCGTCGTCGAAGGTTTCCTTCACCTGGTGCCCAAGGACGCCGAGCGAGTCGTGGATGCTCGCGTGCCGACGATCCGCGCTCGCGCGTGGACGTCGGCCGTTGATGCCGATGTCTCGGTCCAGCTGAGCGAGCGTCGCGCGGATGCCGTTCACGCGCGACCGCAGCTTGGGGCGCTTGTGGGCTGCTCCCGTCACAACGTCCAGCTGCCGCTCGACCAGGCCGCGGCGCAGCTCCACCTCGTCCAGCGCGTCCTTGCCCGCCCCGCTCAAGAGCCCGGACGCCTCCTGGTCGAACAGCAGCGTCTCGCGCTGGATGTTGGCCAGGGCGGTCGTCGTGTCCGTCGTCTCCTGGAAGTCGCGCGTCGTGCGCTCGGTGTCCCGGTAGGTCCCCAGGAGCAGGAGCTCCAGGACCAGGAAGACCGCCACGAGCACGAATCCGAGGCCGACCAGGAGCGGTCGGCGGCGGACCACCGGTCCGCGGTCCGGCATGGGTGTGGTCGGGGAGCTCACGAGACCTCGGATTCGGATCCGACGTCGGCGCTAGCCGCCGACTCGCATCGAGTCGATGCTCCAGATCCAGTTGTCGGTGTTCTCCGCGAGATCGCCCTTGCCGGTGAACACGAGGCGGACGGGACCGCCCTTGGCGACCGGGATCGGCTTGCCGTCCATACGCGTCGCCAGGTAGCCGTCGGCCGACAGAGCCTCGATCGGCAGGTTGACGTGGTAGTCGTCGAGCGCGTGCATGAACACGCTGGCGGCGGATGCGGGCACGCCGGCCGCGGGCAGCAGCCGGCTCATGCGCAGCGCGTTGTATGTCACGTCGCGCTTGACGAACGGGTCGCGGATCGTGATCTGCTCGCTCGCAAGACGGTCGAGCGTCGCGAAGTCGGCCTCGGTGGTGGTCCCGGCGTTGCCGCCGGCGACTCCGGAGATGCGCAGCACCGTCTTGCCCTCGGGGGCGGGCAGCTTGGCGACCGGGGTCTGGGCCGAGCGCGCGGCCGAGTCCGGCGACCCGTGCTTCTGCGGATCGTTGGAACGGCTTGACAGCTGCCATGCGGCGAGGGGTATCGCGCAGGCGATCATGAGGGCGATCGCGGCGCCGAGGACTTTCGGGTTCATGTGGCCTCCTAGCGAGGCGGTGGGGGGGTCGGGGTGTGATTCCCCGGTCTATTAAGTTCTTCGGGCCTGGTGGAGCCGGCGCCTATTCCCCGAATGGGGTAAGTCCGGGCGGCTCATTGCGCGATCGTCACGACCTCGGCCGAGGCGCCTCGCATGCGCTCCTCGATCGAGTTCGCGGGCGCGCTTGCGATCAACGCTCCGCCGGCGTCCAGCCGGTGCGCGTCCGCGAGTGCGCCGCGGGCGGCGGCGAGCAGGGCGTCGCCCGACGCACCGTGGCGCGGATAGATGGCGATCCCAAGGCTCGTCGCGAGCCGGCCGCGCTCCTCCAGCGGTCCCCGCGTCGTATCCGCGATGCGGTCGGCCAGCGTGTCGGCCCCGCGCTGGTCGGTGTATGGCGCCAGGATCGCGAGCCCCTCCGGCAGTCGTGCGCCACAGTCGAGCGCCCGCTTGGCGTCGGCGACGCTCCGCGTCGCGACGCGGAGCACCTCATCCGCCTCGCTCTCGCCGAATCGGGCGCGGTGGGCGGTCAGCCCGTCGATGGCGACGAGGGTCACTGCGAACTGGGAGTGGCTGCGGCGCGCTCTCTCGATCTCCTTGACGAGCAACTCGTCGAAGCCGCGTGCGTTCAGCAGCCCCGTCACCTGGTCGGCGCGCGAGTGCGCTCTCAGCCGGGCGACGACCTGGTCGTGCCTGTCGCGAAGCGTGCCGATCAGGGCGCCGCCGACCGCGAGGGCCAGCGCGAACACGACCAAGCGGTCGGAGTCCGGGCCGTCTGGGCCGGCGACCAGCACCAGCCCGGCGCCGTAGGCGACCGCGATCAGAGCCGCGTGCGCCGTGGCCGCGAACCTGGTCAGAAAGCAGAACGCGCAGGCGGCGACCACGAAGTAGAGAATCGAGTACGAGTTGCTAGCGTTGCCGCCGAGCAGCGTGAGCAACCCGACGAGCAGGGTGCTCGCGCCCAGTAGGAGGTGCACAGCCCACGGCGGAAGGCGTGCGGGCCGGCGTCGATGGGAGCGGTACACATGGACGTGATCGGCCGGACCAGACCCCCTCGGATACTCCGAAACGCACCGGCTCCGACCGGTCAACCTCGGCGACCGCCCCGCGTTTTAACGTTCGATGCTTGCTGAAGCGAGACGCCCCGCCCCTGCCCGCGCTCGGCTCACCGACCTGCGCGGGAGGCGACCGTCGCCGTTGCCCGCGCCGGTGCTCGCCGACCCGAGCGGATGGCGCGCCCGCTGGCTGCGCATCGCCGGGCGGCTGCTGGCCAGTGCGCTCCTCGTCTGGCTGTGCGGGCTGGTGCTGGCCGGCCTCGGACTCCTGCCCGCCGCCACGGTCCCGCTGGGCGGCGCGCTTCGGCCCGCCGCGTCGGAGCCGAGCGGCCTCGACGCCCGTCCGGCGCCCCGGCAGCCTGCGGCGGCAGACCTGCGTCCCGCCCGGTCGCTCGCGGCCCGGCCGGCGTCCGCGAGCCGGCGCGGCGGCACCGCGACCCCACGCACGCTCGGGGGCCGGTCCTCACGGCGCTCGGCCGGCGGGCGCGGCCACCGCGGTGGCGCCGGCGGCGTGTCCCGGCCGGCCGACTCCACGCTCCCGTCCTCCGCGAGCGGCTCGACCTCCACCGTCACGCCGCCCGGCAACGCGGGCGGCAACGGCCGCGGCCGCGGTCCCAAGGCGTCCGACCCGACGACCACCACGGACACGACCACCGCGCCCGGGGCGTCGGCCAGCGCCCCCGGTCATGACCCGGATCGGGTGACGGGTCGTGGGCCGAAGCCGAAGGGCTGAGCGCCGCCTCCGCCGGGCGCGCGTCCCTCGGCGGATCTGGAACCCGCCGGGCCACTGGCGACTGCTGATCTTCTGCGCCCTGGTGGTGCTCACGGTCCTGATGTTCGAGGGGATCTCGGCGCACACCATCGGGGCCAGCTCGGAATCCCACGAGAACCCCGAGGCGTCGGCGCCGCTGGCCAGGGCGCGTCCCGTCCTGGCGGCGCGCGGAGACCGGCTCGTTCCCGTCCAGCCGCCGCCCGGCCGCCGCATCGCCCTGACCTTCGACGACGGTCCCGACGCGCGCTGGACCCCGAGGATCGCCGACGTGCTGAAGGCGGCGCACGCACCCGGCACGTTCTTCGTGGTGGGCAGCCAGGCGGCCCGCTATCCCGGGATCGTGCGCAGGCTGGTGGGCGAGGGCCACGAGCTGGGCGACCACACCTTCACGCACAGCGCGCTCACGCGAGGCCCCCTGTGGCAGCGACGCCTCCAGATACAGCTGACGGAGTCGGTCCTGGCAGGCGTCACGGGCCGCTACGCGCGTTTCCTGCGGCCGCCGTACTCCGCCACGCCCGACGCGGTCACGCCGCGGCAGGAGCGCGCGCTGGCCGAGTTGGCCGGCAAGCGCTACTACATCGCGCTGGCGGACTACGACAGCGAGGACTGGCAGCGCCACGGCGTGGCGTCGATCGTCGCCCGCGCAACTCCGCCCGGCACGACCGGCGGCGTGATCATGTTCCACGACGGTGGCGGCGAGCGGTCCCAGACCGTGGCCGCGTTGCGCGAGCTGATCCCGCGCCTCCGGGCGCGCGGGTTCCGCTTCGTGTCGATGTCCGAGCTGGCCGGCCTGCCCGCCAAGGTCACCGCGCCGGCGGCCGGGGGCTGGGCGCACGCACGGGGCCGCGTCTTCAACCTGAGCGTGAGGATCGCGTTCGCCCTCACGACCGTGTTCTCGGTGCTGCTCCTGGTCATCGGCGTGCTGGTGGCGGCACGCGCCGTGCTCCTGGTCACGCTGGCCACCCACCAGACGCGCACCACCCGGCGGCGCGCGGCCGTGCCCGGCTCAGAGCCGGCGTGGCCCGACGTCGCGGTGATAGTGCCCGCGTTCAACGAGGCGGTGGGCATCGAGCGCGCGGTGCGCTCGCTGGCGGACACCGACTACCCCGCGGACGTCGAGATCGTCGTGGTTGACGACGGCTCCACCGACGACACGGCGGACCTGGTGGCCCGCCTCGGGCTCGACCGCGTGCACCTGGTGCGCCAGGACAACGGCGGCAAGGCAGCGGCCCTGAACACGGGCGTCGAGCTGACCGACGCCGAGGTCCTGGTCATGGTGGACGGCGACACGCTGTTCGAACGCGACACGCTGCGGCGGCTGATGGCGCCGATGGCCGACCCGCGCGTCGGAGCGGTGTCCGGCAACACCAAGGTGGGCAACCGCCGCGGCCTGCTGGGTCGCTGGCAGCACATCGAGTACGTCGTGGGCTTCAACCTCGACCGCCGTATGTACGAGGTGCTCCAGTGCACCCCCACGGTGCCGGGCGCGATCGGGGCGTTTCGCCGCGACGCCCTGGAGGAGGTGGGCGGCGTGCCGGGTGACACGCTCGCCGAGGACACGGACCTGACGCTGGCGATCGGCCGCACCGGCAGGCGCGTGGTGTACGCGGAGGACGCGCGCGCCTGGACCGAGGCGCCGTCGACCCTGAGCGCCCTGTGGAGGCAGCGCTACCGCTGGTCGTTCGGCACGATGCAGGCGGTCTGGAAGCACCGCGGCGCCGTGCTGGCGCGCGACCCCCGCGAGCGGCGGATCGGCCGGCGCGCGGTGCCGTACATGTTCCTCTTCCAGATCCTGCTGCCGATCCTGGCGCCGCTGATCGACCTGTTCGCCCTTTACGGCGTCGTATTCACCGACCCCGCGCGCGTCATGGCGGCCTGGGCCGTGTTCAACCTGGTCCAGCTCGGGATCGCGGTGTTCGGCTTCCGGCTCGACCGCGAGTCCCTGCGCCCGCTGTGGGCGCTGCCGCTCCAGCAGTTCGTCTACCGCCAGCTGATGTACCTGGTGATCATCGAGTCGACGGTCAGCGCCCTCCAGGGCGTTCGCGCCGGCTGGCGCTCCGTGCCGCGCACGGGCGACGCGGTGGTGGGGGCCAAGGCTTGAGGTCCGCCAGTAGCTCCGGCTGGACTCGAACCAGCGACCTCACCATTATGAGTGGTGCGCTCTAACCGACTGAGCTACGGAGCCGAGCGGCTCCGAGTCTAGTCCGGCCATCCGCGAGTATTCGGCCGTGACCGAGCCGCCGCTACTGCTCGCCGTGCCCAACGTGAGCGAGGGGCGCGACCGCGAGGCGATCGAGGCGATCGGCGCGGCGTTCGGCACCCGCGCGGCGTTGTTGGACGTCCATTCCGACCCCGACCACGGGCGCAGCGTCTTCACCCTCGCCGCCCGACAGGGCGAGCTGGCGCAGGCACTCCTCAGCGGCGCGCGCGAGGCGATCGCGCGCATCGACCTGACGCGCCACGAGGGCGCCCACCCGCACGTCGGCGCGCTCGACGTCGTGCCGGTCGTCTACCGCGCGCGGGAACAGCGCGGCGCGGCCTGCGCCGAGGCCCTCACCGCCGGAGCCCGCATCGGCGACGAGCTCGAAGCACCCGTCTTCCTCTATGGCCAGCTGGCAGCCTCAGACGACGCCCGCGAACGAGCGGCACTCCGCGCGGGCGGCCCAACCCGGCTGGCCGACCGGATCGCATCCGGCGACCTCCACCCCGACTTCGGCCCACCGCGCGCGGACCCGAAGACCGGCGCCGTCCTGGTCACCGCCCGCCCGCCGCTGATCGCGTTCAACCTCGATCTCGACACCGACGAAGTCGAGCTGGCGCGCGCCATCGCCGCCACGCTGCGCGAAGCCGGGGGCGGCCCGCCGGGCGTGCGCGCGATCGGCCTGTACCTCCCGGCCCGCGGGTGCGCGCAGGTGTCGATGAACGTGCACGACCACCGCGCCGCGCCACTCGGCGAGCTGGTGGAGCGCGTGGCCGCCCAGGCGAAGATCGCCCGGGCCGAGCTGATCGGCCTGGCCCCGGCCGCGGCCCTCGAGACGCTCCCGCCGGGCCTGCCGCTGCGCGGCTTCGACCCCGACCGGCACACGATCGAGGGCGCGATACGCTCAGCCGAGCTCTGACCGATGGCCCAGACCAAGCGAAAGCGCAAGCACAAGCACCGCGGCACGCAGGCGGGCACGGTCGAGGCGCGCGGGCGCACCAGCAAGCCCTCGGCAACCAGGGCGGACGCGCGCAAGGCCCCGCGCGAGCGCCGCGTGCACCGGCTCGACGAGCCGCCGACATGGCGGGGCGCGTTCAACCGCGCCGTCATCTCGGCCGCGATCTTCGCCGTCGCCGTGGTGCTGCTCTTCAAGCGGCCGGTGTCCTCGGCGGTGATCCTCGGCGCGGCGATGGTCCTGCTCTACCTGCCGATGAGCTACTACACCGACCGCTTTCTCTACAACCGGCGCCGGCGCCGCACGCAGTAGCCTCAGACGCATGGACGTGTGGATGTTCACGGTCGGTCCGGTCGCTGAGAACTGCTTCCTGTTTCGCCGCGACGGATCCGACCGCGCCCTGATCGTCGACCCCGGCGACGAGGCCCCCAAGCTGCTCGACGCGATCGGCGAGCTGGGCGTGGAGCTGGACGCGATCCTGCTCACCCACACGCACTTCGACCACGTCGGCGCGGTGGCCCCGGTGGCGCGCGCGACGGGCGCCGAGGTGTGGGTGCCGGAGATCGAGAAGCCCGTGCTGTCCGACGTCATGCGCTTCGTGCCGTGGCCCGACGTCGGTCCGTACGAGAGCTGGGACGCGGAGCACACGGTCGCGGGCGGCGAGAAGCTGGAGCTGGCCGGGTTCGAGATCGACGTGCTGTTCACGCCGGGCCACAGCCCGGGGCACGTGACCTACTCGATCCCCGACGAGAAGGTCGTGTTCTCGGGCGACGTGCTCTTCCGCGGCTCCGTCGGGCGCACCGACCTGCCGGGCGGCGACTGGGCCACGCTGCTCGGCTCGATCCGCTCGCTGGTCGACTCGCTGCCCGGGGAGACGATCGTCTACCCGGGACACATGGGCGTCACGAGCCTGGGAGCGGAGCGCGAGAGCAACCCCTTCCTCGTCGAGCTCGCGCGCTGAAGGTCTAGTGGAGAAGCTCAAGGCCCCTCGCGGCACCTCCGACGTGCTGTCCGAGGACGGCCGCGCGCGGCTGGGGCTGCTGCGCCTGGCGGAGGAGACGCTGGCACGCGCCGGCTACGGACCGATCGAGACGCCGATCTTCGAGGCGACCGACCTGTTCGAGCGCGGCGTGGGCGAGACGACCGATGTGGTGGAGAAGGAGATGTTCACCTTCGAGGACCAGGGCGGGCGATCGATCACGCTGCGCCCCGAGGGCACGGCCGGCGTCTGCCGCGCCTACGTCGAGCACGGCATGCACAAGCAGCCACAGCCGGTGAAGCTCTGGTACTGGGGCCCCTTCTTCCGCTACGAGGCGCCGCAGGCCGGACGGTTCCGCCAGTTCACGCAGGTCGGCATCGAGGCGATCGGCTCCGACGACCCGTCGCTCGACGCCGAGTCGATCCTCCTGCTGTCCGAGCTGCTCCGCCGCGCGGGGGCGAGGGGCGTTCGGATGCGCCTCTCCAGCCTGGGCACGCCTGAGACGCGCCGCGAGTACGCCGACGAGCTGCGCGAGCATCTCCGCGCGCGTGAGGAGCAGCTGTCGGACGACGTGCGCGAGCGCCTGGACCGCAACCCCCTGCGGGCGTTCGACTCCGACCACCCGGGAACCCGCGCCGCGCTGAGGGACGCCCCGCGCCTCCTGGACCGGCTGGCCCCGGACGACGCCCAGCACCTCGCCGAGGTGCGCGCGCTGCTCGACCGGGCGGGCCAGGAGTACGAGCTGGACGGCACGCTCGTTCGCGGGCTCGATTACTACACCCGCACGGTGTTCGAGTTCGAGAGCACCGAGCTCGGCGCCCAGAGCGCGCTGGGCGGCGGCGGCCGCTACGACGGGCTGGTGGAGCGTCTGGGCGGGCCGGCCACGCCGGGCGTCGGCTGGGCCGCCGGGGTCGAGCGGATCCTGCTGGCGGCCGGCGGGCCCGGGGAGCCGGAGCCCGCGCAGACAGGACCCGCGCAGGAGCGGCGCGGGGTGTACGTGGCGCTGGCGGACAGCGACGCCGAGCGCCACCGCGTCGGCTTTGCGCTGACGCTCGAGCTCCGGTCGCGCGGCCTGATCGCCAACGTCGAGCAGGCCGGCCGCTCGCTCAAGGGCCAGCTCAAGCACGCCGACCGGCTGGGCGCCCAGCAGGTCGTGATCCTGGGCGACCAGATCGAGATCAAGGACATGACGACGGGCGACCAGCGCACGGTCGCGTCCGCCGCGGAGGCCGTCGCGGCGCTGGCGGGCGCGCGCCCGTGATCGCGCCCCGCCCGAACCGCTACCGGGCGGCGTGGGCCGGCGACCTGCGCGCGGGCGACGTCGGCACGGACGTGCGCGTGGCCGGCTGGGTGCACCGCCGACGCGACCACGGCGGGCTGATCTTCATCGACGTGCGCGACCGCAGCGGCCTGCTCCAGCTGGTCTTCCACCCCGACCAGGCGCCGGAGGCCCACGCCGCCGCCCACGCCCTGCGCGCCGAGGACGTGATCTCGGCGTCCGGCGAGCTGGTGCGCCGCGACGAGGCCAACGTCAACCCCAACCTCCCCACCGGCGAGATCGAGCTGGGCGTGCGCGAGCTGGAGGTGCTGGCCGACGCCGAGACGCCGCCGTTCCAGGTCGACGAGGAGGGGGAGATCGACGAGGCCACGCGGCTGCGCTACCGCTACCTCGACCTGCGGCGCGAGCGGATGCAGACGAGCATCGCGCTCCGCCACTCCGTGGCGCAGGCCATCCGCGAGCACCTGAACGGCGCCGACTTCCTGGAGATCGAGACGCCCATGCTCACGCGCTCCACGCCCGAGGGCGCGCGCGACTTCATCGTCCCCAGCCGCCTCCAGCGCGGGTCCTGGTTCGCGCTGCCCCAATCGCCGCAGCTGTTCAAGCAGCTCTACATGGTGTCCGGCTTCGAGCGCTACTACCAGATCGTCCGCTGCTTCCGCGACGAGGACCTGCGCGCCGACCGCCAGCCCGAGTTCACGCAGCTCGACGTCGAGATGTCGTTCGTCGAGGAGGACGACGTGATCGCGACCGTCGACGAGCTGCTGCGGTCGGTCCTGGCCGTGGCCGGCATCGAGCTCGAGCTGCCGCTCGAGCGCCTGACCTACGACGACGCCATGCTGCGCTACGGCAGCGACAAGCCCGACCGCCGGCCCGGTATGGAGATCCAGGACCTGGGCGGCGCTTTCGCGGGCTCGGAGTTCAAGGTGTTCGCCGGCGCGCTGGCCGCCGGCGGCGTGGTGCGCGGGCTGCGCGCCACGGGCGAGTTCCCGCGCAGCCGCATGGACGAGCTGACCGAGCGCGCCAAGGAGCTGGGGGCCAAGGGCCTCGTCTGGGCCACGATCGAGCCAGGCGGCGGCTGGCGCTCCCCGATCGCCAAGTTCCTGAGCGAGGAGGAGATGGCGGCCGCCGCGGCGGCGCTGGGCGCCGGGGAGGGCGACACGATCTTCGCGGTGGCCGACAGCGCGGCGGTGGCGGCGCGCGTGCTGGGCGCCATCCGGCTGGAGCTGGCCGGCCCGCAGCAGGGGCACGACCTGTTCTGGGTGGTGGACTTCCCGATGTTCGAGCGCGACGAGGCCACCGGCAGGCTGGCCGCGCTGCACCACCCGTTCACCTCGCCGGCGGGCGACCTGGACGCCGACCCGGTCACCTGGCGCAGCCGCGCGTACGACGTGGTGATGGACGGCTGGGAGCTGGGCGGCGGCTCGATCCGCATCAGCCGCCGCGACGTGCAGGAGCGGGTGTTCGACGCGCTCGGGCTCACCCCCGAGGATGCCCGCGAGCGCTTCGGCTTCCTGCTCGAGGCGCTGCGCTACGGCGCGCCGCCGCACGGCGGAATCGCCTTCGGGTTCGACCGGATCGTCGCGCTGCTGGGCGGGCACGACAACATCCGCGAGGTGATCGCGTTCCCGAAGACGGCGAGCGGCGCCGACCCGCTCACGGGCGCCCCGGCGCCGGCGAACGCGGAGCAGCTGCGCGAGCTCGGGATCTCCGTTCGCGCGCCCTAGATCCGGTCCGCGCCGGCTGGTAGCGTTCGCGTCTGGCCCTAGCTTGTCCGCCAGCCGCCACTTCGTTGAGCCAACACCACGGGAATGGGAGTCCGGCTCGGCGTGGGTCGTGGCCCACCCCGGAGGACACCCGAACTTGCCAGAGCAGGTTCAGCTCCCCGGCGGCAGCGCCAAGTTGGGGCCTTTCTCTCTAATCTGAGGTCCCCTCTCGACTCGCTTGGGGTCGCAGCATGGAACTCGCAGCCGGACTCACGCTCTCTCCCCTGGAGGACCACCTCGCCGCGCCCCGCGGACGGGGCCGGTTGGCCGGGTCCGAGCACGCCGGCCAGGCCGGCGGCGCCCCGTGCGGGGACACGGTGCGCATAGCCGTCGAGCTCGCCGGCGACCGCGTCCGCGAGGCCGGGTTCGAGGCCGGCGGCTGCGCGGCGGCGCGCGCGGCCGGCAGCGCCGTGGTGGAGCTGGTCCGCGGCGCGCCGCTGCTCGACGCAGCGCGCGTGAGCGCGACCGACGTCGCGCGGGCGCTGGGCGGGCTCTCGCCCGAGCGCATGCACGCTGCGGAGCTGGCCGCGGACGCGCTGCACGGGGCGCTCGGCTCGGCGTGCGCCGCCGGCGCCGCGGCCCTGGCTCGGAGCCCGTCGCGCACGCTGGT
Organism: Thermoleophilaceae bacterium; assembly: GCA_036389105.1. Taxonomy (GTDB): domain Bacteria; phylum Actinomycetota; class Thermoleophilia; order Solirubrobacterales; family Thermoleophilaceae; genus AC-37. Next base: position 15,293 of record DASVQK010000174.1, read on the forward strand.
GGCCATGAGCGGCGGAGTGGACAGCG
>DASVQK010000175.1:0-7504 GCA_036389105.1 Thermoleophilaceae bacterium
CAGCTTCGAGATCAAACGTATCTCCTCTACTTGGGTCAGCGCAGCTTGTTGATCAAGGGAACCTCCCTCCCGCTCCCCTCCTTGCCGCCCAGCCGAATACGACTCCTCTGCCGGCGCTCGCTCCAACCTTCGCGGCCGAACATCGACCTTGTGTTTCATCGAAGCTTCTGAATCACGGTGCGCCCCTTTCATCCGTCCGCTCGTGCATCACCGAGTAAGACCGGCCGTTTCCTCAAAATCGTTTCATCAATCAGTGGAGCTGCACTCGCTGAGAGCCCTGCGAAGCGCTCAACACCCTGGATCAGCGAGACTGCTCGGGGGTATCGATCAAAAGGTCAGTAGCGGGAGGAGCAGCTTGACCGTTCCCATCGACATCACGGATCCAAAGCTCGTCAGGGCGTACGCGCATCCGATGCGCATCCAGATCCTGGGGCTTCTCGACAACCGGATCGCCAGCCCCAGCGAGATCGCGGCCGAACTAGGGACACCCCTCTCCAACACCAGCTACCACGTACGCCAACTCGTCGGTCTGGGCCTCGTGGAGCTCGTGAGCCGCACTGCGCGCCGCGGAGCGATCGAGCATCACTACACGGCGTCGGTCCGTCCCACGATTACGGATGAGGGATGGGCGCGACTGCCCTCCATCGTCAAACGTGCCATCGCGGGCGGCAACGTTCAGCGGACGATCGATCGCTTGGTGGCTGCGACCGAGGAGGGCGGGTTCGAGCGGCCTGACACCCACCACAGCCACACCGCGGGACGCCTGGACGAGGAAGGCTGGCGAACGCTCGCCCGCGACCTCGCGGAGATGCTGAAGCGAGCGGAACGGGTGGTCGAGGAAAGCGAGGCGCGGCTCGCGGACGACCCGCACGCCGAAGGTGTGGACGCAACCATCGTCCTGATGCAATTCGAAGGGCCGACCTCGCAGGCGGTCGCCCGGCGTCGCGCCGGAGGAATCGCGGGCGGGCACAGCAAGACCAGTACGGATCCGGAGCTGCAGCTGGATGAGGCCCGTCCACCCAGGAGGCCCACGTAGTATCGGGTGTGACCGCCCGCTCAGCCCCTACAACAGCTCGCGGTACGCGGTCGCGATTCTCATTTCCAGTCCATTGAGCTTGCGGATCGACCGGCTGTACCTCGAGTGCCCGAGCAGGCGCTGGAGCTCGCGGCGGCCGCCGGTGCGGAACTTCTTCAGCCCGGTGGTGATCTCGCGATCGAACGAGTTCACCTTGGCCAGGTCGCGCGCGCGGACCGCATCCGCCAACCCGTGCAGCTTCCTCGCGTAGAACCTCGCGGCTCCGAGACCGGCACGCTGTGACCGCCGGTCGGTCGCGTTCGGGGGCTTGGCGTGGAACCCGTCGGCCACGCGCTCCACTTTCTTGGCGAACGCGTCCAGCGGCCGCGCGTAGGCCTCCGGGGTTTGTGGATGCTTAGGCAGCGCGGCGAGCCCCCGACCCAAGGTCGTCCCGAAGCGATCGCTGAAATTGAGAACGGCCAAGTCGTACTCGACCAGCCGCTCGTACTCGTCGAGGAACCCCTTGCTTGCGGCCAGATAGCGTCTCTCGGCCGACGCCACCCTTCGCGCGCTCGGCAGCTTTCCCGCCCCATGAAGGGCCGGCGGGTCCGCTACCTCGAGCAGCGCCTCGCGGTCGACGCCACGCAAGACGTTGCGCGCGTGGCGCGCGGCTGCGCGAGGCGGTTTCAGCTGCCGGCGCTCGCGCGCGACGGCCCGGTGTAGGGCGCGCACGTACTGGTCCGGCGTCTTGGCCTTGTCGATGTCGCGCGAGGACACGCCGAACGTCTTGGCCGAGAACGTCCGATAGACGCGGCCCATGGCGGTCTCGACCTTGCGGTGCTCGGGCCGGGCCCGGTCCCTGTAGTCGTCAACGAGGATTCCGGGAAGTGCGGCGAAGTAGAAGATCGCGGCTCCGGCCACGAGGAGCACGGCCACGCCCGCGCCCCCGAAGACGATCCAGCGCCGCCTCATACCCCGCCGCCCCCCGACAGGTGCCAGATCCGCTGGCGGTCCATCCGCGCCGCCCGGCCGGGCGGGATCGCGAACGTGTCGGCCGGCGACTCCACGATCGCCGGGCCGTCGATCGAGTGCCCGGCGCGCACGTCGTCCTGCTCGAAGATCGCGGTCTCCTCGAAGCCGCCGCTCCACCACACGCCGCGGGAGCCCTTCGCGGGCGGCTCGCCGCCGTCCACCTCGTCCTCGTCTGGCAGCGCCGGCTTCTCGACCGCCACCGCGCCCGTCACCACGACGTTCGTGATCAGGTAGCCCAGCTCGGGCGAGCGGGCCGAGCGCGCGTACAGCTTCGCGTACGCGTCCTCGAACGCCGCGATCAGGTCGTCGACGTGCGACCCCTCCGACAGCTCGTCGTGCGGCGACAGGATCTCGAGGTCGTTCAGCTGGCCGTAGTACTGCATGCGCACGTACTGCTTCCAGGCGATCTGGTCCTCCCCCACGCCCGACTTGGCGAACTCGTCCACCACGCGCTCGCGCAGCATCTGCCAGCCGCCGTCCACGAACATCGCGATCCCGGCCTTCTGGTCGTCGTCGGCGGTGGGCTCGATCGGCATGTCCAGCGTCAGGTCGTAGCGGTACTCGAAGTCGCCGCACGCGCAGCCGAACGCCGAGAAACCCGCCGCCCAGGCGGGGACCAGCACGTCGCGGTAGGCCACGTCGCGTGTGTAGCCGGCCACGTGCAGCGGCCCGCCGCCGCCGTAGCAGAGCAGCGAGTAGTCCACCGGCGAGTAGCCCTTGCCCAGCACCTGCGCCACGGCCTGGTACTTGAGCGTCTCGTCGAACAGGTCGATCACGCCCGCGGCCGCCTCCTCCACGGACAGGCCGAGCGGCCGCGCGATCTGCTCGTCGATCGCCGCCCGCGCCCGCTCGGTGTCCAGCTTCACCTCGCCGCCCAGGAAGTAGTCGGGGTTCACACGCCCCAGGACCAGGTTGAGGTCGGTGACCGACGGCGTCTCCAGGCCGCCCTCGGCCCACGACACCCCGATCGCGGCGCCCGCCGAGTCGGGGCCCAGCTCGGGCCGGCGCGAGTTCGGGTCGATCCGCACGAACGAGCCGGTGCCGGCGCCGATCGAGTCGACCTGCACCAGCGGCAGGTTGAGGATGAAGCGTCCGATGTCCGGGATCTGGCGGATGGCGAACTCGCCGTCGGTGATCAGGGCGATGTCGAAGCTCGTGCCGCCGATGTCCGTGCACACGATGTTCCTGGCGCCGCCGAACGATCCGTTCGTGCGCTCGGCCAGATAGCGCGCGCCGATCACGCCGCCGATCGGCCCGGAGATCAGCGTGCGCGCGAGCTCGCGCGCGTCGATCGAGATCGGTCCGCCGTGCGCGGCCATGATCCGCAGGTCGAACTTGGCGCCGGCCTCGCGCGACGCGTCGCGCACGCGCTGGAGCTGCTCGCGCGAGGGCTCGGCGGCGTACGCCTCGATCAGCGTCGAGTTGAGCCGCGGGAAGTCCCGCCGCATCGGGTACAGCTCGCTGCTCAGGAACACCGGGACGCCCGGCGCCAGCTCCGCCGCCAGCTCGCGGATCCGGTCCTCGTGCTCCGAGTTGCGGTAGCTGTAGAGCAGGTTGACGACGATCCCCTCCACGCCCGCGTCGCGGAGCTCCTCCAGCGCGCGGCACGCCTCGTCCTCGTACAGCGGGATCGCCACCTCGCCGAACATGTCGATGCGCTCGCGCACGCCCTTCACGCGATCGCGCGGCACCAGCGGCTCGTTGTGGAAGTGGGTAGCCACGTGCAGGCGGTCGGAGTACGGGTAGCCCAGGTAGGTCTGGATGCCGCGCTCCAGCCGCAGCGCGTCCTCGATGCCGCCGGTCACGATGACGCCCACCTTGCGGCCCTTGCGCTCGAGCAGGCGGTTGAGCATCGCCGTGCCCGAGTAGATGCCGGACACCATCGACGGCAGCGCGTCCTCCGGGCGCAGGTCCCAGTAGCCGAGGGCGTCCAGCGCGGACTCCATGAACCCGCGCGACTCGTCGTCGGGGGTGGTCTGCGCCTTGCCGACCACGAAGTCCCCAGCCGAGTCGACGATGAACGTGTCGGTCATCGTGCCCCCGGCGTCGATCGCCAGCACGCGCGGATCGCGACCGTTCGCTCCGCCGTTCTCCCCCATACCGGCGCTGAAAGCTACTCCTGGGCGGCCGGCGGCGGGGCGCCGCTTCCGGGCGCCGATGTTTAGGCACGGCCGCAGCTTGGTAACAAGACGCTAAAGACCGTCTCGGTCGCTGCCGAGATAGGTCTAAGACTCTTACGGCGGGTTCTCCCGTCCGAGGCAAGACGCCAGGGGAGTCGGGCCAGTTCCTATGCACTTGAAAGGGGTCCGCGGAGCGGACCCCTTTCTCTTGGTACGGCAATACCCTCCCGCCCGTGACCTGGGAGCCCGAGCTCGAGGAGCTGCGCCGCCGCGAGGAGCTGGCGCGGCGGATGGGCGGCGAGGAGCGGGTGGCCCGGCAGCACGCGAGCGGCCGGCTGACGGTGCGCGAGCGGATCGAGCGGCTGTTCGACGACGGCACCTTCCACGAGACCGGCGCGATCGCCGGCAAGGCCGAGTACGACGGCGACGCCGAGCTGACAGCGTTCCTGCCGGCCAACATGGTGGTGGGCCAGGGCCGGATCGACGGCCGCCGCGCGGTGGTGCAGGGCGACGACTTCACCGTGCGCGGCGGCGCCGCCGACGCCGCCATCTGGCAGAAGATGGTCTTCGCCGAGCGGATGGCGCACGACCTGCGCATGCCGATCGTGCGCCTGGTGGACGGCACCGGCGGGGGCGGCAGCGTCAAGTCGCTCGAGACGATGGGGTTCACGTACGTGCCGTTCGTGCCGGGCTGGGAGCTGGTGGTGGAGAACATGTCGCTGGTCCCGGTGGCCGCCGCGGCGCTCGGCCCGGTCGCGGGACTGGGCGCGGCCCGCGTGGCCTCGTCGCACTTCTCGACGATCGTGCGCGGGACCGCGCAGATGTTCGTGGCGGGGCCGCCTGTGGTGGCCGCCGCGATGGGCGAGACGCCCGACAAGGAGGAGCTGGGCGGCGCGCGCATCCAGACGCAGGCCGGCGCGATCGACAACGAGGCGGGCGACGAGGACGATGCCCTCGACCAGCTGCGCCGCTTCCTGTCGTACATGCCGGAGAGCGTCTGGGAGGCGCCGCCGTGCGCCACCGCGGCCGACCCGGCGGACCGGCGCGAGGAGGAGCTCGTGTCGATCGTGCCGCGCGACCGGCGCCGGCCGTACCGGGTCAGGCGCATCCTGGACCTCGTCTTCGACTCCGGATCGGTGTTCGAGCTGGGCGCGCGCTTCGGCCGCTCGCTCGTCACCGCGCTCGCGCGCCTGGACGGCCGTCCGGTCGGGGTGCTGGCCTCCGACCCGAACCACTACGCGGGCGGCCTGACGGGCGATGCGTCCGACAAGCTCGTGCGGATGGTGGACCTGTGCGACCAGTTCCACCTGCCCGTCGTGAACCTGGTCGACCAGCCCGGCTTCGTGATCGGCACGCACGCCGAGCGGCAGAACACCATCCGACGCGGCGCGCGCGCCCTGTTCGCCGGCTACCAGGCGACGGTGCCCTGGGTGTCGGTCCTGGTCCGCAAGGTCTACGGCGTGGCGGGCGCGGGGCACGGCAACCACGCCGCGCTCAACCTGCGCTACGCGTGGCCGTCGGGAGAGTGGGGATCGCTGCCGCTGGAGGGCGGCATCGAGGCCGCCTACAGGCGCGACCTCGAGGCCGCCGAGGACCCGGTGGCCCTGCGCGCCGAGATCCAGGAGCGGCTGGACGCCGTCCGCTCGCCGTTCCGCACGGCCGAGCGCTTCGGCGTGGAGGAGATAATCGACCCGCGCGACACGCGCCCGCTCCTGTGCGACTGGGCGGAGCGCGCCCACCAGCTGGTGCGTCACGAGCTGGCCGCCGGCCCGAAGGCGCGCGGCCTCCGGCCATGAGACGCCTCGCGCTCGCGGCGGCCGCGGCCTGTGCGGCGGCCACGGCGATCGCCACCGCCGCACCAGCCGTCGCCCAGGCCCGCTCGCCGTTCGCCTGGCGCGCGGTGGTCGAGGGCGCCTACGGGCCCACCTGGGACCACGCGGCTCGGGATCGCGTCCTGCGCTGGTTCCCGCGGCACGGCTTCAACGCGTACGTGCACGCGCCCAAGGACGACCTCTACCAGCGCACCAACTGGCGCGACCCGTACCCCGCGGCGCAGCAGGCCGAGTTCGACGCGGAGATTCGCTTCGCCCGCGCGCACGGCATCGAGTGGATCCCCAACCTCAGCCCGGCGCTGCCGCTCATCCCCACCCCGGCGGCGCCGCGCAGCCCGCCGAGCCGCGACCTCTGCTTCTCGTGCCCGGACGACCTGCGAGCCGTGCTCGACAAGCTCGAGCCGTTCAGGCGGGCGGGCGCGCGCACCTTCATGATCAGCTTCGACGACGTGACCAAGACGCTGACCCACCCCGAGGACCTGGCGGCCTACGGGGCGGGCGACCAGGCGTTCGGGCGCGCGAACGGGGACTTCCTGTCCCGCCTGCTGGCCGCGCTCGGAGCGCGCACGCCCGGCGCGCGCCTGCTGACCGTGGGCGCCGACTACTCGGGCACCGCCGACACCGCCTACCTCCAGGGTCTGCGCGCCACGCTGCGCCCAGAGGTGGAGGTGATGTGGACGGGCAACCAGGTGCCCTCGCACGAGTTCGCTCCGGCCGACGCCGCCGCCTACGGCAAGCTGATCGGGCGCCGTCCGCTGGTGTGGGACAACTGGACCGACGACGACACGGCCGGTAACGCCACCCCGCTCGGCACGGCGCGCATCTTCCTGGGCCCGTACCTGCGGCGCGCCGACGTGGCCGGCGCGGTGGGCGGGTTCTTCCTGAACCCGATGAACGAGGCCGACCTGAACATGCTGCCGCTGGCCACGGCGGGCGACTGGATGCGCAACCCCGCGCGCTACAGGCGCCGCGCCTCGTGGCTGCGCGCCGTCGCGGAGCTGGCCGGCCGCGGCCGCGCGCGGAAGGCGGTGCGGGCCTCGCTGCGGGCGTGGGCCGAGACCAGCTGGTCCACCAAGCTCGACCTGCTCGAGGCGCCCACGTTCGTGCGTCTCAACCGCGCGTTCCTGAAGGCGTACGGCACACGGCCGGACTGGGGCCGCGCGCGGCGCCGCCTGGACACCGAGCTGTCGCTGGCCGCGGCCGCGGGGGCGCGGCTGGCCGGACTGGCGAACCGCGACTTCGCGCTCCAGGCCCGGGCGTTCCTGGACGCGGCGAGGCAGGCGGCCGGCGCGGGCCGCCTGGGAACGGCGCTGCTGGCCGCCGAGCGCCCCACGCTCCGCGTCCGCGCGACCGGCCGCGGCCGCCGCGGCGCGTTCACCGGCAGCGCGAAGCCGCCCGATCCGGACGCGGCCGCGACGCTCCGCGCCCGCTACCAGCCCCAGCGCGACGAGAGCATGCGCAGCCGCTACTTCACGTACGGCTGGCGGACGCCGTACGCGTTCGAG
>DASVQK010000176.1:0-4036 GCA_036389105.1 Thermoleophilaceae bacterium
CCGCGGAGTTCAGGCGTCAGATGCGGGCTCTGCTGCGGGCCGGCTACCGGACGATCACCCAACGCCAGCTCTTCGACGCCGTCTACCGCGCGGCGGCCCTGCCGCGCCGGCCGGTGATCGTGTCGGTGGACGACGGCTACGTGGACGACGTGACCGAGATCCTGCCGGTGCTGCGGCGGCTGCGGATGGTCGCCACCTTCTACGTGATCACGGGCCGCACGCACGAGGCAGGCTTTCTCAGCGCGCGCCAGATCCGCTCGCTCGAGCGGGCCGGCATGGACGTGGGCGCGCACACGCGCACGCATCCCGACCTGCCGTCGCTGGCGGCCGAAGGGCTGCGCGCCGAGGTGTCCGGCTCGGCCCGCGACCTCCGGCGGATCCTCGGCCATCCGGTCTACTGGTTCGCCTACCCGGCCGGCGCGTTCGACGAGCGCACGATCGGCGCCGTCCGCCGCGCCGGCTTCCTGATGGCGGTCACCACCCAGCCCGGCAGCAGCGTGTCGTCCACGGCGCCGTTCGCGATCCCGCGCCTGCGCGTGAACCGCTCCACCGGCGTGCGCGGCGTCCTGGACCTGGTCCGCGACGGCTAGCTCGCGGCGGTCTCCCGCGGGGCGTGCTAGCGCTCGCCGGGCGGCGAGATCTCGGCGCGCTTGGCCGGCGCGGTGGATCCACCGGCCTTGCCGACGCGCTTGGCGGGGGCGGTCGAGCCGGGGGAGTAGCGCAGGAGGGCGTCCCAGGTGGCCGTGTCGACCTGGCCGGTCGGCGGCAGGCCCGAGGCGGCCTGGAAGCTGACCACCGCGTCCTGGGTGGCGGCGTCGAACCCGCCGTCCACCGGCGGCGCCTGGCCGGCCGCGCGCAGGTGCTCCTGGGCCCACAGCACGAGGTCGCCCTTGCTGCCCTTGGCCAGGAGCGCGTAGTCCGTGGGCGGGGGCGGCCCGGCGAACGGGCCGAGCGGGCCGCCCACGGCGTCCCAGCTCTTGGCGGATGCCTCCTGCCAGTCCCACCAGCTGACGCCCGTCGACCCCTGGGCCGCGGCCACCTGGCGGAACCGCTTGATGTCCCGCGACGACGGGCTCTGGTAGAGCTGTCCGAGCGGGAAGATCGGCCTGCCGTACGGGCGGTTGAAGCGGTAGGTGTGCGCGAGCACCGCGTCCACGCTGCCGCCGATGTCCTTCCAGTACGCCTGCGGCACGTTGTACTGGGCGCCGGCAGGCCCGAGGAAGACCGAGTAGGGGAACGAAGGGTGGTAGTCCACGTAGGGGAAGCCCGCCAGGCCAATCGGGTAGTCGGGCCCCACCGCCGCGCGCAGCCGGCTGACGTAGGTGCCGGCCTGCGAGTACTTGCGCTCGTACTGGCCCTCGGCGTCGATCACGAAGCAGTCGGCCCCGGTCCGCACGGCCTTCGCCGCGAGCGAGGCCTCCGTGGCGGGGCTGTTGCCGTACACGAACTGCCACGCGCACACGTCCAGACCGCCGGCCTTCAGGGCGGAGACGAGCTCCGGGGAGAACTGGTCCCAGTAGCTGCTGCCGTCGCCGCTCTTGACGAAGACGGTGCCGACGTCGTGGGCCCTGGCCATGGCCACGATCGACTGGAGGTCGCCGCCGCTGGACTTGCTGACGTACCAGATCCACATCCCGTTGCCGTCGAACGGTGTGTTGCCCCTGGGCCGGGCGCCGCTGGCGGTCCCGCGCGCGACCTTGACCTTGGCTCCGTTCGAGCGCGCTCCGTCGGGGACCTGGACGAACAGCTTGCCGGTGCGGGCGTCGCGCGGCACCCGCGCGATCAGGGTGCCCCGCCTGGTGGCGCGCGTCTTGGCCGATCGCGCGGCCGCCACCCCGGCGGCCCTGACGGGGAACACCGCCCGCATGCCGGCCGCGAGGCCCCGGCCGCGGATCTCCACGCGGCCGCCGGCCACCACCGTGCGCTTGCTCAGGCAGCCCGAGTAGCAGCGGACGGCCTTGATGCGGGGCGCCGGGGCCGCCGGAGCGCCCTGGGCCCGCGCGGCGGCGGGCGCCAGCGCCAGGGCCGCCACGGCGACGGCGGCGGACGCCACGGCCGGGCGCGGGCGGAACGCGCGATGGGGTTTGCGCATGGCGGTGGTCAAGGGGTCTTGAACCAGGAAAGGCCCCGCAAGTTGCGGGATTCGCGGCGGCCTGCCGCCGTTCGACTAGGGTGGGGCCTGCTCTGACGGGCAGACGTCAGAGGTCCGTCGGGCTCGCGAATGCGCATGCCATCCTCAGCCCAGCTCATCCGCGGCCTGGGCCGCCGCGGGCGTGCTGCCGCCCCGCTGCTGGGGGTGTGTTGCCTGCTCGCGCTGCCAGCGGCCGGCCAAGGCGCCGTCGTGTCCCTCGGCAGCGACCTGTCGAAGCCCGCGAACCTGGAGGAGGATCACGGCGCCGACTCCGCGTTCTGGAACCTGTCGATCGACGGCGATCCGAGCCGCGCCGTGATGCCTGGCCGACGGCCAGGTCACCACGGTCCAGGTCAAGGGCATCGTCCTGGCGGATCCGTCGGGAGCCCAGCAGCCCAACCCGCTCTTCCACTTCCAGGTGCTGCACCCGGTGGGCGGTCAGGTGGTGAAGGTGGAGCTCAGCTCGGCCGGCTTCCTGCTGCCGGTGGGCGGCGACCCTCAGCAGGTGAGCACCTACAAGCCGGTCAACCTCTGCGTGCACAGGGGCGACTACGTCGACTTCAACGACATCGGCGGCCACGAGTGGCGCTGGGGCAGCTTTGACGGCATGCCGGTTCAGGTCTTCAGCCGGACACCGGAGTCCAGCACCGCCTTCTACTCCGCCGACAACGGCACGAACGTGGGGTCCCAGTGGGCACCCCAGCAGATCAACGCGTCCGAGGAGCTGCTGATGCGCTCGACGCTCGCCACCGGCCCGGACGCGACCGACATCTGCCCCGGCGGCTACATGCAGCACATCTTCCAGGGCCTGACGATCCAGCCCGACCAGGACGTGACGCTCAGGACCGCGACCGGGCTGGCGAAGGTCCGCGTGACCTGCCCGGGGCCGAGCTACGGGCGCTGCAAGGGCGCCCTGAGCGTCGACGCCTCGCTGAAGGGTAGGAAGACCGTGCTGGGCGCCGCCGCCTTCGACGTTCAGCCCGCCACCAGCGCCAGCGTCGAGATGAAGGTCTCTTCGGCCAACGTCAAGCTGGTGCAGCAGGCCAAGACCCTGGCGGCGCACGTGAGCGCGGACGCGAAGGACGATCCCAAGGCCGACGCGCGGGCCAACCCCGGCGTGCCGGTCCAGGCGAAGGTCACCGAGGGCACCATCCGGCTGAAGCCCGACAGGCCGCCCGCGAAGAAGAAGAACAAGGCGAGCAAGAAGGGCGACAAGGACAAGGACGGGCTGCCCGACTCGTGGGAGAAGAGGTTCGGGCTGAGCCCGAAGAGCAGGAAGGACGCCAAGAAGGACAAGGACAAGGACGGGCTGAGCAACCTCCGCGAGTTCAAGCTCAAGACGAACCCGAAGAAGAAGGACTCCGACGGCGACGGCTACTCCGACGGTCAGGAGGACAAGGCGGGCACCAGCCCGACCGACTCGACCTCCCACCCGCCGCCGCCCCCGCCGCCGGACGCGGACGGGGACGGCAAGCCGGACTCGGCTGACAACTGTCCGGGGGCGGGGAACCCGGGGCAGCCGAACAGCGACGGCGACACGCAGGGCGACGCCTGTGACGCCGACGACGACAACGACGGCAGGGGCGACGGGTCGGACAACTGCCAGACCCTGTCCAACGCGGGCCAGGCGAACGCCGACGGCGACGACGAGGGCGACGCGTGCGACACCGACGACGACAACGACGGCCGCGTGGACCCGTCGGACAACTGCTCGCTGGCTCACAACACGGGCCAAGCCAACACCGACGCGAACCTGCCGGGCGGCGACGCGCTCGGCGACGCCTGCGACACCGATGACGACGCGGACGGGGACGCGGACGACGCCGACAACTGCTCGCTCACCCCGAACGCCGATCAGCAGAACTCCGACGCGACCCTGCCGGGCGGCGACGCGCTCGGCGACGC
>DASVQK010000177.1:0-20270 GCA_036389105.1 Thermoleophilaceae bacterium
TGTCCACAGGGGGGGCAGGGGTATGCCCTGCTTCGTTGTTCCCCTAATAAAACGTTGCTAGTCCCGGCGAGGTTGGGTCATTTGTCGAGCGGGTCCGCGCAATCTCGCTGTCATCGGCGATGAGTTCGCGCGTTTGCGGGAAACTATTGGGCATGCCCCGATCGATATGGACCGGCGCGATCAGCTTCGGGCTGGTCAACGTCCCGGTCAAGCTCTACAGCGCTGTCTCGAAGAAGACGGTCCGCTTCCACCAGCTCCACGAGCCCGACGGCGTGCGCATCCAGCAGAAGCGCGTATGCCCCGCCGACGGCGAGGAGGTGCCGTGGGAGGACATCGTGAAGGGCTACGAGATCAGCCCGGACCGCTACGTGATCGTGAGCCCGGAGGAGCTCGAGGCCCTCGACCCGAAGAAGACGAAGACGATCGACATCGAGGAGTTCGTGGACCTCGACGAGATCGACCCGCTCTACTACGACCACCCGTACTACCTGCTGCCGGGACAGGGCGCGGCCAAGCCCTACAAGCTGCTCGTCAGCGCGATGAAGGACGCCAACAAGGTCGCGATCGCCCGCGTCGTCATCCGGACCAAGGAGCAGCTGGTGGCGCTCCGGCCGCTCGGCGAGGTGATCGCGATGGCCACGATGAACTTCGCCGACGAGGTGGTGGACCCCGAGTCGTTCGACGACGCCCCCGGCGACGACGTCGACACCGCCAAGCGCGAGGTGGACATGGCGCGGCAGCTGATCGACAGCCTGACCGCCGAGTTCGACCCCGAGAAGTACCGCGACACCTACCGCGAGGCCGTGCTCGACCTGATCGAGCGCAAGGCGGAGGGCGAGGAGATAGTGCTCCAGCCGGTCGAGGAGCCTGAGAAGGTTCCGGACCTGATGGCCGCGCTCGAGGCCAGCCTGGCCGCCGCCAAGAAGGGCGGCGGGGACGGCAAGCCCGCCTCGCGCCCGCGCAAGAAGAGCGCGAGCGCGAACGGCGGCGGCTCGTCCGGCAAGAAGAAGCCGTCGTCACGCGGCGGCGGGCGCTCCAAGGCCAAGACGAAGAGCTAGCGGGGCACGTCGGCCGCGGCGCGCCCGAACGGGCGCGCCGAGCAGTGCCCGCGCCGCGGTGCGCCTACTCGTGCGAGTCGAAGCCCTTGTCGTCCTCGGGCGTCTTGCTCGGGCCGCCGCCCTCCACGTCCTCGTCCGGCGCGTCGTCGGGGCTCGTGGGCCCGCCCATGTCGCGGTCGGAGCGCTCGCCCTCGCCGGCCGGGTGCCCCTCCTCGGCGCTCGTGTGCACCTGCGGGCCGTCGTCTTCCGGGGTCTGCTGGGTTGTGTCGTTGTCGTCGATCATGGACCGGGAGTTACCCGAGACGGCCGTCGCTAACCGCCGCGGGCCGGCACGCGCGCCCGGCGTGTGCCCCCCGTCACCCATCGGCGGGCGCGGTCTGCCACCATCGCGTGCGGATGGCGGCCACGAGCACGTCCCCGTTCCCGCCCGGTCCGCGGCTGCCGCGGTTCGCGCAGACCCTCGGGTTCATCGTTCGGCCGGCGCAGTTCCTCGCGGCCTGCCGGCGCCGCTACGGCGACGTGGTCACCTTCAGCACGCTGTTCGACCCGCGGTTCGTGATGGTCTTCGACCCCGAGGTCGTCAAGCAGGTCTTCCAGGGCTCGCCCGAGCAGCTCCGCGCCGGCGAGGCCAACTCCCTGCTCGGCCCGGTGCTGGGCGAGCGCTCGGTGCTCCTGCTGGACGGCGCCGAGCACCTGCGCCACCGGCGCCTGATGCTGCCCGCCTTCCACGGCCAGCGGATGCGCGCGTACGAGTCGATCATGCGCGAGGCCGCCGACCGCGAGATCGACTCCTGGCCGGTGGGCCGCGAGTTCGAGCTGAGGCCGGCGATGCAGGCGCTGACGCTGGACGTGATCATGCGCGCCGTCTTCGGCGTGGAGGAGGGCAAGCGCTTCGACGACCTGCGCCGCGCGCTGCGCGAGATGCTCCAGCCGATCTCGCGCCCGCTGGGCGTGCTCGTGCTCACGCTGTCGCTGGCACAGCGCCGGACCGACCGGCTCGGCGACTTCGAGGCTCAGCGCCGGCGGGTGGACGAGCTGATCTTCGACGAGATCGCGCGCCGCCGGCAGGTGCCGGACCTGGAGGAGCGCGAGGACATCTTCTCCACGCTGCTGCTCGCTCGCGACGAGGACGGGCAGCCGATGACCGACCACGAGGTGCGCGACGAGCTGCTCACGCTGCTCGTGGCCGGGCACGAGACCACGGCCACGGGGCTGGCCTGGGCGTTCGACCTGCTCCTGCACGACGACCGTGTCCTGACGAAGCTGCGCGACTCGCTGCCCGACGGCGACGACTACCTGGACGCGGTCGTGAAGGAGACGCTCCGCATCCGTCCGGTGATCCCGGGCATCGGCCGGGTGGTGCGCGGCGAGCCCTTCCAGCTGAACGGGTACTCGATACCGCCCGGCATTGAGATCAACCCGTCGATCGCGGTGGTGCACCGCGATAACGACCACTTCCCGAGCGCGCAGGAGTTCCGGCCCGAGCGCTTCCTGGAGGACGAGCCGCCGGACACCTACACGTGGATCCCGTTCGGCGGCGGAGTGCGGCGCTGCATCGGGGCCAGCTTCGCGCTGTTCGAGATGCGCGTGGTGATCCGGGAGGTGCTGGAGCGCACCGACCTTCGGGCGCTCGCCGCGGACGGGGACCCGATCCAGCGACGCGGCATCACGATGGTGCCCAAGCGCGGCGTCCGGGTGCGTCAGGCGCGGGCGCCGCTGCCCGTGGCCGAGCGCCCGCTGGAACGCCAGCCCGCCTGACGCGACCCCGCCCGCCGTGCAGGCAGGCGCTGGTGGCGTGCCGCGCGGCGCGGTGGAGTGGGCGCGTAGTAAGCGCCGAATTGTCACACAGGTTTCGGGACTAATCGGGCCGGGCCGTCGCCGTCCACCGGGGCGTCCGCCTCCTCGGGCTCGAGCACGAAGACCTCCACCGCCAGGTCGGGGTCGGCGTGGCTGTCGCTCATGAACGCGATCACGTTGCGACCCGTGATCTCCTCGACCGCCGCGGTGTAGTCGTCGCGCATCACGTTCTGGAACTCCCTGCGCGTGTCCAGCACCATCCTGCCGTTGCCCGCTGCCATGAGGCTCCGCTCCGCGCGGGTGAAGGTGTCGGCCAGCACGACGGTGACTATGTCGCTGCCGAAATGCGTCTTGGCCTTCGTGGGACCCCTACCGGTGTACTCGTGCAGAAGCTTCACGACCGCGTTCGAGATCTTGGCGCTGACCTCGCCCGTGAGCAATTCTTCCGGGGCTCGCATGGAGCCCTCCCATCTCGCCCCCCTTGAAGTTCAGGCCACGCGAGGGACGAAGGGAAACGGAGAAGCCCACCGGGCGGTGCTGCTCCAAGCGTAGCCCCTGTGGGCCGCTTTGACCCAGCGCGTCGCCGGGCGCCCGCCGCATGGCCCGTATGCTCACCCGATGGCACTGCTCTCCAACGGCGGGAGCGGCCGCGACATCGCGATCGACCTCGGCACCGCCAACACGCTCGTCTACGAGCGCGGCCGCGGAATCGCGCTCTCGGAGCCGTCGGTGGTGGCCATCGACTACGACAGCGGCGAGGTGCTGGCCGTGGGCGACGAGGCCAGGCGGATGATCGGCCGCACCCCGGCCAACATCTCGGCCATCCGCCCCCTGCGACACGGCGTGATCGCGGACTTCGAGGTGACCGAGCGGATGCTGCGCCATTTCATCCGCGGGGTCCAGAGCCGCCGCCTGGTGCGCTCGCGCGTGGTGATGTGCGCACCGTCGGGCGTGACCGACGTGGAGAAGCGGGCCGTGGAGGAGGCGTGCCTGTCCGCGGGCGCGCGTCAGGTGCACCTGATCGAGGAGCCGATGGCCGCGGCGATCGGGGCCAACCTCCCAATCGCCGAGGCGACCGGCAGCATGGTCGTGGACGTGGGCGGCGGCACCAGCGAGGTGGCCGTGATCGCGCTGGGCGGCATCGTCGTGTCCCAGTCGCTGCGCATCGGGGGCTACGACTTCGACGAGGCGATCGCGGCCCACATGAAGCGTGTGCACACGATGGCCATCGGCGAGCAGGCAGCGGAGAACCTCAAGCTCGAGATCGGCTCGGCGACGACGCTCGAGCCCGAGCTCGAGGCGGAGGTGCGCGGCCGCGACCTGGTGACCGGACTGCCGAAGCTGGTGCGCCTGTCGAGCCTGGAGCTGCGCCAGGCGTGCGCCGAGCCGCTGCGCGCGATCGTGGAGGCGGTCAAGGAGACGCTCGAGCGCACGCCGCCCGAGCTGGCCGCGGACCTGTCGGAACGCGGCATCGTGCTGGCGGGGGGCGGCGCCCTCCTGCGCGGCTTCGACGCCCTCCTGCGCGACGAGACGCAGCTGCCGGTGCACCTGGCGGAGTCGCCGCTCACGTGCGTGGCCGTGGGAGCCGGCCACGCGCTGGAGGAGTTCGACGCGCTCGAGCGCGTGGGCGACGGCGCCCGCCACCTGCGGCTGCGCCGCCGGCGCTCCTCCTTCAGCCGCTAGGCGGCTTCCAGGTGCTTGCCTCGGTCAAGTATCTTGTTGACGATGGCAACCGTGGACGAGGAGAGGGTCGCCGCCGTCAGGGCCTTCAACCGCTTCTACACCAACGTGATCGGCCTGCTGCGGGACGGACTGTTCGACACCCCCTTCTCGCTCACCGAGGCACGGGTGGTGTTCGAGCTGGCCCAGCGCGACTCCACCGAGCTGGCCGAGCTGCGCGGCACGCTCGAGCTGGACGCGGGCTACCTCAGCCGGATCCTCACCCGCCTCGAGGGCGACGGGCTCGTGAAGCGCGCCCGCTCGGCCAGCGACGGACGCCGGCAGACGATCGCGCTCACGCGTCGCGGCCGGTCGGCCTTCGCCAAGCTGGACAGGCTCTCGGCCCGTGAGGCCGGCGCCCTGCTGGAGGGGCTCGGCGAGCGCGAGCGGCGGCGCCTGGTGGGCGCCATGGGCGCCATCCGGGAGCTGCTGGGCGACCGCGAGGCACGGCCGCACGCGACCTCCTACGTGCTGCGCCGGCCGCTGCCCGGCGACCTGGGCTGGGTGGTCCAGTCGCACGGCTCGACCTACGCCGACGAGTACGGCTGGGACGACCGCTTCGAGACGCTGGTGGCGCGGATCGTGGCCGACTTCGCCGAGTCGCACGACCCGAGACGCGAGGCGGCCTGGATCGCCGAGCTGGACGGGGAGCCGGCGGGGTGCGTCTTCTGCGTGCGGGACAGCGACGAGCTGGCCAGGCTGCGGCTGCTCCTAGTGGAGCCGCGCGCCCGCGGACTGGGCATGGGCGCCCGCCTGGTGGACGAGTGCCTGCGCTTCGCGCGCCGGGCCGGCTACGAGCGCATGACGCTGTGGACCAACGACGTGCTCCGGCACGCGCGCCCGATCTACGAGCGTGCCGGTTTCGAGCTCGTGGACGAGGAGCCGCACAGCCGGTTCGGCCCGCGGGTGGTGGGCCAGAGCTGGGAGCGCGCGCTGGCGTAGCGGGGCGGCAAGGGTAGCCTCGGGCCGCTTGCTCGTCGGAGGTGAAAAATCGGCCGACCGGCCGAGGCGGAGGCGGCAGATTGCTCAGTACTCTCCGAGCGATGAGGGAGGGACGAGGGGCGCTGGCCTCTGTGGCGGTCGTCGCGGCCATGCTCGTCCCCCTCGCGGCCCCGGTCCCCGTCGCGGCGCAGCTTCCATCGCTGCCGCCGCTCCCCGGCCTCCCGCCCCCGGAGGGTGCGCCGCCCTCTAACCCGCCGCCCAGTGCCCCGCCGAGCCAGGACCGGCCACCGGGCCCGGGACCGGGCAGGGGCGACGTGGTGTCCTACCGCGGCAACCCCCAGCACACCGAGTCGTCGAGCGACGACTCGGTGTTCGGACCGCTCGTCCGGCTGTGGACGCGGAACTTCGACGCGCCCCCGAGCCAGCCGCTGATAGTCGAGGGTCGGGTGCTGATCAACGTTCCCAATCGGAACCCCAGCTCCGGCCCGTATGGATCTCAGGTGGTCGCCCTCGACCCCGCGACCGGTAAGGAGATCTGGCGCCAACCCACACCCGGCACGTACTTCACGTCCCACATCGCGATCGACCGCGACCGCGTCGTCTCGGTGAACTTCGACGGCGTGGCGCGAGCGTTCGCGGTGTCCGACGGCCGACCGCTCTGGACACGGGAGCTGGGCCAGGCCGACTCCAGCCTGAGTGTCTGGACTGCTCCGGTGGCGCGCGGCGGAACCGCGTTCGTCGTTGCCGGGTCCTCCGGTGCGTACCAGTCGACCGTCTATGCGCTCGACACGAGCTCGGGCGCGCTGCGCTGGTCGAGCGGGGTCGGAATCGACGACGAGGCGATGCCCGCCCTCGACGACGAGCGGGTGCTCGTATCGGATGCGTGCGGGAACGCCGCGGCCCTGCGTCAGTCCGACGGGACAGTGGCCTGGAACAGGCAGCGGGATGCCCAGTGCGGCAACGGGACGGCGGGCGTCCTCAGCGGTGGACGGCTGTTCACCCGGTCGGCGACCGGGTGGATCTACGACGCCGCGACCGGTGCCGACCGGGGCACGCTGCCGGGCGGCGCGCCGGACGCCGTCGCGGGCGATCTGGGCATCCTCGGCATCACCGGGCAGGGAGCCGTCCGCGCCATCGACCTCGGCACCGGCGCGATCCGGTGGACGTTCACGCAGAAGGGCAGCTACGAGTTTCCGCTGCGTCCGATCGCCGTCGGCGAGACGGTGTTTGCGACGACCCCCAAGGGAAGGCTCGTCGGACTCGACCGGACAACGGGTCGCCTGCGGTGGTCGGCTCCGCTCAAGGGCAACACCTACAGCTCGATCGGCGGTCCCCTGCCGGGCATGTCGGCGGGCCACGGCGTGCTGGTCGCGACGGCCGGCACCCTTCTGCACGGCTACGCGCCGGTCCTGCGGCCGAGCGCGCGGGGGATCGACATGGCCGCGTCGACCTTGGACGTCACGGTGGGCAGGCGAGTGCTCATCGTCGGCGGCCTGGGGCCGGCGCTCCGAGCGGGGCGGCCGCAGACGGTCCAGCTGGAGGCGGACCGCCACCCGTTCGGGAGGTACAACCGGATCGCACGCGGTCGCACGGCCGCCGACGGAACCGTCTACTTCCGGGTGCGCCCGAAGCGCAACACGCGCTACCGCGTCAGGCTGCCCGGCGGCCCCGCGGCCGCGCCCCTCCACATCTACGCGTATCCCCGCACCAACTGGCGCTACCGCCGTGGGCGGACGCGGCTCCGCGTGAGCATCTCGATGGCGGCGGGGAGCGACTTCCGCGTGGGGGGCCGGCGGCTAGCGATCTACCTGTTCCGCCACAAGCGCCACAAGCATCCGCGCCTGGGCACCACTCGCGTCGTCCAGACCGGCCCCGGCCGGGCGCGGGCCACGGTGACCTTCCCGTACCCCCGCAGGGTCGCGCGAAAGGACAGCCTGACTTGGTGCATCGAGGGTCTGCGCGGGTTCGCCAGGCCGCGCGATCCGTTCCAGCGCCACTGCGGCGCCAGCGTCGTTCGCTACTGACCCGACGCGCCAAGGTCCGGCGCGTCTGGACTCGGCACCGCGAGGACAGTACGGTCCGCGGCGTCAACCCAGCTTCGAGCAGGAGGGAGAGGGGCATGCCGGGAGCGGAACTCGATCCATCCCACATCATGCAGGTCGGCATGGGGTTCTGGCCGTCGAAGACGGTGCTGTCGGCGGTGGAGCTGGAGCTGTTCACCGAGCTCGGCGACGGGTCGATGAGCGGCGAGGAGATCGGCGAGCGGCTCGGCCTGCACCCGCGGGCGATCGACGACTTCCTCGACACCCTCGTAGCGCTGGGGTTCCTGGAGGCGGACGGCGACGGGGCCAACCGCCGCTATCGCAACACCGCCGAGACCGCGGCGTTCCTGGACAAGCGGAGCCCCACCTACATCGGCGGAATCCTGGAAATGGCCAACGCGCGCCTGTACCGGTTCTGGGGCGACCTCACGCAGGCGCTGCGGACCGGCGAGCCACAGAACGAGATCAAGCACACCGGCAAGCCGATGTTCGACGAGCTCTACAGCGAGCCGGCGCGGCTCGAGCAGTTCATGGCCGCGATGCAGGGCGTCTCGCTGGGCAACTTCCACGCGCTGGCCGAGAAGTTCGACTTCTCCAGGTACGAGACGCTCTGCGACGTCGGGGGCGCCACCGGCCAGCTGTGCATGACCGTGGCCGCGCGCCATCCGCATCTCCGCTGCACGAGCTACGACCTCCCGGTGGTCGCGCCGATCGCCGAGAGGACCATCGCCGCGGCCGGGCTGGCCGACCGCGTGTCCGTCGCGTCGGGCGACTTCTTCGCGGACCCGCTCCCGCGCGCGGACGTCATCACGATGGGCCTGATCCTGCACGACTGGAACCTCGATCGCAAGATGCACCTGATCGGGGCGGCCTACGAGGCCCTCCCGGAAGGAGGCGCGTTCATCGTCATCGAGAACCTCATCGACGATGCCCGGCGGGAGAACGCGTTCGGCCTGATGATGTCCCTCAACATGCTGATCGAGTTCGGCGACGCCTTCGACTACACCGGAAGCGACTTCGCCGGCTGGTGCCGGGAGGCGGGCTTCCAGCAGGTCGAGATCCTGCCGCTGACGGGTCCGGCGAGCGCCGGGATCGCGTACAAGTAGCGGCCCTGCTCCATCGCCGGATGCGGAGGCTGCGCGCGGCGCGCCGGACTGCCGGCTAGCTGTCCTGCCCAGGGACGTTCCGAACGCGGCTGATCGGAGGCCGGTCGCCGATCTCTGAGTGGCGCCGCTGCTCGTTGTAGTAGCGCAGCCAGTGTGGCAGGGCGCGGGCGCGGTGCTCAGATGAGCGGTAGCGCTGGCCGCGGCCCCACTCGCGCCCGAGCGTCTGCTGGTAACGCTCGACCTTGCCGTTGGTCTGCGGCCGGCGGCTGCGCGTCGTCAGGTGGCGGATGCCGTGCTCGGCAAGCAGCTCAGCCAGCGCCCGGTTGTGCGTGTAGGTCCAGGCGTTGTCGGTGAGGATCCGCCTGGGCCGCACGCCGATCGCGGCCAGCTCGTCGAGGGCGCTCTCGACGAACCCGACGACGGTGTCGGCGCGCTCGTCGCCGTGCAACTCGGTGATCGCGTAGCGCGAGTGGTCGTCGACGATCGAGTGGGCGAACTCGTAGCCCACCCGCTGGCGCATCTCGGCGCCCGTCGTGTGACGGTCGCCGGTGACTGCGTGGCCGGGGCGGGAGAAGCGCGCGGAGCGCTTCGTGTCCATGTGCAGCAGATCGCCCGGGCACGGCCACTCGTAGCGGACGACGGCCTCCCTGGGGGCCTGCGGCGGCCGCGAGCAGCCGTGACGCCTCAGGGCGGCGTGGACCGTCGAGTGGGGATGGCCGACGAGCGACGCGATCAGGCGTGGCCCCCAGCCGGTGCGTCGGCGCTCGGCGCAGATCCGCTGCTGCTCGGCGGCGGCGAGCATGCGCGGGCTTCGGTGGGGTCGGGAGGAACGGTCCTCGAGACAGGCGAGCGTGCGACGCTCCTCGTCGCTGGCAGCGCGCCAGCGCCGCACCCAGGTCGAGACGGTCGACTTCGAGCGCACGTTCGAGCAGGCCGCGGCCTGCTCGAACGTCTTGTCGTGCTCGACGACGAGCTTCACGAGCTCGAGCCGTCCGGTCGGTGTGAGGCGGGCGTTACGGTGTTGCATTCCGGGCCTCCGAGAAGGTCGTGAGCTTTGACACCCACAGCCTCTCGGCGGGCCCGGACCTACTTCATCTCGTTCGCAACCTGTCTGGGCAGGTCAGCTAGTGGCCCTTGCTGACGACCAGCTTGACCCTGGCCCCTCGGCGCAGGCGCTGGCGCGGGCCCGGCCGCGACTTGATGACCCGGCCGCGCCGGAAGCTGCGCGAGAGGCGGGTGGCCGGCATCGGCGTGGAGCAGCCTGCGCGGGCGAGCAGGGTGCGCGCGCTCGTGAAGGTCCGGTTCTTGAGCCGCGGGACGGTGCAGCGTGCGTGGGCGGCCGGTGTGGAGGCGGCGGGCGGTGTGGATGACCGGCCGAGAATGCCGTTCACTCCGGCCCGCGTCTCGCTGCGCGCCGCCGTCACCTCGTCCGCGGATTCCTGGTTGGGCCGTAGGTTGAACCACTGGTTCGCGAAGCCCGGGTAGAGCCGGGCATTCGAGCAGCCCGCCATGCCGCCGCCGTCCGGAGCGAAGACGACCTCGTGCGGCGCCCCGGGCGTGAGGCCGGTGAGCGTGTAGGCGCCGCGCTCGTCCGTGCCGGCGTCAGCCGCGCGCCGGGTGCCTCCGCTCTGCGGAGTCCAGGCGGCGACGCACACTCCCTCGAGCGGGTTCCCGTCCCAGTCCGTCACGCGGCCGGCGATGCTGGTACCCGGAGCGAGCTCGGCGTCGATGCCCGTGACCCGGCCCTCCGCCGGGACGTCGATCGCCTCACCGTAGAAGCGATGCGACGAGTCGTGCCAGCACTGCCTCAGCAGGTTCACGCCGGGGGCCGGCAGGAAGCAGACGTTGAACCGCCCAGCCTCGAGATCGTCGATCTGGTAGCTCCCGTCCACCGCGGTCTCGGTGTAGTCGCGCAGCCCGTACCCCACCGGGCCGGCGCCGACCTTGACGCCCTTGACGGGCTTGCCGCTGATCTGGTCGGTGACGTTTCCCGAGATGGACCCCGCGTACGCGCTGCCCGGGAGCACCAGGGCAAGCAACACCACCGAGCCGATTGCAGAACCTCGTCGCACGGTGCATGTAACCCGCCCGCCTCGCGATCGGAGCGCACCGAGTGCTCGCTTGCTTCAGCGGCCGACCGTCCCTAAAAGGGTCGGTGGAGCACGGTGGCGATCGGGTTGGCGAGCAGCAGGATCAGCGGAAAGATCAGCGACCTGAACCAGGGAACAACGATCGCTCGCAATAGTTCGCTCTGATAGCGCAAGCGCTCGAGCTTGGGCGAGGTTCCGGGGCCGACGGGGCACATTTGACCGGTATCGACACGTTCGCCACCGGATACAAGATCCCTGGCCTCCCGGCCCGCGGAGCGGCCGAGTCTAGCAATGGCGTACGCCGCCGAGAGCGGGCAAAGGTGGAGGTGTCTCGGAGGGGGTGGCGGGGTCTTGTTGCCGGCGAAGCCTTCATCGGATATGTGTAGCGGCTAATGGCATCGTGGAGACCTGCGGCGCTAGTGGCCCTGTCTCTTGTACCGGTCACACTCGCCGACGGCGCGGCCGCGTCCGCTCCAGGCCAGCACCGAGTCGGCTATTCATCGCAGCTCTTCCTGGTCGACCATTCGGGTCGCGTCAGGCGTCTCACTGGAGGAAAGCGTGGAAACCAGGTTCCCGCCTGGTCTCCAAACGGGCGGGAAATCGCGACGCGCGGCGGCGGTGGCGTTGAGATTCTCGACCGACGTGGGCGCGTGCTGCGTAGGCTTTCGGTCAAGGCCTACGTCGGGCCGCCCGTCTGGTCGCCGGACGGCCGGAGGCTCGCATTTGTGGACACGGCCGGGCCCGGTCGATACGGCTACCGCGTGGTAACGATGTCGGCGCGCGACGGGCGCCACCGCCGCGTACTCGCGATCCACGCAGGGTCTCCGAGTTGGTCGCCCGACGGTGAGACGGTCTACTACGTGCACGTGCGGCCGAACACCGGCGTCTCCGAGAGCCTCTGGGCGGTGCCGAGTCGCGGTGGCGCAGCGCGCAAGCTGGCGGGCTCCGTACACCGCTGGTACGGCGTTTCGCCAGACGGCCGCTGGGCCTACTACGACAACGGGACCGAGCGGCGGCTCCTTCGGACCGACGGCAGCGGCGAGAGCCGCGTGCTTCTGAGGGAGGCCTACGGCTGGCTCACCGGCTGGGCACCTTCCGGGCTCGGTGTCTACTACTCGCCGTACGGCGGCGCGCGGCTGCGGGTGATCTCGACGAGCGGAAATGTACGCGTCCTGGGCGCCCGTCCGACCGGCAGCCTCTTCCTCGCCTGGACCCGCGACGCGAGACGGATCGCGTGGCTGCGGAGCCGCTACGGGAAGTACATCGACGTCCGGGCGAGCCGACCAGACGGTAGCGACCGGCGCATTCTCGCGCGCTTCACCTCGAAGCCGCCGTTCACGGAGGTCGACGCGCTGGAGTGGTCACCGGACGGCAGGTGGCTTGTGGTCGAGGCGCACCGCCATATCGGAGACTGAGCTGCCCACCGCCGACGCCAAACGGGTTCGAACCGGCGGGCGCGCCAGCTCGCTTCGTGTAATCGGCCGTGTCGCGATACAGCATGACGCGCATTGACACGCGCTGAACTCGGGCATAGGTTCGAGGCATGCGCCTCTGGCCCGGCGTCGTCGCCGCGGCATTGTTACTCGCGCTGGGCGTCGCACCGGCCCGCGCGGGATTCGGCCCCAAGACCGACTACCCGGCGGGCAGCAGCGGTGTCGTCGTGGCTGACCTCGACGGCGACGCCGACCGGGACATCGCCGCCGCGGACTTTTCGAACGACGCTGTCGCGGTGCTGCTGAACAACGGCGACGGGACCTACGCCGCGAACGTCAACTACACGACTGGCGACCTGCCACGCTCGATCACGGCGGCCGACCTCGACGGGGACCTCGACCAGGACCTCGTCACGCCGAACGGCGCGGCCGACACCGTGTCGGTCCTCAAGAACAACGGCGCCGGAACCTTCGCCGTCAAGACGGACTACGCGGTGGGGGACGACCCCTTCTCCGTCGTGGCGATGGGCCTCGACGGCGACAGCGACCGCGACCTCGTCACGGCGAACTTCCTCGGAAGCTCGGTCTCGGTGCTCCTCAACA
The DNA here is from genome assembly GCA_036389105.1 of Thermoleophilaceae bacterium. Lineage (GTDB taxonomy): Bacteria > Actinomycetota > Thermoleophilia > Solirubrobacterales > Thermoleophilaceae > AC-37. Next base: position 12,791 of record DASVQK010000177.1, read on the forward strand.
ACGGCGACGCGACCTTCGCCGCGAAGGTCGACTACACCACCGGCAGGGACCCCCGCCCCCTCGCGGTGGGCGATCTCGACGGGGACAGCGACCAGGACCTCGCGGTCGCGAACGTAAACGCGGACACGGTCTCGATCCTTCTCAACAACGGCAACGGAACCTTCGCCGCCAAGATCGACTATCCGGTTGGTGCCTTCGCCCAATCAATAGCCGTGGCTGACCTCGACGGCGACACCGACCGCGACCTAGCCCTTGGAAACGAGGGCGCGGACACGGTCTCGGTGCTCAAGAACAATGGCAATGGGACCTACGCAGCGAGAATCACATACGCGGCGGGCGACGGGCCCCACGGGCTCGCGGCGGCCGACCTCGACGGCGATACGGACCGCGACCTTGCGGTCGCGAACTTCAACGGCGACACCGTGTCGGTGCTCCCGAATAACGGCGACGGGACCTACGCGGCCCCGACCGCATTCGCGGTCGGCGACGGACCCTCCGCAGTCGCGGCGGCCGACCTCGACGGCGACGGCACCCAGGACCTCACCCTCGCGAATGCGTTATCGGACACAGTCTCCGTGCTCCTGAACGACTCACTCGATGGCGGTGGCGGAGGACCCGGCGGAGGCGGACCGCCATCCGACGGCGACGCGGACGGCGTGGCCGACCCGTCGGATGTCTGCCCCTCACAACCCGGCCCCGCCTCCAACAACGGCTGCCCGCCGCCCGGGGGCGGAGGCGATCCGCCGCCGGGAGGCGATCCCCTACCGCGGCCCGAGTGCACCGACCCGACGACGCTGCTCGTCACCTGTGCCAACCCGAGCGGCCCGCCCGGGGTGTGCGGCCCGACGGGGACGATCTTCCCGCAGTGCTACCACCCGGTGAACCTGCCGACCGTCTGCGGGCCGACCGGCACGATCCTCGTGGCCTGTGCGGGACAGGGTCCGTACATCGTGGCGTGCGGCGGCTTCGGGACGATCCTCCCCCAGTGCACCCTGCCGCCGCCGCGGATCCCGCAGGTATGCGGGCCGCAGTCGGGCACGATCCTCCCCGCATGCACCGGTGCGAACAACCCGGTCGTGTTGTGCGGTCCGTCTCAGACGGTGCTGCCGCAGTGCCGCTTCGACGGGAAGATCAACGCCACGCCCCTGAACCCGGTCGACGGGAACGGCGAGATCGACGTCAAGGTTGACTGCCCGAAGGTGCTCGCCACCTCGTCGGCGAGCGGTTTACGTGCGGCGCAGAGCCCGCCGCAAAGCCCGAGCCCACACTGCGTGGGAACGACCACCCTGGAGACCAAGCGAAAGGCCAAGGTTGACACCTTGAAGCAGATCGCCCGCGATGTCGCAGCGGGTTACAGGAGAAACGTTCAAATCCTCGCCAGGGGATACAGCGTCAGGGTCGGGGGATTCGAGTTCCAGCCCCTCGCGCTGATCACGCCGGCTCAGGTCGTTGCTTACGGCGACCTCAACGCCAAGGCGTTCGTCACCCGAGCCGATCGGCTGATCCTCAGGTATCTCGGGAGCTCCAAGATTCCGCCGGAGATCTCGCGCTATGCCTCCAGCATCCATCTCCGAGACCTTCAAGCACGGGTCGGGCCGCCGGACTACAACGGGATTGGATTCGAATCACTCATCTACTTGCTCACGGACGACCCGGGACTGGGATTTTTTGTCACCCAGCTACGCCTCACCGTCGACGAGTATCGAGAGGAGGTGCGCAAACGGAGATCGCCCCGGGGCAAACGGATCGGCCCGGCGGCGAGGAGCTCCGCCCGTGCGAGCTCCACCCGGATAGTCAAGCGCTTCGAGGTGCGCCGCGGTCGGCACGACGTCCGTATCCGGTTCCGGCTCTCACGCAAGGCTGTGAAGACGCTGGTACGTTCGGCGGGCAGCCGCGCCCGTGACTTGCGGGTGCGGGTGATCGTCTCCTTCGAGGCCGATCCGATGCCGGTCGCGCGCTTCGTAGACATTCCCATTCGAATCCAGCGCCGGTCGGCGAAAAGACCCAGAGGCTGAGACTCACATCACGCGCGCTCGAGCGCGCAACAGTGCGCGAGCCGTGACACGGATGATGCGTGGTCGCTCAGCGGAGGGGGTGGGATTCGAACCCACGAGACCCCTGGACGGGGCCTAACGGTTTTCAAGACCGTCGCATTCAACCGCTCTGCCACCCCTCCGGGGCGGAGGTTAGCCCCGCCGGGTCAGGCGGGTTCGCGGTCGGCGACCCCCAGCCGCCGACCCATGGCGTCGGCGAGCGCCTGCGTCGCCGACAGCGGCCGCACCATCACGGTCAGATCCTCGACGAGGCCGTCCGCGTCGAGCGACAGCAGGTCGATCCCCTGGACATCGCGGTCGCCGACCCTGGCCTCGAACACCAGCGCCAGCGTGCCGTCGCCCTCGAGCTCCTTCGTGTAGCGGAAGTCCTCCAGCACCTCGAGAACAGCGCCCAGCACGGCCCCGACGGTGTCGCGCCCCTCGAATGGCTTGAAGGTGACCGGGCTGTGGAAGGTGACGTCGGGCCCGAGGGTCTCGATCATCGCCGTCAGGTCGCGAGCCTCGACCGCCGTCCGGAACGGGTGCCGCTTCATGGCCGCCTACTCTCGCAGCTCGGCGCCGTCGGCGGGCGGACGCGCGGAGATCCCAGCGACTACCACTACCAGTCGCCGCTGGCCGGGCAGCCGCCCTGGCGCAGCGCTATGGCCGCCAGAATGCCGACGATCAAGATCGTGACGAGGAGCTCGATCAGCGTGAAACCGCTACCGGGCGGGGCCGATTACCGGCGGAGCGCCGAACGCGTGCAGCACCTCGGGCACCCGCACGCTCCCGTCCTCCTGCTGGTGGTTCTCGGCGAGCGCGACGATCGTCCGTCCCACGGCCACCGCCGTGCCGTTCAGCGTGTGCAGCTGGCGCGGCGAGCCCCCGTCGGCGCGGTAGCGCGCGTTCAGGCGGCGCGCCTGGTAGTCGGTCGTGTTCGAGCAGGAGGTCAGCTCGCGGTAGCGCTCCTGACCCGGGAGCCAGGCCTCCAGGTCGTACTTCTTGGCGGCCGAGGCGCCCAGGTCCCAGGCGGCGATGTTCACCACCCGGTAGGGGATGTCCAGCGCCTGGAGGATCTGTTCCTGAACGGCCAGGAGGCGCTCGTGCTCGGCGTCGGACTCGGAGGGCTCCACGAACGCGAACATCTCGACCTTGTCGAACTGGTGCACGCGGAAGATGCCGCGCGTGTCCTTACCGGCCGCGCCCGCCTCGCGGCGGAAGCAGGAGGAGAAGCCGGCGTAGCGCCGCGGCAGCTCCCCGGCGTCCAGGATCTGCCCGGCGTGGATGAACGCCAGCGCCACCTCGGAGGTGCCCGTGAGGTAGAGCTCGTCCCGCGGCAGCTCGTAGATCTGCTGCTCGGTGTCGGGCAGGAAGCCGGTGCCGAACAGCGCCTCCTCGCGGACCAGGACGGGCGGGATGACCGGCTCGAAGCCGTGCTCCCCCACGAGCTCCATCGCCCAGCGGACCAGCGCCAGCTCGAGCATGACCACGGGCCCGCGCAGGTAAGCGAACCGCGAGCCCGAGAGCCGCGCGCCGGCCTCCATGTCCACCATCCCTTCGAGCAGATCCAGGTGGTCGCGGCCGCTCGCGCCCGCCTCACCCACCTCGCGCAGGACCTCGTCCTCCGCGGGCGCGGACGCGGCGGGCAGGTTGGGCAGCCCGGCGCGCAGCGCCTCGAGGCGCTCGTCCACGGTCGCCACCTCCGCCTGCATCTCCTTCACCCGCCCGGCCACCTCGCGCATCTCCGCGATCGCGCCGGACGCATCGCCGCCCGAGCGCTTGGCCTCGGCGATCGCCTGGTTGGCGCGGTTCTGCTCGGCCCGCAGCCCCTCGAGCTCCGGCAGGAGCGCGCGGCGGCGGGCGTCCAGCTCCAGCAGCTCGTCGATCGGCGCGTCCACCTTGCGCCGGCCGAGCGCGGCGCGCACGCCGTCCGGATCGTCCCGGACCAGCTTCAGGTCGAGCACGCGGCCCTCCCCGGCGCTACTTGCCGCCCTGGGTGGTCTTCTGCGGGCTCTGGGTGGTCGGCGGAGCCTTCCTGCCGGCGTACCGCTCCACGAACAGCGCCACCGCGTGGGCGTCGTCCCCCACCACGATGTTGGCGGGCATGATCGCGCCGGAGAAGCCGCCGTTGCGGATGGCGAACAGCACGTCGTCGCGGTTCTCCTTGCGGATGTTGAAGTTGGGCCCGTTGGTGCGCTCGCCCGCGGCGGCCTGGCCCTCCGGCTTCGACCCGCGCGCGTTGGCGGCGGCAAGCGTGTGGCATCCGGAGCAGCGCTCGTTGAAGAGGACGGCGCCCCGGCGCATCTCCTTGTCCTGCTTGGGGACCTCGATCTTGCCGCCGCAGCCCGCGAGCGGGACCGCCGCCGCGGCCGTCAGAAAGGCGAGGAGAAGCCGGGTCGGCGACACGGCGGCGCATATTAACGACGGCCCTCCCACGGCCCCGCTCACGCGTGAGATGATCGCGCCGGCCCCTATCGAGGAGGAGAGATGTCGGAGGACAACGTCGCCCGCGTGCGGGAGCTGTACGACTCGTTCGGACGCGGCGACATACCCGCGATTCTCGATGCCCTGGCCGAGGACATCCACTGGAACGTCCCGGAGGTGCTGCCCCACGGCATGCACGTTCACGGCCGCGACGGAGTCGGCGAGTTCTTCCAGAAGCTCGGCTCGCTGTGGGAAGGGCTGTCGCTCGACCTGGGCGACTTCGTGGCGTCGGGCGACCGCGTCTGCGTGATCGGGACGGCGACCGGGAAGCTGGAGGGTTCGGAGACGAGCTACGGCTTCGTGCACGCGTGGACGGTGCGCGACGGCACTCCGGTGGCGTTCGACGAGTTCGCCGACCCGGATCCGTCGATCGTCGGGAGATAACGGAAGGAAACGCGTCCGGGAGCGCGAACTCCGAGTGGCTCCGGCGCCGGACTGGACGGTCTGGCCGCAGCATTGACGCTTCACGGCGACCGTCCTCATCGGCGGCGATCAGATCCGGCGTCGGAGCGCCCCTCCTCTCTGGGCCCCAGCAGCTCGCGCAGCTCGCTGAGCATGGTGCGCGGGTCCTCGAGGACGTCGCGGTAGGTGTAGCGCCGCAGCTCGTCGCCGCGCGCGTGGGCCTCGCGCTCGCGGATGCGGTCCTGCTCCCAGGCGTGGCGCGAGTTGTGGAAGCGGTAGCTGTCGAGCTCGACCGTCAGATGGTGCTCCGGCCAGCGGCAGTCGACCCGGTGGGCGCCGGCGCGGCGGTTGGTCTGCGGGAGCGGCAGGTTGTGCTGCTCAAGGAGGGCAATGAAGGAGGACTCGAGCTTGCTGAGGGTGACCTTCGTCTCGCCGCTGATCACGCCGCGGAGCCTTGCGGCGCCGGGGGTGTTCGGGCGGCGCGCCAGGATCGCCTCGACCTGCCGCGGTGCCGTGCGGTAGCGGACGCCGGCCTCGTGGCAGGCGCGGGCGAGCTCGTCGTCGGCCAGCTCGGCGGCCAGGTCGACCAAGGTGCGCGGGACGGTGGTGGTCGGGATGACGCCGACCTTTGTGACCTCGCGTCGGTGGAGCTTCCGGCGCCTGCTGCGGATGCCCGTGGCGCGCCGCTCGGTCGGTGCCGTCACCTCGACCGCCTCCGACGGCGAGCTCTTGAGGAGGGCCCAGAGGTGGGCGGCGCTCCGCCCGGACAGCACCGCCCCCTCGCCGCAGGCCTTGACCGCCGCCAGGTAGCGCGCTTCGACGCTCGGCGCGGTGTGTCCGACGCGGTAGACGCCCCGGTGCACGCGGATCAGGGTGCCTTTGCGCAAGCGCCGCTGTATCCCGGCATCCGACATTCCGAGATCGAGCAGCTCGACATGTGTCACGACGCCGTGCTGTGGGCTGGCAATCCGGGCCAGCTCCTGCTCCACCGTCCTGCTTTGAGGTCGCATAGCGACCTTAAGTCAGGAAGGTGGCGAGATTCGCCCCGCGGAGGCGCCGCGCCGCCGCGGCCCACCCCCTTAACGCTGCATTTCCGGGCCCTCAGCCGCCGGTCGTCATCGCCCGCAGCGACAGCGTGACGATCAGCAGCGTCCCGATCGTCATCACCCCGATCTCGCGCAGCACGATCCGGCGGGCCAGCAGCACCTGCTCGCGACGCTCCAGCGTGCGGGGCTCCGGCGTGCCCGCCAGCTCGGCCTGGGCGGCGCCGATCCGCGCTCCCTCGCTGACCAGCGAGATGACGAGCGGGGCGATCCCGTAGACGTAGTGGAGCGGGTCGTCGACGCCGCGGCCCTGGATCAGCAGCACGGAGCCGACCACCGCCTCGGCCACCACCGTCGCCTGGGCGGCGCGCAGCAGGTACCAGAAGACGGTCGAGGGATCGCGCCGCGCCCACGCCGCGCCGCCCCAGGCCGCCGCCAGCGCGTTCGACGCGAGCACCGCGATCCCGATAACCATGTGAACTTCGCTCACCAAGCGCCCTTTCGCACTATGTAGCAAGTTGTCACAAGCGGGTATAACCTCGCCTGCCGCCATGCTGAAGAGCTACCTGCCAGCCCTCGTCTTCGTCGCTCTGGGCACGGGCGTAGGCGGCCTGTTCACCTACCTGAACACCGTCCTCGGGCCGCGCCGTCCCAGCAAGGTCAAGTCGCAGCCGTACGAGTGCGGGCTGCCGTCGGAGGTCACGAGCAGCTTCCGGTTCGGGATCAGCTTCTACCTGATCGCGATGCTCTTCATCCTGTTCGACATCGAGGTGGTCTTCCTCTACCCGGTGGCCGTGGGACTCAGGGAGTTCGGCACCTTCGCGCTGGTGGAGACGATCGTCTTCATCGTGCTCCTGTTCGTCGCGTTCGCCTACGTCTGGCGCAGGGGCGCGCTCGAATGGAAGTGATCCGCCAGAAGGTCTCCCAGGACGGCGACGACCTGCGCGTCAAGCAGCTGCGCGCGCGGCAGATGCTGCGGGGCGAGCTGGAGGGCGAGGACCTCGAGCGCTACGTGGAGGAGCGGATCGGTCTGACCACCCTGGAGAAGGCGCAGAACTGGGCCCGCGCCAACGCGCCCTGGCCGCTCACCTTCGGCCTGGCGTGCTGCGCCATCGAGATGATCAGCGTGGTGGGCTCGCCGCGCATGGACGCCGCGCGCTTCGGCGCGGAGGTGTTCCGCGCCTCCCCGCGGCAGGCGGACATGATCATCCTGTCCGGCCGCGTGTCGATCAAGATGGCGCCGGTCATCCGCCGCATCTACGACCAGATGCTGGAGCCCAAGTGGGTGATCTCGATGGGCGCGTGCGCCTCCAGCGCGGGGATGTTCAACAACTACGCGCTCGTCGCCGGCGCCGACAAGTTCCTGCCGATCGACGTCTACGTGCCGGGCTGCCCGCCGCGCCCCGAGGCGCTCACCTACGGGATTATCAAGCTCCAGGAGAAGATCACCGGCGACCCCGGCCTGGGCTGGCGCGAGCGCTACGGCGCTCACGGCACCGAGGAGCCGCCCGACGGCAG
>DASVQK010000178.1:0-1712 GCA_036389105.1 Thermoleophilaceae bacterium
CGCTCCGGCTCCGCGCCGACGTCGACCGGCTCGCCCAGCACCGCCAGCCGCGGCGGGGACCCGTTTGTCGAGGGCAGCGCCGTCTCGACCCACTCGACGCGGTAGAGCGCGCCCTCGCGCGGCCCGCGCGCCGCACCCATCTGAGCGGCGTCGATGTTGCGGGAGACGAGCTGGTCCACGGTCACGACCGGCGAGCCCGCCTGATCGAGCGCGATGACGCTGACGGTGCGCTCGCCGCCGGTCGGCGCGATGCGCACCCGCAGCGACGATGCGCCGGCGGCGTGGATGCGCACGCCGCCCCACGTGAACGGGAGCGCGGGGGTGCCCTTGTCCATGGCGTCGAGCGACACGCCGTGGAGGGCCGAGTCGAACAGAGCCGGGTGGAGCCCGAAGCGCGCGGCGTCGGTCACCTGGGCGTCGTCGAGCGCAACCTCGGAGAAGAACTCGTCGCCGCGGCGCCAGGCCGCGCGCAGGCCCTGGAACACCGGCCCGTAGCCGAACCCCTGCTCGCCGAGACGCTCATAGGCGAAGTCGAGCTCCACCGGCTCCGCGCCGCGCGGCGGCCACGACTCCGCCATGAACCGCCCGAGCTCGGCGTCCGCGGCGCCGTCGTAGGCAGCGACGATGCCGGTGCCGTGCCGGACCCAGTCGCCGGCCTCGTCGCCGGAGTCGTCGGGGCGCGCGTAGACCGCCAGCTCTCGCCGGCCGTCCTCGTCCGCGGCCGCGACCGTGACCTGGATCTGCGTCGCGCCGCGCTCGGGCAGGATCAGCGGAGCCTCCAGGGTCAGCTCCTCGACCTTGTCGAGGCCGATTTCGGCCGCTGCCCGCAGCACCATCTCGACGAACGCGGTGCCCGGAAGGAGCACGGCGTCGAGCACCGCGTGGTCGGCGAGCCAGGGCTCGGCCTCGAGCGACAGACGGCCGGTGAACAGCCACTCGTCGCTGTCCCCGGCGATCGGGACGGCCGCGCCAAGGAGCGGGTGCCGTGCCGACCGCTGCCCGACCGCGCTCGGGTCGGCCGCGCCGGCCCCGGCGGCCAGCCAGTAGCGCTCGCGCTGGAATGCGTACGTCGGCAGCTTCACGAGCCGCCCGCCGCGGACGAGCGGCCGCCAGTCGACCGGCACGCCGCGCGTGTGCGCCGCGCCGAGCGCGCCGGCGAGCGCGTCGGCCTCGGGCGCGTCCCTGCGCAACAGCGGCGCGACGAGCGCGGGGCGCTCCTCGTCGGTGAGGCTCTGCTGCGCCATCGCGGTGAGCACCGCGTCGGGGCCGAGCTCGAGGAAGCTCCTGACGCCGGCCCGCTCGAGGAAGCGCACGCCGTCCATGAAGCGGACGGGCTCCCGCACGTGACGGACCCAGTAGCCCGGGTCGGTCAGCTCGCCGGACACGACCCCGCCGGTCAGGTTCGACACGATCGGGATCCGCGGCTCCTCGAACGAGAGGCCGTCGGCCACCTCGCCGAACTCGTCGAGCATCGGCTCGACTCGTGGCGAGTGGAACGCGTGGCTCACGTCGAGGCGCGTGGTCTTGCGGTCGGTGAAGCCCGCGACCCACTCGTCGAGCGCGTCGGAGTCACCCGACACGACCGTCGCGTACGGCGCGTTCACGGCGGCGATCTCGATCCGGCCGGCGTGGCCATCGAGGCGCGCGCCGACCTCGGCCTCCGTGGCCTCGACGGCGACCATCCCGCCGCCCTCCGGCAGCGCGCCCATCAG
>DASVQK010000179.1:0-22732 GCA_036389105.1 Thermoleophilaceae bacterium
GGGTGTGGCAGTGCCCGCAGTGCGACGTCTCGCTCGTGCTGCACCGCGCCGCCGGACGCGTGTCGTGCCACCACTGCGGTCACGCGCAGCCGGTGCCCTCGGCGTGTCCCGACTGCGGCTCGGTGTCGCTCGCGCGGCACGGCACCGGCACCGAGCGGCTCGAGCGCGAGCTGGAGCAGCTCGTGGCCCCGCTCCCGGTCTTCCGCCTGGATGCCGACGCCGCCGCGGGCCGCGGCGCCGTGCTGGACCTGCTGCGGCGTTTCGACGCCGCGCCCAGCGGCGTGCTCGTAGGCACGCAGATGGTGGCCAAGGGCCACGACTTCCCCGACGTCACGCTGGGCGTGATGGTGGACGCCGACGCCACGCTGCGCTTCCCCGACTTCCGCGCCGAGGAGCGCACGTTCTCCCTGGTGGCGCAGCTCGCCGGCCGCAGCGGCCGCGGCCCGCGCGGCGGGCGGGTGATAGTGCAGGCGCTCGATCCCCAGGCGCGTGCGCTGCGGCACGCCGCCGCGCACGACGCCCAGGGCTTCGTGGAGGGCGAGCTGGAGCGGCGGCGCGTCCTGCGCTACCCGCCGTTCTCGCACCTGATCCGCGTGGTGTGCTCGTCGCGCGAGCCCGGGCCCGAAGCGGCCGCCGCGCGGGCGGTCCGCGAGCGGCTGGACGCGCCCGGGGCGCTGGTGCTCGGCCCCGCGCCCCTGTTCCGCCTCAAGGGCCGCGAGCGCGCCCAGATCCTGGTCAAGGCGCCCGCGGGTGAGGAGCAGCGGACGGCCGCCGTACGGGCCGTCCGGCGCGCCGTGGACGCCGCGGCGGGCGATCGCGCGCTGGCCGGCGCCAGCTTCTCCGTGGACGTGGACCCTCAGTAGACTCCGGCGGGTGGCGGAGGAGCGCGCCAACCGGGACGAGGAGCACGCCGAGCCGCAGGCCATCGAGCCCGTGGAGCCGGTCGACCCGCGGTCCGTGGAGCACCCGGAGGCGCTCGAGGCGGCCGACCCGGACGTCGCGGAGGAGCCGCCGCTGGATCCCGAGCGCGAGGCCCGTCGCGTGGCCGCGATGTCGTTCATCCGCCGCTACGGCGACCCGGTCCTGAAGAGCCGCGCCACCCCGGTCGACCGCTTCGACGACTCCCTGCGCAACCAGGTCGCGCGCATGGCCGGCATCATGGGCGACGCCTTCGGGGTGGGCCTGGCGGCGCCTCAGCTGGGCATCTCGCAGCGGGTGCTGGTGTACCGCGTGGGACAGGAGGCGCCGCTGGTGGCGCTCGTCAACCCGGAGCTCGACTGGGAGGCCGACGAGCGCGAGCCCGCCGAGGAGGGCTGCCTGTCGATCCCCGGCGTGCAGGTTGACGTGGACCGTCCGATCCACGTCCGGGTGCGGGCGCACGACGAGTTCGGCGACCGCGTCACCGTCGAGGCCTCGGGGCTCGAGGCGCGCGTCATCCAGCACGAGGTGGATCACCTGAACGGGGTGCTGATCCTCGACCGCACCTCCAGGGAGCAGCGCAAGGAGGCCATCCGCGCCCTGCGCGAGATGGAGCGCGGCGAGGAAGCCGCGTAGGCGCGCGTCGCGAGTTGCCGGCGCCGGCCTTCTTCTACGACTTCAGCTCGCCGTACTCCTACCTGGCCGCGCATCGCGTGGACGACGTGCTGCCGGAGCGACCGGTGTGGCGGCCGATCTCGTTCGGCTTCGTGGTGCAGCGCCACGGCAAGGTGCCGTGGTCGTTCGCCGAGGACCGCTCGGCGCACTTCCGGGAGATCGAGCGCCGGGCCGAGGACCGCGGCCTCCCGCCGGTCCGCTATCCGGAGGGCTGGCCCGCCGCCAGCTACTCGCTGGCGCCGCTGCGGGCGGCGGTGCTGGCGGAGGAGGCCGGCCTGCTACGCGAGGTGTCGCGTGCCTTGTACGGCGTGATCTTCGCCGAGGGCCGGGCGCTGAACGACATGGAGGCGGTGCTCGACGGGGCCGAGCGGGGAGGAATGGACCGCGAGGAGGTCCGCTCGGGCATCGAGCGCCAGGAGGTGAAGGACCGCCTGCGGTCGGCCACCGACGAGGCGCTGGCGCTCGGCGTCAGCGGCGTCCCCACCGTGTCGGTGGGGAAGGAGCTGTTCTGGGGCGACGACCGCCTGGAGGACGCCGCGGCGTCGCTCGCCGCGGCGTGAGCGAGCCCTCCGAGCACGGCGGCTGAAGCCGGGCGGCGGTCGCTAGGAGATCGCGAAGGTGACCGTGACCTCGCCGTCCACGGTCGCCGTACCGGGCTGGATCGGCGGGGCCGTTCCCGATCTCGGCGCCGCCGTGCCGCTGTCCGCCGAGCCACCCTCGTCCAGGTTGACTCCCTCGCGGATCTGGAGCGGGGCTCCGAGCGTCACGCCCGCCTGCCTGGCCAGGCGCTCCGCCTTCGCCCGGGCCTGGTCGTAGGCCTGGGACAGCGCCTGGGCGTAGAGGTCCGCGACCTTCGAGGTCGAGAACTCGACCCCGCTCACGCCGTTTGCGCCGGCGTTCACGGCGGCCGTGATCACGCGGGGCGTGCGGCCGACGTCGCGCACGGTCACGATCACGCTGTTCACCGAGCGGTAGCCCGTGCGGCGCCGGTGGTGCTTGAGCCTGCGGACGAAGCGGTCGAGGCTGACGTTCTCGGTCTGGATATCGTCCCCCGCGATGCCGGCGCGCTTCACGGCGTCGATGACCCGCTGCGCCCGCGCCGAGGTCTTGCCGAGCGCGCCTGCCGCCGTCCGCGACTTCGTCTCCACCCGGAACGTGAGCCGCGAGGTGTCGTTGGCAGCCGTCACCGAGCTCTGGCCCACCACCGTGATGCTCCGCGGTGGCGGGTCGGCTGCGAGGGCCGGCGGCGCCGCGATCGCAAGGGATGCGATCGCGGCCGCGACGGCACGGTGGGTGCGAGTCCTCCCTGCCAGCAAGATCACGTCCAACCTAACCCGGCGGGCGCGTTTTCGCCACCCCCACCCGTTGCTAGCCTTCCGCGCCGATGCCGAAGGTCTGCTACTCGTGCGGGAAGGGACCCGCGTTCGGGCACAGCCGCAGCCACTCGATGGTGGCCTCCAAGCGGCGCTTCAACCCGAACCTCCAGAAGGTCCGCATCCAGGTGGGTGGATCGCCCCGGCGCGAGTACGTGTGCACCCGCTGCCTCAAGGCGGGCAAGATCCAGAAGGCCGTCTAGAGCACCCGCCGGAAGGCCTCGAGCGCCCGCTCGATGCCCGCGCGGTCCACGTCCATGTGCGTGACCGCCCGGATGTGGCGCGCGTCGAGCGCGCCGACGTCCACGCCCGCCTCCGCGAGCTCGGCCGCGCGCCCCGGAGCGCCGTCCACCTCGAAGATCACGATGTTGGTCTCCACGGTGGCCGGGTCGATGGTCACGCCGGGCAGCTCGGCCAGTCCCTCGGCCAGCGCGCGCGCGTTGTCGTGGTCCTCCGCCAGCCGCTCGACGTTGTGGTCGAGCGCGTACAGGCCGGCCGCCGCCACGATGCCCGCCTGGCGCATCGCGCCGCCCATCATCTGCTTGAGTCGCCACGCCTCCTCGATCAGCTCGCGCGATCCGGCCATGCACGCGCCGACCGGCGCGCCCAGCCCCTTCGAGAAGTCGATCCAGGCGCTGTCGAAGCCGGCCGCGAACGCGCGGGCGCCCACCCCGGACGCGACCACCGCGTTCAACAGCCGCGCGCCGTCCAGGTGCGCGCGCAGTCCGGCCCGGCGCGCGGCGCGCAGCACCGCGTCCATCCGCTCCAGGGGCCAGACGCGGCCGCCGCCCATGTTGGTGGTCTGCTCCACGCAGAGCAGCGCCGACCTGGCGGGGTAGCGGTTGCCGCGCGGGCTCAGCGCGGCGTCCACGTCCTCCGGCCCGAACATGCCGCCCTCGCCGTCCAGCGCGTGGATCATCGCGCCGGCGTGGGCCGCCGGCCCGCCCGCCTCGGCCACGATCGGGTGCGAGCTGCGATGCAGGATCACCGCCTCGCCCGGACGCACGTGGAGCCGGATGCCGATCTGGTTGCACATCGTCCCGGACGGCAGGAACAGCGCGGCCTCGAAGCCCAGCAGCTCGGCCACGCGCTCCTGGAGGGCGTTGACGGTGGGGTCCAGGAAGCGCTGCTCGTCCCCGACCTCCGCCTCCGCCATGGCGCGGCGCATGCCCGCGCCGGGCCGCGTCTGCGTGTCGCTCCAGAGGTTGACGGGCTCCACGCCGGTCAGCCGGGCCCGCCGCCGGCGCCCAGCTCCGCGCGCAGCTCGGCCATCCTCAGCACGGCGCGCGCGGCGTCCTCGCCGCTGTGGCGCTTGCCGCCGCCCGCCCGGGCCAGGGCCTGCTCCATGCTGTCCACGGTCAGGACGCCGAACGCGCACGGCACGCCCGTGTCGAGGCTCACGCGCGCTATGCCTCTGGCCGCCTCCGAGCAGACGTAGTCGTAGTGGTCGGTCTCGCCGCGGATGACCGCGCCCAGGCACGCGACGCCCGCGTAGCGGCCCGACTCCGCGCAGTAGCGCGCCGCCAGCGGCAGCTCGAACGCCCCGGGCACCCCGTGCACCTCCACGCCGGCGCCGGCCTCCTCGAACGCGCGCCGGGCTCCGTCCACCAGCCGGTCCGCCAGGTCCTCGTAGAAGCGCGCGACGGCGATCGCGAAGGCGGCGTCAGCCACCCCGCGGCTCCCGGGCGCGGTCCTGCACGCGCTCCTCGTGGATCATCTCCTCGTCGAGGGCCAGCCCCTGGTGGTGCAGCAGGTGGCCCAGGCGGTCGCGCTTCGCGAGCAGGTACTCGCGGTTGTGCTCGCCGGCGCGGTGCGCGATCGGCAGCTGGTCGGTCACGCGCAGGCCGTAGCCCTCCAGTCCCACGATCTTCTTCGGGTTGTTGGTCAGGAGACGGATCGTGGTGAGCCCGAGGTCCACCAGGATCTGGGCGCCGATGCCGTAGTCGCGCAGGTCCGCCGGCAGGCCCAGCTCGAGGTTGGCGTCCACGGTGTCCAGCCCCTGCTCCTGGAGCTTGTAGGCGCGCAGCTTGTTGAGCAGGCCGATCCCGCGGCCCTCCTGGGCGAGGTAGAGCAGCACGCCGCAGCCCTCGCTCTCGATCAGCTCCATCGCGCTCTCGAGCTGCTGGCCGCAGTCGCAGCGCAGCGAGTGGAACACGTCGCCGGTCAGGCACTCGGAGTGGACCCGCACCAGCACGTCCTCCTGGCCGCTCACCTCGCCCTTGACCATCGCGACGTGGTGCTTGTCGTCCAGCAGCGAGCGGAAGCCCACCACGTCGAACTCGCCGAACTCGGTGGGCAGCCGGGCCTCGACCACGCGCTCGACGAGCTTGTCGTGGCGGCGCCGGTAGGCGATCAGGTCGGCCACGGTGATCATCCGCAGGCCGTGGCGCCCGCAGAAGTCCACGAGGTCGGGCACGCGGGCCATCGTGCCGTCCTCGTTCATCACCTCGCAGATCACGCCCGCCGGGTTCAGGCCGGCCAGCCGCGGCAGGTCCACGGCCGCCTCGGTCAGGCCCGCGCGCTCGAGCACGCCGCCGGACTTGGCCTTGAGCGGGACCACATGGCCGGGCTGGACGAGCTCGGCCGGATCCGTCTTCGGGTCGATCGCCACCTGGATCGTGTGCGCCTGGTCGCCCGAGCCGCGCGCGGCGATCGAGACGTTGAACGCGTCGTGGAACGGGGACTCGTTCTTGGCCGCCATCAGGTCGAGGCCGAGCCCGTCGGCGCGCTCGGGCGTGAGCGCCAGGCAGAGCAGCCCGCGCCCCTCGCGCTCCATGAAGCCCAGCGCCCCCGGCGTGGCGAACTGGGCCGCCAGCACCAGATCGCCCTCGTTCTCCCGGTCCTCGGCGTCGCAGACGACCACCATCCGGCCCGCGCGGACGTCCTCGAGGGCGTCCTCGACCGGGCTGAACGGGGGGTGCGAGTCGGTCATCTGGGGGCCACCAGTTTCTCCACGTACTTGGCCAGGATGTCAGCCTCGACGTTCACCACGCGGCCCGGCCGGGCGGCGCCGAGCGTGGTGCGCTCGAGCGTCTCCGGGATCAGGGACACCTCGAACGCCTCGCCGTCCACCGCCGCCACCGTCAGCGACACCCCGTCCACCGCGATCGATCCCTTCTCCACGACGTAGCGCAGGAGGGTCTCGGGGCAGGCGACGCGGATCACCCGGGCGAAGCCCTCCTCGCGCACCTCGGCCACCGTGCCGGTGGCGTCCACGTGCCCCTGGACGACGTGGCCGCCGAGCGGCGCCCCCGCGCGCGTGGGCAGCTCCAGGTTGACGCTGTCCCCGGGGGCGAGCGGTCCCAGCGACGAGCGCCGCAGCGTCTCGGCCATCACGTCGGCGCGGAAGCTGCCGCCGCCGG
The DNA here is from genome assembly GCA_036389105.1 of Thermoleophilaceae bacterium. Lineage (GTDB taxonomy): Bacteria > Actinomycetota > Thermoleophilia > Solirubrobacterales > Thermoleophilaceae > AC-37. Next base: position 6,329 of record DASVQK010000179.1, read on the forward strand.
CCGCCACCGCCGTCAGGCAGACGCCGTTGACCGCCACCGAGTCGCCCTCGCGGAGCTCGGCGGCCAGCGGGGTGGACACCTCGATGTGCGAGCCGTCGCCGTCCGGCTCCACCCGGCTCACCGTACCGGTGCCCTCCACCAGGCCGGTGAACATCACCACTCCGTCAGGCGGGCGCAGATCAGGACGTCGTCGGCGATCGTCTCGACCTCGTGCGCCAGCGCCCTCGGAGCGGCTCCGATCAGCTGGAAGCCCTGGCCCTCGACGGGGCTGCGCGCCTGCCGCCCGCCCGCGACGATCGGGGCGACGAACACGCGCATCTGGTCCACCTCGCCGGCGTCCAGGAACGAGCCCGCCAGGTGGGGGCCGCCCTCGAGCAGGAGCGACTGGACCTCGCGCGACCCGAGCTCGTCCAGGGCGGCCCGGACCTGAGCCGCCTCGTTCTCGCCGGCCACCGTGATCACCTCGGCGCCCGCCGCCGTCAACGCCTGCGTGCGCGTCCGCGCGGCCGCGCGGGTGCAGATCAAGATCAGCGGGGCCTCGTCGACGCTCTTGACCAGGCTGCTGTCCACCGGCAGCCGCGCCTCGGAGTCGAACACCACGCGGCGCGGCTGCGCCGGCACGGCCTCGACGCGCGCGGTCAGGAGCGGATCGTCCGCCATCGCGGTGCCGATGCCCACGGCCACGGCGTCCGACTCGGCCCGCCAGCGGTGGGCGCGCGCGCGGCTGGCCTCGCCGGAGATCCAGCGCGAGTCGCCGGTGCTGGTGGCGACCTTGCCGTCCAGCGTCATCGCCGCCTTGAGCACCACCAGCGGCCGGCCCGTGCGCGCGTGCTTTCGAAACGGCTGGTTGAGCATGCGCGCGGCCATGCCCACCTCGCCGTCGACCACGTCCACCGTCACGCCCTCGTCGCGCAGGATGCCCAGGCCGCGCCCGCTCGCCTTCTCCGTCGGGTCGTCCGACGCCACCACCACGCGGGCGATGCGGGCGGCCACGATCGCGTCGGTGCAGGGCGGCGTGCGGCCGTCGTGGCAGCAGGGCTCGAGCGACAGGTACATCGTCGCGCCGGCCGGGTCCTGCGAGCACGCGGCCAGCGCCTCGCGCTCGGCGTGCGGACTGCCTGCCGCGGGGTGGAAGCCCTCGCCGATCACGTTCCCGTCCTTCACGATGACCGCCCCGACGAGCGGGTTGGGGCTGGTCATGCCGCGTGCCTGGGAGGCGAGCTCGATGGCCCTCATCAGGTGGCGCTCGTCGCGCTCGGTTCCCAGAGTTTGAGCCATTCCGGCCGGTCCTAGATCGAAGTTGACCCGCGAGTCAACTCTACCAGCGGGACGCTCCCGGACCGGGCGGCGGCGCCCACGGGAGGCGAATGGACGGACGCTAACCTCCTGCCGCTATGCGACGCCCCTGGAGCGCGCGGCTCCTGGTCGCGCTCGCCCTCGCCGCGATCTTCGTCGCGGGCCTCTACATCCGCTTCCGCCACAACGACTACGGCCTGCCGTACGTCTACAACTACGACGAGGCCACGCACTTCACGAACCGGGCCGTGACGATGTTCGGCCAGGACCTCAACCCGGGCTACTTCCAGAACCCGTCCGGGTTCACGTACCTCGCGCACATCACGATGCGGCTGGTCTACGGGGTGCTGGGCGTCAACCTGGAGTACGGCTCGGTCAGCAAGCAGTTCGCCGGCGACCCGACGCCGATCTGGGAGCTCACGCGCGGCCTGGCGGCGGTGCTCGCCATGGCCGGCGCCGCCGCGGTCTTCGAGGTCGGCCGGCGCCTCTGGAACGTGGGGGTCGGGCTGGCCGGCGCGGCGCTCCTGACGTTCGCCTTCCTGTCGGTCACCTACTCGCGGATCGCGGTGACCGACGTCGGCACGTTCCTGCCGGTGGCGCTGGCGCTGTACGGCGCGCTGAAGGTGCACGAGCGCGGCTGGCGGCGCGACTACCTGCTGGCCGGCGCCGCAACCGGGCTGGCGGTGGGGTTCAAGTACACGGCGGGCCTGGTGCTGGTCCCGCTCCTGATCGCCGGCGGCGCGCGGCTGTGGCGGTCGGGCGGGTCGTTCCTGCGCCGTCGCGAGCTGGTTGACCTGGCGCTGGCGGGCCTGGCACTCGTGGCGGCGTTCGCCGTCACCACGCCGTTCTTCTTCGTCCACCCGGTGTCGGCGCTCTACCAGCTGAAGAACCAGGCGAGCGCGGCGGGCGGCAGCGCGAAGCTCGGCCAGTCGCAGGAGGGCGGCTTCGTCTACTACCTCAAGAGCTTCACGTGGGGGCTCGGCTGGGCCGCCACGGCCGCCGCCGTCGCGGGCGCCGCGATCGAGCTGCGGCGCGACCGCCTGCGCGGCGTGCTGCTGGTGGCGTTCCCGATCGCCCTCTACCTCTACATGGGCGCGCAGTCGCGCTACTTCGGCCGCTGGATGCTGCCGATGTACCCCGTCGTGGTGCTGCTGGCCGGGGTGGCCATCGTCCGCCTCGCCACGCTGGTGCGCGGCCGGCCGGCGGTTCAGGGCCTGGTGGGGGCGGTGCTGGTCGCGCTGGTGCTGATACAGCCGCTGGCCGCCGACGTCCGCACCTCCAACGTGCTGGGCCGCGAGGACACCCGGCAGGTGCTGCGCGACTACCTGACCTCGCGCTACCCGGAGGGGCTCCGCGCGGTGATCGAGCCCGCGGTGCCGGACCTCTGGTACGACGTGCCGAACGACTTCACGCGCCGCAAGGACTTCACGCGCGGCTTCATCCGCGACATCCGGCGCCAGGCGGGCGCCGACGCCCCGGAGGGCGTGAACTCCACCTACGCGGACACGCTCCAGCCGGGCCTGATCGACGCCTACCGGAGCCAGGGCTTCTGCCTGATCGCGACGATGAACGTGATCCGCGGCCGCGCCGAGAACGCGCGCCTGCCGCGGGCGCTGGCGTACTACCGCCGGCTGCGGCGCGAGTCCACGCAGGTGCTGCACTCCACGCCGTTCAAGGCGGGCCGCAGGCCGGTGCCGCTGCACTACGACTTCTCCTACGACTACTACCCGACGGCCTACCACCGGCCGGGCCCCGAGGTCCGTCTGTACCGGCTGCACGACTGCCGCCAGCGCTTCGGCAAGGTGCCGGTCTACCCGATCGGCAACAGAGGTCTGGACAAGGGCGCGGGCACGAGCTACTTCAAGGCCGCCCCGCCGCGGTAGCGCGCGCGGCCGGCGGGCTCAGCCGGGCTTCTGCTTGCGCACCACGGAGTCGATCAGCCAGCGCCCGTGCAGCTTCAGCAGGCCGACCGTGTAGAAGCTCTTCCCGTCCGGCGTCTGGGCGCTGGCGTGGGCCGAGGTGTCGGTGTTGATCTTCACGAAGGTGACCGTCACCGGCGCGCCCTCGAACGTCTTCGAGCGGGCCAGGCAGTTGGCCCGCGCGACGCGCGGGCTCCGGCTGGAGAGGCCGTACACGCTGACCACCGCCTTCGCCGTGAACAGCGCGCAGGTCTCGGGGCCGTGCGAGAGCGCGAACCGCTTGACCACCGCCTCGACCCGGCGGCCCTCGGAGGTGTCGCGCTCGCCGCTGCAGCCGGCGACGGCCAACCCGGCGCAGAGAGCGGCGGCGGTCGCCGCGCGCGTGATGGGTCGGCCGGCCATTCGGCGCCCAGCGTAGCGGCGGGGGGACGCCCCGCTAGCCTCTGCGCGGGGCATGAAGCTGATCATCCAGATCCCGTGCTTCAACGAGGAGGACCAGCTGCCGGGCACGCTCGCCGACCTGCCGCGGGCGGTCGAGGGGTTCGACTCGGTGGAGTGGCTGATAATCGACGACGGGTCGAGCGATCGCACGATCGAGGTCGCGCGCGAGCACGGCGTGGACCACGTCGTGCGCCTGACCAACAACAAGGGGCTGGCCACGGCGTTCCAGGCGGGGCTCGACGCCTGCCTGAAGCTCGAGGCGGACGTGGTCGTGAACACCGACGCCGACAACCAGTACGACGGGCGCGACATCCCCAAGCTAGTCAAGCCGATCCTGTCGGGGCACGCCGACATGGTGGTCGGCGACCGCGTGGTGGAGTCGATCCAGCACTTCTCGCCGGTCAAGAAACGCCTCCAGCGGCTGGGCAGCGCCGTGGTGCGGCGCGCGTCGAGCACCGGAGTGCGCGACACCACCTCGGGCTTCCGCGCCTACAACCGCGAGGCGGCCATCCAGGTCCAGGTGGTCTCCAAGTACACGTACACGCTCGAGACGATCATCCAGGCGGGCAAGATGCTGGTCGCCGTCGATCACACGCCGATTCGCACCAATCCCAAGACGCGCGAGTCGCGCCTGTTCAGCTCCACGACGGCCTACGTGCGGCGCAACGCCATCTCGATCTTCCGCATCTACGCGTCGTACGAGCCGCTGCGGGTGTTCATGACGGCGGCGGCCGTCGTGGGCGTCGCGTCGCTCGTCATCTGGGCGCGCTTCCTCTGGTTCTACATCGACGGCAGCGGCGCCGGGCACGTCCAGTCGCTGATCCTCGGCGCGGTGCTGTTCATCGCCGCCGTGCAGCTGGCGGCGCTCGGCGTGGTGGGCGACATCCTGGCCGGCAGCCGGGTCCTCGAGCAGCGCATCCTCGAGCGCGTGCGGCGGGTGGAGCTCAAGCTGGGCGTGGAGCCGTCGCACTACGAGCCGGGCGCGCCAGGCCGGCCGGACGGCCAGCGGCGCACGACCGGCGCCGAGGCCGGCGGAACCACGGGCGGCACCGAGGAGCGCGAGGCGCTCCGGCTGTGAGCGACGCGTCCGCCGCCGCGGCGGTCCCGACGGGGAACACCTACGACAAGTACGGCTCCACCAACCCGGTGGTCAGGCGGCTCATGCGCGGCTTTCACGCCTCGCTGGACGAGCTGTGGGCCACCGCGGCGCCGGAGTCGGTTCTGGACGTGGGCTGCGGCGAGGGCGTGCTCACCAGCGAGTGGGCCGAGCGGCTCGACGGCGGGCGGATCGTGGGCATCGACCTGGACGACCCGAAGCTGAAGGCCGAGTGGGAGGTGCGCAGGCGGCCCAACCTGGAGTACAGGGTGGAGGAGGCAACGTCGCTCTCGTTCGCCGACGACGAGTTCGACATGGCGTCGGCCATCGAGGTGCTGGAGCACGTGCCCGAGCCGGAGGCCACGCTGTCCGAGATGGCGCGGGTGGCGCGCCGGCACCTGCTCGTGTCGGTCCCGCGCGAGCCCATGTGGCGGATGCTCAACATGGCCCGGGGGGCCTACCTCCGCGACCTGGGCAACACGCCCGGCCACCTCAACCACTGGTCCAAGGTGGGCTTCCACTCGCTCCTGTCGCGCTACGGGAAGGTCCAGGAGGTGCGCACGCCGTTCCCCTGGACGATGCTCCTCGTCGACGTCGGCATCGCCCCTGAGCGCTCGGTCTAGACCACCCGACGGCTACGGGCGCGGCGCGTCGATCCTCGCGGTGGGGATCGGCGTCACGGCCCTCGTCACCTACGCGTACTTCGCGCTCGCCAGCCACGCGCTGAGCGATTCCGAGTACGGCCGGATCACGCTGCTGTGGTCGGTGGTCTTCGCGGTCACCTCGGTGCTCTACCGGCCGGTGGAGCAGCTCCTCTCGCGCACGATCGCCGACCGCGACGCCCGCGGGCAGTCGGGCACGGACCACCTGCGGGTGGCGGCCACCATCCAGCTCGCGCTCGGCGTGGTGTTCGCCCTCGCCGCCCTGGTGCTGAAGCACCCGCTCCAGCACGGCCTCTTCGGGGGGTCCTCGACGCTCTACTGGGTGATGATCGGCGCGGTGCTCTGCTACGCGGCGAGCTACTTCGCGCGCGGGTTCCTGGCCGGGCACCACCTGTTCGGGCTGTACGGGCTCCTGGTGTTCCTGGAGTCGTCGTCGCGCTGCGCGTTCGCGGTGGTGGCGGTGGCGGAGATCGCGACGGGGCAGTCGGTGGTGGCGCTCGGGATCGCGGCGGCGCCCCTGTTCTCGCTGGCGGTGGTCCCGTGGGCGCTGCGGCGGCGGATCCGGGCGGACCAGGCGGATGCGCCGGTGGTCACCGACAGCACTCCCGAGCAGGCGCAGTTCACCCTGTCGCACGGCGCGGGCTTCGCCGGGGCGGTGCTGCTGATCATGATCTCGGAGCAGACCTTCCTGAACGGCGGCCCGCTGCTGGTGAAGGCGGCCGAGGGGCGTCGCGGCGAGGCGCTGGCGGGCTTCGCGTTCAACGTCCTGCTGATCGCCCGCGGACCGCTGGTCCTGTTCCAGGCGATCCAGACCTCGATCCTGCCGCACCTGACCAAGCTCCGCGCGAGCGGCCAGTCCGACCCGTTCCGGCGCAGCGTCAACGTCACCCTGGCGGCCATCGCGGGCTTCGCCGCCGTCGTGGCCCTGGCGCTGCTCGCAGCCGGCCCCGAGGTGATGCACCTGGCCTTCGGCGAGGGCGGGCACTACGCCCGCGGCGGGCTCGTGCTGGTGGCGGTGGGAATGGGCCTCTACCTGGCGGCGGCGACCCTCAACCAGGCCGCGCTGGCACGCGGTCGCACTCGGGCGGCGGCGGCCTGCTGGGTGGGCTCGGCGCTGGCGTTCGTGGCGGTGCTGGTCGGCCCCAGCCTGGACAACCGCGTGCTCCAGGTGGAGCTGGCGTACGTGGCGGGGGCGCTGCTCCTGTGCGGGTTGCTGTACGGGCTGTACCGGCGGCCGGACGTGGGCGGCGCCACGGGCGCCCAACCCGGCTAGATCGCCAGCAGCATGCTCCCGCCGCAGTTGCGGCACTCCACGTTGGCGGTGTCGGACATCCGGGCGATCGTGGAGTGCGACCCGCAGTCCGGGCAGTCCGAGCGCAGCTCGAAGCGCCTCAGGCAGTAGACGCAGCGGTAGCGGCCCGGCAGGTTCGTCGGGCTGAGCCACGGCTCGCCGCAGGCCGGGCACTCCGGCCGGTTGAGCGGAGCCAGCGGTGACGAGGTGCCTTCCATCCGGCGCATTGTCGCTCACCGGACATCAAGGATCTCTCAAGATGCGCGCGATGAAGAACCCGTCGGTGCCGTGGCGGTGCGGCAGCAGCTGGAGGAAGCGCGGATCGCCGGCCAGGGCCAGCTCCGGCCGCTCGGCTCCGAGGTCGTCGGCGGTCAGCTCCGGGTGGTCGTCCAGGAGCGCGCGCACCCGGTCGGCGTTCTCGCGCGGCGAGATCGTGCACGTGGAGTAGACGAGCGCGCCGCCGGGCCGGACCTGCGCGGCGGCGGACTCGAGCAGCTCGCGCTGGAGCGCCGCCAGCTCGTCGATCCCCTCGGGGCCCTTGCGCCAGCGGGCGTCCGGTCGCGACTGGAGCGTGCCGAGGTCCGAGCACGGCGGGTCCAGCAGCACGCGGTCGAATCCCTCCGCCTCCACCGGCTCGCGCGCGTCCGCCTCGCGCACCTCCACCGCGGCGGCGCCCAGGCGGGCGCAGGTGGCGCGCAGCTCGTCGGCGCGCACCGCGTTCCGCTCGACCGACACCACCTGGCCCTCGCCTCCCATGAGCGCGGCCAGGTGGGTGGACTTGGCTCCCGGCGCGGCGCACAGGTCCAGCACGCGCTGGCCGGCGGCCGGCGCCAGCACCCGACCCACCAGCATCGACGCGCGCGACTGCGGCATCAGCCAGCCGCGCTCGAAGAGGTCCGAGCCGTGGGCGTCGAACGGGCCGTCCACGACGATGCCCTCCGGCAGCCCCGGGGCCTCGCGCGTGGCCACGCCGCGCTCCGCCAGCGCCGTCCGCACCCGATCGTGCGTCGCCCGCAGCAGGTTGACGCGCAGGGCGCTCTCCGCCGGCTCGTTGTCGCGCTCCATCAGCGCGCTCGCCTCGGCCGGGCCCAGCGCGGCGGTCCACATCTCGGCCAGCCAGTCGGGGTGCGAGTGCAGCAGCGCGGAGTCGGCGGGCAGCCGCTCGAGCAGGCGCCGCGCCTCGCGCGCGCCGCGCCGCATCACGGCGTTGGCGAATCCCGCCGCGCGCGGCGTGCCGGCCTTCACCAGCTCCACGGTCTGGTCCACGGCGGCGCGGTCCGGGACCGAGTCGAGCCAGAGCAGCTGCAGGACCCCCAGCCGCAGCGCGTCCAGGACGCTCGGCTCGATGTCGTCCAGCGGTCGCGACGCCAGCCGGTCGAGCAGCCAGTCGATCGTGCGCATCCGCTGAACCGCGCCGTAGGCCAGGCGCTGCGCCAGGGCGCGCTCGCGCGGGTCGAGCCGCGCGCGCTCGGCCTCGGCGCGGAAGGCGCGGTCGGCGTACGCCCCCTCGGCCGTCACGCGGCGCAGGACGCGGTGGGCGCACGCGCGGGCGGGCGAGGGCGGCACCGCGGCTCAGCCGGCGCGCAGCTGCGAGCCGTGGCCGCGCAGGTAGGCCGCCGCGTCCATCGGCCTGCCGCCCGGGGGCTGGACCTCGAGCAGCTCGAGCGCGGCGTCCACGCAGCCGTACAGCAGCCGGTCGCCGTCCGCCGACAGCTCCGACGGCGGCGGCGGCGCGGCGTCGGACACGGCGGCGCGGCGAACGCCCAGCCGCTCGCCGCCGGCGGTCAGCACGAAAGCGCCGACGTGCGGCGTCAGCGCCCGCACCCGGCGCTCGTTGGCGGCCGCCTCGAGCGCGGGGTCGAGCGCGCGGTCGGTCGCCTCGATCTTGGGCGCGATCGTGACCCCCGCCTCGTCCTGCTCCTCGAACGGCGGGCTCGTGTCGAGGGCCTCCACGAGCAGCTCGCCGCCCAGCTCCGCCAGCCGCGGCGCCAGCGAGCCGTAGTCGTCGTCCGGGTGGATCGGGTCCTCGCGCTGGAGGCACACCGGCCCGGCGTCCATCTCCATGATCGGGCGCATGATTGAGACGCCGGTCCGCGCGTCGCCCGCCTCGATCGCGCGCTCGATCGGCGCCGCTCCGCGCCAGCGCGGCAGCAGCGAGGGGTGCACGTTCAGCATCGGGTGCTCGGACAGCAGCGGCTCCCGGATCAGGGCGCCGAACGCGCAGATGCAGACCGACTCGGGGTCGGTCGCGGCGATCGCCGCCCGGGCGTCGTCGGAGTTGACGCTGTCGGGCTGGAGCAGCTCGATTCCGAGCGCGCGGGCCGCCTCGGCCACCGGCGGCGGCTGCACTTTGCGGCCCCGTCCGCGCGGCCGGTCGGGCCGCGTGACCACCAGCGCGGGCCGGTGCCCGGAGGCCGCCAGCCGCTCCAGGACCGTGACGGCGAAGTCGGAAGTTCCGAGGTAGACGGTCCGCACGGGGCGGAATGTAGCCAGGCGAAACCCATCGCCCCCCTCGGGCCGTGTAGAACATGCCCATGCCGGATCCGAGCATCGTCCGTTTCCGGCGGGCGGTGGCCAGCGCATACGCCGAGCTCGAGAGCCGCCGGCAGGAGGTCAACGACCTGAACGTCTTCCCCGTCGCCGACGGCGACACGGGGGACAACATGGCGATGACCCTGCGGGCGGTGATCGACGAGCTCGACCGCATCAACGGCCAGCACATCGACGAGATCGGCCGCGACGAGGTGGTGGCCGCCGTGGCGCGGGCCGCGCTGCTGGGCGCCCGCGGCAACAGCGGGGTGATCCTGTCCCAGATCGTGCGCGGGGCCGCGGAGGAGCTGGCGTCGCGCCCGGGCGAGCTGATCGACCCGATCCTGGTCTCGGCCGCCCTGGCGCGGGCCGCCGACGCCGCGTACGACTCGGTGCGCGACCCGGCGGAGGGCACGATGCTGTCCGCGGTGCGGGCGATGGCCCACCGCGTGGCGCAGGAGCTGGCCCACATGGAGACCCAGCGGCTCGATCCCGGTGTCGAGCCGGCGGCTCAGGACGGGCTCCTCGCCGACGTCCTGGAGCGGGCGCTCCAGGCCGGGAGCGAGGCGGTGGAGCGGGGTCCCGAGCAGCTGCCCGTGCTGCGCGAGGCCGGGGTGGTGGACGCGGGCGCGTACGGGCTCGTGGTGATCATGGCCGGCGTTATCGGGGCGCTGAGGGGCGACGCGGCGCCCGCCGTGGAGCACCACACCGCGCCGGCGGGCGGCACGCACCACCACCACCCGCACGAGTCCAGCCGCTTCCGATTCTGCACGAACTTCGCGGTGACCGGCGACGCGCTCGAGTCCTCGCCCTTCATCCCGCTGCTGGAGGAGCTGGGCGACTCGGTCCTGGTCGTGGGGGACCGCAAGACGCTGAAGGTTCACCTCCACACCGACGATCCGGACGCCGCGATGGCGCTCTTCCAACCGGCGGGCCACGTGTCGCGCCTCGACGTGGCGGACATGCGCGAGCAGGTCGCGGAGCGGGAGGAGCGCCTGGCGGGGGACGGCCGCGGGGTGGCGGAGCCGCGCACCGCGGGGGTGGTGGCGGTCACGAGCGGGCTGGGCATCGCCTCGCTGTACGAGGGGCTGGGCGCGCACGTCGTGGACGGCGGCGCCACGATGAACCCGTCCACGAGCGACCTGCTGGCCGGCATCCACGCGGTGGCGGCGCGCGAGGTGGTCCTGCTCCCGAACAGCGCCAACGTGACCATGGCCGCCGAGCGCGCGGCGGAGCTGTCCGAGAAGCCCGTGCGGGTGGTGCCCACGAGCTCGCAGCAGGCTGCCATCCCGGCGCTGCTCGCCTTCCAGGCCGACCGTGGCGCCGCCGACAACGCGGCCGTGCTGGAGGAGCACGTGGCCAATGCCCGCACCGGCGGAGTGGCGCAGGCCGCCCGGGAGGACCCCGCCAGACGCTTCTCGGCCGGCGACGCGGTGGGGTACGTGGGGGAGGAGCTGGTCGCCTGGGGCGCGCCGGAGCCGACGCTGGGCGCAGTGCTGGCGGGGGTCGCCGAGGGCTGCGAGGTGGTCACCTGCATCGCCGGCGACGGCGCGCCGCTCGGCGGCGAGGAGATCGCCCTGCTGGTGCCCGAGGGCGTGGAGCTCGACTACCACGCGGGCGGCCAGCCGGCGTGGTGGTGGCTGCTCGTGGCGGAGTAGGCGGTCGTCCAGACAGCAGCAATGAGGTGTGATCCGAGGCGGGTTTCTTTCCACCTTTCTGACTTAGGGGTCCATAGCCCACCTAAGTCAGGAAGGTGACGAGGACGACCGCTCGAGCCACCCTTCATTGCTGCTTTTTCCCGATCCCCCGCGGCCGGTCGAGCCGGGTGGGCCGCCACAATGACCGGCAGGTCATGACCGCCGCCCATGGACCGTCCCGCTTCGCCAGCGCGGAGCCGCTCGACAGCGCCGAGCTCGCCTCGCCCGCGCTGCGCTCCTACCCGCGCCCGTCGCTCCTGGCCGAGCCCCTCGACGTGCGCCACAGGAAGACCGCTGCGGCGCTCGAGGCCCTGGGGATCGAAACGCCCCGCGACCTGCTGGAGCACCTGCCGTTCCGCCACGAGGACCGCCGCGACGCGAAGCCGATCGTCTCGCTCGTCCCCGGCGAGGAGGCGACGCTGATAGCGGACGTGCGCCGCGTCACGCGCCGCCGCAGCCGCCGCGGGCTGGCGATCGTGGAGGCCACGGTGGCCGACGACACGGGCGTGGTCAAGGCGGTGTGGTTCAACCAGCCGTGGCTGGCGGACCGGTTCACGGCCGGCACGCGGGTGGTGCTGCACGGCAAGCGCGGCAACCGCAACCAGTTCAACGTGTCGAGCCACGAGATCGCGCCGGGCGTCACGGCGGGGGACGTGCGGGCCGAGGGCATGACGCCGGTCTATCCCGCCACCGAGGGCATCACGTCCGACCGCCTGCGTGACCTGGCCAAGCGGCTGCGCGGGCTCGAGGCGAACGTGGTCGATCCGCTGCCGGCGCGGCTGCGCATGCGCGAGGGACTGCCGGAGCGCCCGGCGGCGCTGGCGGCAGTGCACTTCCCCGAGGACGAGGACGAGACCGAGCTGGGCCGCCGCCGGCTGGCGTTCGAGGAGCTGCTGGAGCTCAAGCTGGCGCTGCTCGCGCGCAAGCGCGCTCGCCGCGAGTCGGCCACGGCGCCCGCGCTCGAGGGGGCCGGCGAGCTGGTGGAGCCGTGGCTGTCCTCGCTGCCCTTCGCGCTCACCGACGGACAGCGGCGCGCGGTCGCAGCCATCGACGCCGACCTGGCCTCGGGCCGCCCGATGCAGCGTCTGCTGATGGGCGAGGTCGGATCGGGCAAGACCGTCGTGGCGCTCCACGCGATGCTGCGCGCCGCGGAGAACGGGCGCCAGGCCGCGCTCATGGCGCCCACGGAGACGCTGGCCGAGCAGCACCTGATCACGCTCGACGGCCTGCTCGGCGGGCACGTCCCGATCGCGCTGCTGACCGGGTCGATCCCGGCCGCCCGCAGGCGCGAGATCGCCGGACGGCTCCAGACCGGCGAGCTGCAGCTGGTGGTGGGCACGCACGCTCTGATCGAGGAGGGCGTGGAGTTCCGCGACCTCGCCCTCGCCGTGGTGGACGAGCAGCACCGCTTCGGGGTGCGGCAGCGCGCGGCGCTCGAGCGCAAGGCGACGCCCGGCATGTCGCCGCACGTGCTGCACCTGACGGCCACGCCGATCCCGCGCACGCTCCAGCTGACCCTCTACGGCGACCTGGACTCGACCGCGCTGCGCGAGCTGCCGGCCGGCCGCAAGCCGGTCGAGACCCATGCGGTGAGCGGCGCGCGGGCGCGGGCCCGGGCGTACGAGCGCGCGCGCGAGGAGATAGCCGCCGGGCGCCAGGTGTTCGTGGTCTGCCCGCTGGTGGAGGAGTCGGAGGCGCTTCAGGCCGCGGCCGCGGTCGCCGAGGCCGACCGCCTGGCCCGGACCGAGTTCCGCGACCACCGCGTGGAGCTGATCCACGGCCAGATGCCGTCGAAGAAGAAGGCCGAGGCCATGCGGGCGTTCGCCGCCGGCGAGGCCGACGTGCTGGTGGCCACCAGCGTGATCGAGGTGGGCATCGACGTGCCCAACGCCAGCGTGATGCTGATCGAGGCGGCGGAGCGCTACGGGATCTCCCAGCTCCACCAGCTGCGCGGGCGGATCGGCCGCGGCCGGCATCCGGGCCTGTGCGTCCTTTTCGGCGAGCCCGGCCAGCCGCGGCTGGCGGCGCTGGCCGCCGAGACCGACGGGTTCCGCCTGGCCGAGGTGGACCTCTCGCTGCGAAAGGGCGGCGAGGTCCTGGGCACCCGCCAGCACGGCTACCAGGAGTTCCGCGTCGCGCGGCTGCCCGAGGACCAGGACCTGCTCGAGCGCGCACAGGCCGTGGCGCTGGAGGCGCTGGCGGCCGACCCCTCGCTGGGCGATCCGGAGCACGCGCTGCTGCGGGCGGCGGTCGAGGAGCGCTTCGGCTCCGAGCGCGAGCCCATTCCTGCCTAGGGTTCGCGCATGAGGGTCGTGGCTGGGGTCTACGGAGGGCGCCGGCTGAAGACGGCGCCGGGCAAGCGCACGCGTCCCACCGCGGAGCGGGTGCGCGAGGCGCTCTTCGCCATCCTCGGACCGGTCGACGGCATGCGCGTGGCAGACCTGTACGCGGGGTCGGGCGCGCTGGGGATCGAGGCGCTGTCGCGCGGGGCCGAGCACGCGACCTTCGTGGAGCGCGACTCGCGCACCGCCGACATCGTCCGCTTCAACCTCGCGACCCTGGACGCGAACCCGCTCGCCGAGGTGGTCGTGCGCGACGTCCTGGCGTGGCTCCGGGGCGCGGCGGGCGGCGCGACGTTCGACCTCGTGCTGATAGACCCCCCATATAGTTCCGCCCCCCGCCTGGGGGAACCGCTCAGCGAGCTGCTCCCGGCCGTCCTCGCCCCGAACGCCACGATCGTGACCGAATCAGACAAGCGCGCGCCGCTCGAGCTCGACCTCGTGCTCTGGGACGAGCGCGTCTACGGCGACACGCGCATCGCCGTCCACCGTGTCTTCTGACCACAAGGGCACGGCGATTTGCCCGGGCACGTACGACCCGGTCACGCTCGGCCACATCGACATCATCAAGCGCACCGCGGCCGTGTTCGACACGGTGATCGTCGGCGTGGTCAACCAGCCGGTGCGAAAGCAGAAGACCGTCTTCAGCGCGGAGGAGCGCGTCGCCTTCATCGAGGCCGAGCTCGAGGAGACCACCAACGTGAAGGTGGAGGCCTTCGGCACGCTGCTGGTCGACTTCGCCCGCGAGCACGGCGCCAAGGCCATCGTCAAGGGGCTGCGCGCGATCTCCGACTTCGAGTACGAGTTCGAGATGAACCAGCTCAACCGCAAGATGGCGCCGGACATCGAGAGCATCTACATGTTCTCCTCGCCCCAGTACACGTTCCTGAGCTCCAGCGGCGTCAAGGAGCTTGCGATGTTCGGGGGCGACCTGTCAGGCTTGGTCCCCGACCGGGTTGCGTCTCGCCTGGAGGAAGCGCTCAAGCGCTGACGAACTGAAGCGCTGACGGACTGAAAGGTTCACATGGACGTACTCGTCCTGATAGACAAGCTCGACGACCAGATCCACAACGCCAAGCCGGTCCCGCTGACCGATCAGGTGCGCGTAGACAAGGAGGAGATCTACGACATCCTCGATCAGATGCGGGCCACGATCCCGGAGGAGATCAAGCAGGCGCGCTGGATCGTCAAGGAGCGCCAGGAGATGCTGGCCGAGGCCAAGCGCGAGGCCGAGCGCATCCTCAAGGAGGCGCGCGACGAGCAGACCCGGCTGATCTCCCAGGAGGAGGTCGTCAAGCAGGCCGAGCGGCAGGCCGAGGACATCATCGAGGAGGCTCGCACGCGCGAGCGCGAGATCCGGCTCGGCGCGGAGGACTACGCGGACGAGATCCTCAACACGCTCGAGGTCAACCTCCAGAAGTTCACCGCGGCCGTGCAGCGCGGGCGCGACCGGCTCGCCGGTCGCGAAGAAGCCGAAGTCGGCTAGACGCGCGGCAGCGCGTTCACGCGCTCTATCCAGCCCGCGAGCCGCGGGTGCGCGTCCGTCAGCGACTGCTGCTCGTCCAGGATGCGATGGAACAGCTCGTCGTCCTCCGGGTCGCGGAACGTCGCGTACTTGAGGAACGGGAACGCGACGAAGTCGGCGGCCGACACGTCGCCGCCCATCAGGTACGGCCGGCCGGCAAGCAGCGCTTCGAAGCGGTCGAGCGCGGCCGCCATCCGCGCGGCCAGCTCCCCGGTCCGGGACGGATCGGCCTCGATGCCGTTGGGCCACTGCTTCCAGACCTCGTCGAACCAGTCGATGAACACCCGCGTCTCCTCGCGCCTTGCCGGGTCCGCCGGGTAGAGCGGCCGCTCCGGGCAGCGCCCTTCCAGGTACTCCAGGATCGTCGTCGAGTCGGCCACCACGGTGCCGCCGTCGTCGATCACGGGGACCAGGCCCTGGCCGCTCACGCGCTCCACCTCGGAGCGGTCGCCGTAGTCGATCCAGACCGACTCGGCCTGAAGGCCCTTGTGGGCGAGGGCCAGCGCCACGCGCTCGACGTTGGTCGAGTAGGGGGCTCGGTAGAGCCGGATCACCGGCGCGACGTTACGCGGCCGGGCGGCGGCGCGGGCCCGCGCTCGATACAACGGCCGGCGTGACCGCCGTCCTGCTCGCCCTCGCCGCGTCGCTGTCGTGGGGCGCCGCCGACTTCGGCGGCGGGATGCTGACGCGGCGGCTGCCGGCGGTGGCGGTGGCCGTGGTGTCGCAGGCGGCCGGGTTCGCTGCGCTGCTGGTGGTGGCGGCGGCCGGCGGCGAGGGGCTCGACGGGCACGGGCTCGCGCTGGTGGCGCTGGCCGGGCTGGGCGGCGGGGCCGGGCTGGTGGCGTTCTACCGCGCGCTGGCGGTGGGCACCGTGAGCATCGTGGCCCCGGTGGCGGCCTGTGGAGCCGTGGTGCCGCTGCTGCTGGCCCTGGCCTCGGGCGACGATCCCAGGGCCGCGGCGCTGGTGGGCGCGGTCGTGGCCCTGGCCGGCGCGGTCCTGGCCGCGCGGGAGGAGCGCTCCGCCGAGGAGCGGGGCCGCCGCGACGCGATCGCCCTGGCCGCGGGGGCGGCGGTCCTGCTGGGGCTGTTCATCTACTTCTTCGGCCGCGCGAGCCAGGACCACGGCGTGCTGACCGCGCTCGTGGGCGCCCGCATCGGCTCGCTCGGCCTGCTCGTGACCTGGACGCTGACCACCCGGACCCCGGTCCGCTTCGCGAGGCGCGATCTGGGCGCGCTGGCCGTGGTGGGCCTGCTGGACGTCGCGGCCAACACGCTCTTCGCGCTGGCCAGCCGCGAGGGGCTCCTGGCGATCGTCTCGGTGCTCGGGTCGCTCTACCCGGTGCCGACCGTGGTCCTGGCCCACGTGGTGCTGCGCGAGCGGATCAGCGGCGTGCAGAGGCTCGGCGTCGGGGTGGCGCTGGCGGGGGTCGCGCTCGTCGCCGCGGCGGGATAGGGGCGGCGCTACCCTCGGCTCAGGATGGCCGGGAAGACGGACCTGTTCGACCTTGGTCGGCTCCAGCTCTCATCCGGGCAGGGGCGGCAGGTCGACCTGCGCGTCGAGCTCGAGGAGCTCGAGTTCGGCGGCCAGCGCTACGCCTCGGCGGGCGCG
>DASVQK010000180.1:0-4566 GCA_036389105.1 Thermoleophilaceae bacterium
TGGACGCTGGTCGCGACGCTCATCGCCGCGATCGTGGCGCTGATCGTCGCCACGCTCTGACCGGCCTCCGGGCGCAGCTCCACCGGATCGCAGGCCCTACCGCGTCTCCGCCCGGGCCTCGCGGCTGTACAGGGTCTCCCCGCCGGCCGCCGGGGTGAAGGCCAGCCGCCAGCTGCCGGCGGCGTTGGGCAGCGTCGCGAAGAACCAGCCGGTGCTGTTGAGGCTCACGGTCCTCACCCCTATGAACTCGCCGTCCGGCGGGCGGTGCTGGATCTCGATTCGCTCGGCCATTCCGGTGTCGGCCAGGCGCGAGCCGCCGAACACGGTCACCGACCGTCCGCGCCTGACCACGTACAGCGGCACGCGGTACGCGTCGAAGGCGGGCTTGGGGTAGCAGGGCGACGCCTGGGAGCGGAAGCAGAGGCCGGTCTTGAACGTGGTGCGGCTGTACTCGACGTCGTCCTGGAGCTCGTACTGGGCCACGCTTCGCACCAGCGGGTTGCGGTACGCCAGGTAGTCGGCCTGGTTGATCCACTTGGCCTGGACGCCGAGCGGCACGCTGAAGCGCCTGCCCGGCGGCTTGCTCGAGACCCCGAACTCGGTGAGGTACACCTGCGAGGCGGCCGCCCGCGGTATCGCGCCGACCCGCGCTCCCTGTCGCAGGGTCGCCGTCAGTCGCGAGAGCACGGCGATGGTGATGTCGTCGCGGCCCACCCGGCCGAGCAGGCGCGTGCCGGCGCCGCGCGTGTACGGGTGGTGCGCCACGCCCGTCACGGCCAGCCGCGGCACGCGCCGGCAGCCGTGCGCGGCCGCGTCGGCGCCGCGCAGGCGGCGGCCGCGGGAGTCGAGGCAGAACAGGGCGCGGTAGAACGCGGCGGGGGCCACTCCCGACGAGCTGCCGAGCGGGGCCGTCTCGCCGAGCAGCACCTGGTCGCGCGCGTGGCCGGTGGCCCGGAGCGCCGCCGTGGCGGCCCGCACCAGCCCGCGATACGCCGTCGCGCCCACGTACACCCTCCGCCCGTTCACCCGCTTGACCTGCGGGTAGAGCCAGGCCGCCAGGTCGGGCTCGTTCCAGATCGACCAGCGGTTCACGCGCGGCAGCACGCGCCCGTCCGACTCGTCGGGGTAGGTCCCCGAGTAGCGCCGCGCCACCGCCCGCACGAACTGGCCGAACAGCCGCGGGTTGGGCTTGCAGTTGCCGCGGTAGCGCTTGCGCGCCTTGCCCGTGCAGCGTCCGGCCCAGTCGGGCGACGGCGAGGAGGGTGAGAGCAGCACGTCGATGCCGCGCGCCCGCGCCCCGCGGACGATGTCGTCGAGCGTGTCCCAGCGGTCCGCCGGGTAGCTGGCGGGGTCGCGGCCGTCGAAGTGCTTGGGAGGCTTGGAGCGGTTCTTCCGCGGCGCGAAGAAGCGCCAGCGGACAACGCTGTGGATGGTGTCCACGCCCAGCGACCCCATCGTGTCGAGCGCCTGCGCCTGACCGTCTACGCCCTCGTAGTAGAGAGCGTGGTCGTCCTGGAGGATCGACTCCTGGGCGCGGCCCGCGGCTGCCGTGCCCGGGAGGGCGGCGGCCAGGCAGGCCAGCACGGCCGCAAGGGCGGCGGCGAGCGCGGGTAGCGGGATGCGGCGCGGGGTCCGCGGCGAGGCGGTGGAGATCGGAGATCCTCTCTTCGGGGCTTGCGAGGCGCGGGAACACTAGAGACGGCGCCGGGCTGCGGTGCCCGCGCCGGCCTCAACGCACCCTCTATGTTGCCGCGCCGATGGTCTCCCCCCTGCGCTGGAACGACGGCGCCCTCGACCTGCTCGACCAGACGCGGCTGCCCGCCGAGGAGGCGTGGCTCCGCTGCCGCACGGCGGAGGACGTCGCCGGGGCCATCCGCCGGCTGGCGGTGCGCGGCGCGCCCGCGATCGGCATCGCGGCGGCGTATGGGCTGGCCCTGGGCGCGGCCGCTGCCGCGGAGGGAGAGGATCCGCTGGAGGTCGTGCGGCGCGCCGCGGAGACCCTGGCCGCCACGCGGCCGACCGCCGTCAACCTGCGCTGGGCGCTCGACCGCGGGCTGGAGCGCGCCGCCGGACACGCGGGCGAAGGCAGGGACGCCCTGGCGGCCGCCCTGGCCGGCCTGGCCGGAGAGCTCGCACGCGAGCAGCGCGAGGCCGACCTCGAGATGGCCCGCCACGGCGCGGGCCTGCTCGAGCCCGGCGACCGCGTGCTGACCCACTGCAACACCGGCCCGTTGGCCACCGGCGGGGTGGGGACGGCGGGCGGGGTGATCGCCGCCGCCTGGCGGGCCGGCCGCCTCGGGAAGGTCTGGGTGGACGAGACGCGCCCGCTGCTCCAGGGCTCGCGGCTGACCGCGTGGGAGCTCGGTCGCGCCGGCATTCCGTTCCAGCTCGTGACCGACGGCAGCGCCGGCGCGCTGATGACCCGCGGGCTCGTGGACCGAGTGGTGGTGGGGGCCGACCGGATCGCGCGGAACGGCGACGTGGCCAACAAGGTCGGCACCTACCCGCTGGCCGTGCTGGCCGACCGCCACGGCGTGCCCTTCTACGTGGCGGCGCCGCGCTCGACGATCGATCCCGACACGCCCACCGGCGCGGACATCGCCATCGAGGAGCGCGACCCCGGCGAGGTGACGACCGTGTGCGGCGCGCGCGTGGCGCCCGACGGCGCCGACGCCGCCAACTTCGCGTTCGACGTCACGCCGCACGCGCTGGTCGCCGCGATCGTCACGGAGGCCGGCGTGCTGGAGCCGCCCTACGAGCGCTCGATCGCACGCGCGCTGGGGGAAGCGGCATGACCCCGCTGGACGCGGCCCAGGCCCTGTCCCGCTCGCGCCGCCCGCTGGTCCTGGGCATCGGCGGCGGCGGGGACGTGGTGGGCGCGCTGGCCACCGCCGAGCACGCTCGGCTGGCGCACGGGGCGGAGCCCGTCGTGGGCGGGGTCAGCTGGGAGCGGCGCCCGATCGACCCGCTGCCCGGCCCGCGCTCCGTGGACGAGATCGAGGGCGGGCGGGCGCTGGCGCCGTGCGTGCTGGCCGCCAGCGCGGACACGCGCGTCAGGACGAGCGGCGTGCGCTTCGCCGAGTCGCACCTGGCCGGCCTGACCGGGCGGGAGACCGTCCTGGTGGACCCCACGCCCGGCCCCGCCGCCGTGTCCGAAGCGCTGGCGACGGCGGCCGACGCGCTGGGCGCCGACCTGACGGTGTTCGTGGACGTGGGCGGCGACGCCCTGGCGCACGGCGACGAGCCCGGCCTGGCCAGCCCGCTGTGCGACGCCGTGATGCTGGCGGCCGCGGGCCGGCTGCAGGCCTCGGGCCGCGCCGTCCTGGGCGGGGTGTTCGGTGCGGGCTGCGACGGCGAGCTGACGCTGGACGAGCTGGAGGCGCGCTTCGCGGAGATCGGCGCGGCCGGCGGCCTGGCCGGGGCGGTGGGGATCGGGCCGGCCGTGGCCGAGCTCCTGGAGCGGGCGGTGGCGATCGTGCCCACCGAGGCCAGCGCGCAGGCCGTGCGCGCGTTCCGCGGGTCGGCCGGGACGGTGGAGATCCGCCAGGGCCGCCGCACGCTGCGGCTCTCACCGGCCGCGGCGCTCACCGTGTACTTCGACGTGGCGGTGGCCATCGGGTCGGCCGCGCGCCTGGTCTCCGCGGTGGACGGGGCGGGCAGCCTGGCGGAGGCCAACGACGCCCTCCGGGCCATGGGCCTGCGCACCGAGCTCGACTACGAGCTGCGGGCCGCCGCGGCGGCCAGCCCTACGGATTCGGCAGACTCGAGCCGGCGATGAAGAAGAACCAGATGCCGAACAGGACCAGGGCGACCGAGACGGAGCAGATCATGACCAGCTCGAGCACCGTGGTCCGGCGCGCCACCTCGCGCTCGCCGCGCATGCTCCGGTGCCACGGCAGCTGGACGCGCACCTCGGACACCTGCCCGGTCACCCGCTCGTAGACGTGGTTCAGCCGGTACAGCAGCTTGCCCACGATGTACATCGAGACCGGGACGCCGAACAGGATGAGCAGGTACGGCCCGAGCGTCGGCTGCGTGGTCTCGACCGAGTGCGACGCGATCCAGACCCACGCCAGCGGGATGACCAGCCAGAGGAAGACGCTGCCCGCGGCCATCAGCAGGACGAGCAGCACGGCGGCCGGCTTCTCGGCCAGGGTCCTGCGCAGGGAGCGCCCCTCCACCGGCTCGCGCGTGTCGATGCCGCTCTTCGCCTCCACCGTGGTCCGATCGTACCGGCGCGAGCCCGTTCAATAACCTGCACGGCCTGCATGAGGGGGCCCCTGCGCAGATGAGGGTCGGCGTGCCCAACCAGGGCGCCGCCGGCGAAAGCCGTGTGGCGACGGTGCCGGACGTGGTCCGGCGCCTGTCCCAGCGCGGGATCGAGGTGGTGGTGGAGTCCGGCGCAGGCGAGCGCTCGCACGTGCCGGACGCGGCCTTCCAGGAGGCCGGCGCCAGCGTGGGGTCCGGCGAGCAGGCGTGGGGTGCCGAGGTGGTGGCAGTCGTGCGCGCGCCATCGGCGGCCGACATCGAGCGCCTGCCGCGCGGCTCGATCGTGATCGGCTTCCT
>DASVQK010000181.1:0-9015 GCA_036389105.1 Thermoleophilaceae bacterium
GGTCCTGGGAATCGCCTGAGCGCGGATCGCGCCCGCCGGCGCTCGAAGACTTGCGCCGCACCCCGACCGCGGGTTAGGTTGGTCCGGTCTGGTCTCGGCGATGGAGGGGGACAGTTCACCGCGACCGGCCCCGCTGTGGGCCGTACCCCGGGACGTTCGAGGAGCACGGCACGTTCACGCTGGTGCCCGACTCGAACTCCGTCACCGGATTCTCGCTGTCCGACTTCCAGGCCTCGTTCTCGATCGACGCGGCGAACGGACAGGTGACCGGTAATAGGGCGCTGCGTCAGTAGCCCGACGGCACCACGGGCGAGTCATCGACTCGCCAGCGCCCATTCACCCGTAGCAGCGTGAGGTCGACGGTCGGTCCGTACCGCACCGGCACGTACAGTTGGGCCTTCGCGCGCGAGCCGTCGACGCTCCGCACCCTGAAGCGGGCACGCTCGAGGTCGGGCGTCCACGACCCGCCTGAGCCCTGTTGGTGCTCGTCGCGCAACTGACGCTTCACCATCTCCTCACACGTGTGCGGGATACCCGGCCGGTTCGACGGCACCGCCGTCCCCTCCGGCAGGTAGTCGACCTGGAAGTCGAGCGCTCGACGGCGCCCGTGCGGTGTGAGGAGCGAGCACGCGACACGCCCGTCGCCGCGCAGGAGCGCGAGGCGGCCGGTGTGCATCACGCTCAGGATCTGACGCCTGTCGTTGCTCCCGCCGTCCGCCGAGTCGGAGCCGCAACCGGCCGCAGCGCCCGCGAGCAGAGCGAGGACCACGACGCGGACCGCTTGGCTCTGCCGGCGACGCGAGTGGCTCATCTCCTCCCCTCCGCGAGTCTAATCGCCGCACCGACGACCCGCCGGTTTGTCACACTGGGGCACCCAGGTGCCCACACTGGTCCCACACCCCGCCGCACGGAGGCAGGAGGGCCGCGTCACGTGGCGAGACGCTGCTCCCGGGCCGGTTCCGCGGAGTGCCACACTTCAGGAGGAGTGGGGCGAGCTGGCCGATCGCACGCACGCGCCGCCGTTCCTCCACCCCGGCTGGATCGCCAGCTGGACCGACGCCTTCGCCGACGGAAGGCTCTCGGTCCTCGCCATGCGCCGCGAGGAACGCCTGGTGGGAATCGTTCCGTTCGTCCAGCGCGCGACTGGCACCGTCTCCCCCACCAACTGGCACACGCCCCTGTTCGGGCTGTTGGCCGAGGACGGCCGCGCTCGCGGCGAGCTGGCGGACAAGCTGATGGCGCACACGCGCCACCGACTCGATCTGTCGTTCCTCGAGACGCAGTCGGCCGATCTGGACGCCTGCCACCAGGCGGCCGAGCGCAGCGGGTATCGCACCAACGTGCGGACGATCCAGCGCTCGCCGTACGTGGAGATCGACGGCGACTGGGACGCGTACGTGGCGGGCGTCGGCGGCAAGATCCGGCGCGAGCTGCGCCGCCGTCGGCGCAAGCTCGAGGCGACGGGCCACGTGAGCGTTGAGTTCGCCCAGCCCCGGCGCGAGGTGGCCGGGCTTGTCGCGGAGGGCCTGGAGGTGGAGGGCTCGGGCTGGAAGAGCGACCGCGGCACGGCCATAGCGTCCCGGCCCGAGACGCGGCGCTTCTATACGGAGGTCGCGACCTGGGCCGCATCGCGTGGCTGGCTCCTGCTCGCGTTCCTGCGCGTCGGCGGACGCGTGGCGGCGTTCGACCTCTGCCTGGAGCACGACGGGCGCGTGTACGTGCTGAAGGGCGGCTACGACCCCGCCTACCGCGCGTTCGCCCCGCGCACCATCCTGCTGCACGCCTCGCTGGAGCGAGCCTTCGCCCGAACCATGCGCTCCTACGAGTTCCTCGGGACGGACGAGGACTACAAGCTGCGCTGGGCGACGGGCGTGCGCGAGCGGCGGCGGTTCCAGGCCTTCCCGCGGACGGTGGCGGGCGTGGCGGGATACCTGACCCACACGGCGGGGTACAGCGCCGGCAAGCGGCTGCTGGGGCTGCGCGACAGGTACGCGCGGGCGGGCGGTTGACGCCGGTCGGCGCGGAGGTGGCGCTCGCGGCTGAGCCATGGGCCGGCCTGGATTCGAACCAGGGACCTACGGATTATGAGTCCGCTGCTCTAACCGCTGAGCTACCGGCCCGGCGCGGCGGACGCTAGCACCGGCCTCGCCCTACTTCCGGGCGCCCGCTCCGGCCACCGCGGCGCGCAGCGCGGCCTCCGCCTCGTCCAGGCTGAAGGCGCCCTCGATGCGAGCCGCCACCCGTCCGCGGCGGTCGATCGCGAACAGCCACGGCTGGGACGGCAGGCCGTAGGCGCGCACCTGCGGCCGCTCGCCCATCTCGGGGCGGTTGCCGTTGAAGATCTCGACGTGGATGAAGGCGGCCTGGTCCCCGCGCTCGGCCTTGAGCTGCTCCATCACGTCCGCCACCGGGCCGCAGGTGCGGCTGCGGCAGAGCCCGGGCGAGGCGAAGAGCAGCATCACCGGCCGCTTGCCGAGCACGTCGGCCAGGTCCTCGCCGTGCATCGTCCCCGGCGGGTTGCGTGTGTCGATCTCCTCCACCCTGCCTCCCGCCGACTCCCACGTGGGTGTGTGGACGCGCGGCGCCGGCTCGCCGACGTCGGGCAGGGACGAGTGGCGGCGCACCCACATCGTCACCGGGCTTCCGCCCACCACGCGCTGGTCGAGGCGCGTCACGCCGAGCACGCGGTAGCGGCCGGGTTTGGGGAAGGCCGCGGCGGCCACGTAGATGGACCGCGCGGAGTCGGGATCGCCGGCCACGGTTCGGCTCCGGTACGGCGGCTTCACCGTCAGCGGCCGGTAGTGCGCCGCGAACGGACCGCTCACGTGCCTGCCGTCCGCGCTCGCCACGTAGAGCGCCGCCGGCGTCTCCGCGATCTGGCGCCGGGTGCGGTCGAACAGCGCGAACGCCACACGGTCGCGGCCGGGCTTCAGCACGGACACCGAGCTGGCCATCCGCGGCCCCGGCCCCAGGCCGCGCCGCAGCTCGGCGAGCGTCTTCGACCCCGCAGGGGGGAACGGCTGCGGGTGGCCGATCGCGTCGGTCGGGGGCGGAGTCGGTTTCTCGCCGGCGTCCCCGCCGGTCGAGCAGGCGGCCAGCCCCGCGCTCGTCGCGACGGCGCAGACGAGCATGGCGATTCGCGCCGTCCCGGTCACAAACCAAGGGTACGTATCGGCGCCGCGACGGACGGCAGTACGCGCGCCGGGCCGACTCGGGTAGAACCCAGTGCTCTCGAACGACCCGATCGGCAATCCGACCCAGGAGGAAAGATGGCGGACCGCGCAGCGCTAGTCACAGGAGGCTCGAGCGGCATCGGGCTCGCCATCGCCCGCGCGCTCGGCCAGGACGGCTACGCCCTCACGGTCTCGGCCCGCCGGCCGGAGAAGCTCGAGGAGGCGGTGGCCGGGCTTCGCGACGAGGGCATCGACGTCGAGGCCGTGCCCGCGAACATGGCCAAGGAGGAGGAGCTCAAGGCGCTGGTCGAGCGCCACCGCGAGCGCCTGGGCCGCATGGACGTGCTGATCAACAACGCCGGTGTGGGCATCGGCGGCGAGATCGCCGAGCACCCGACCAAGATGCTCGACATGCAGCTGAACGTGAACCTGCGCGCGGTCTACCTGACGCTGCGCGAGTCGCTGCCGATGCTGAAGGAGGCGGGCGCCGAGCACGGCAAGGCGCTGGTGGTGAACACCGCGTCGATCGCCGGCAAGCACGGCCAGCCTTGGCTGGCGGCCTACTCCGCCACCAAGGCGGCGGTGGTGGGGCTCAGCCAGGCCGCCCACGGCGAGCTGGGCACCGACGGCATCCAGGTGACCGCCTTCTGCCCCGCCTTCGTCGCCACGCCTATGACCGACTGGGCGGAGGACCAGGTCTCGAAGGACGAGATGATCCAGCCCGAGGACATCGCCGAGGCGGTTCGGTTCCTGCTCAGGACCTCGCCCGCCTGCATCGTGCCGGAGATCCAGTTCGTCCGGCCCGGCGACCTGATGCGCGCCACCTAGGGCGCGCGGCCCGTATCAGACGCGCTCGAGCTCGCGCTCTTCGAGGGCGTCGGGCTCCGCGCCCGCGATCGCCTCGTCCGCCTCGACCTGGGCCATCGCGACCTCCCAGTCGTCCAGCCGGCGGAACACGCGCAGCCACGCCCAGCCGTGGCGCTTGCGCAGCTCGGGGAAGCGGTTGCGCTCGCCGGTGTCGCGGCGCTTGGCGCCGGGGCGTGTGACGTGGCGGGCCTCGAGCTCGGCCACGGCCTGCGCCAGGTCGCCGGTCTCCGCCTCGTACCAGAGGCTCGCCTCGAGCATCGCGCGCAGCGTCCGGAGCTCGCGCTGCGTGGCGCGCCGGGCGTCGCGGGCCCCGGTGTAGCGGTCCCAGGTGCGGGCGAAGCTCGCCAGGCTCGTGCGGCCGCCGCGGCGGTGCGCGGCCAGCATCGGGCAGACGCCGCCGGAGCCGTCGGAGTACGTGCCCACGACGATCGGGCTCTCGTCGATCCCCCGCAGCATCGCCTCGCGGGTTGCGCGCGGCAGGCAGTCGATCGCCCGCCTCAGTTCCTGCGCACGTTTGCGGTCTCTTCTCACCCTGCCCCTCCTGGGTCTACCTCTACGATGCCCAACTCGACCGGAATCTAACGGGGTGGCGTCGATATCCACAAGCCTTCCCCTCTGACTGAGAGGAACCTTGCATGCGACTGGGCCTGAGCGTCGGTTACTGGGGAATGGGAATCTCCCCCGCGGAGCAGCTCACGATGGTCAGGGACGCCGAGGCGGCGGGCTACGACTCACTCTGGGCCGCCGAGGCGTACGGGTCCGACACCGCCACCGTCCTCGCCTGGCTGGCACCGCAGACCGAGAAGATCAAGCTGGGCGCGGGGATCTTCCAGATGCCGGGGCGCTCGCCCGCCATGACCGCGATGACGGCGGCCACGATCGACGTACTGTCGCAGGGGCGGATGGTCCTGGGCATAGGGTCCTCGGGGCCGCAGGTTGCCGAGGGCTGGCACGGGCAGCCGTTCGCCAAGCAGATCCAGCGCACGCGCGAGTACGTCGAGATCCTGCGCAAGGCGCTGGCCCGCGAGCGGCTCGAGCACGAGGGCGAGGCCTACACGCTCCCGCTGCCCGACGGCCCCGGCAAGGCGCTCAAGCTGATGATCGCGCCGGTGCAGGAGCGGATCCCGATCTACATCGCCGCGATCGGGCCGAACAACACGGCGCTGACCGGCGAGATCGCCGACGGCTGGATCCCGTTCATCTTCTCCCCCGAGCACGCCCAGGAGCTGCGCAAGCCGCTGGACGAGGGCGCGGCGCGGGCCGGCCGCACGCTGGACGCGGACAACTTCGACATCGCGCCGACGGTGAACGTGTGCATCGACGACGACTTCGACGCCGCGCGCGACGTGATGCGCCCGTTCCTGGCTCTCTACGTGGGCGGCATGGGATCGAAGGACAAGAACTTCTACAACGCGATGATGAAGCGCTACGGCTTCGAGAAGGAGGCCGAGGAGGTCCAGGACCTGTACCTCTCCGGGAAGAAGAGCGAGGCGGCCGCCGCGCTGCCCGCGGACTTCATCGACTCGGTGTGCCTGGTCGGGCCGAAGGACCGGGTGCGCGAGCGCCTCGAACGGCTGCGCGACGCGGGCGTCGGCACGCTCATCACCACGCCGATCGCGCCGTCCACCGAGGCGCGGCGGACGATGCTGCGCGAGCTGGCCGAGCTGCTCTGAGCGAGGGCGGGCCGTCAGGGGCGGCGCCCGCCGCCGGCGAGCCGGCGGCGGCCGAACGCGCGCGGCGGCGCGTGATGCTGGCCGCGTTCGGCGACCCGGGGCACGCCTTCCCGATGATCGCGCTGGGGCGGGAGCTGGTGCGCCGCGGCCACAGCGTCCGCCTGGAGACGTGGTCGCGCTGGGAGGAGGACGTGCGGCGCGAGGGGATGGACTTCGTGGCGGCGCCGGACTACCAGGTGTTCCCCACGGCGGGGAAGGCATTGAAGCCGTACCAGGCGGCCGTGAAGGCGGCGGGAGAGACGCGGGAGGCGATCGCCGCCTTCGACCCCGAGGTGGTGGTGGCCGACATCCTGACCGTGGCCGCCACCCTGGCGTCGGACCTGGAGGAGCGGCCGTGGGCCACGCTGATCCCGCACCTGTTCCCCATCCACCAGCCTGGCCTCCCGCCCTACTCGATCGGCGCGCGGCTGCCGCGCACGGCGCTCGGACGCGCGCTGTGGCGCACGATGGACCCGCTGGTGCGCAGGGGCGTGGAGCAGGGTCGCGACGAGCTGAACGAGTCGCGGCGGCGGGTGGGGCTGCCGCCCGTCCACCACGTGCACAACGGGGTGTCGCGGCGGCTGGCGATCGTCGCGACGTTCCCCCAGCTCGAGTACCCGCGTCCGCCCGTCGGCGATTGGGCGCTGACCACCGGCCCGCTGATGTGGGAGCGGCCGTTCGGGGAGGTGGAGCTGCCGCCGGGCGAGGACCCGCTGGTGCTGGTCGCTCCCTCGACCTCCCAGGATCCCGAGCAGCGGATGCTGCTGGCCGCCCTGGAGGGGCTCGCCGGCGCGCCGGTGCGGGTGCTGGCCACGTACAACCGGCGGCCGCCGCCGGGCGGCCTGCCTCGGGTGCCGGCCAACGCGCGGCTCGTGGAGTGGGTGTCGTACGCGCGCACGATGCCGCGCTGCGCGGCGGTGGTGTGCCACGCGGGACACGGGACCGTGGTGCGGTCGCTGTCGTGCGGCGTCCCGGTTGTGGCCTCGCCGGTGGCGGGCGACATGGCCGAGAACGCGGCGCGCGTGTCGTGGGCGGGCTGCGGCGTGTCGCTGCCGCGGCGGATGACCACGCCGCGCGGCGTGCGCCTGGCTGTGGAGAAGCTGCTGGGCGACCCGGCGTATGCGAGGCGGGCGCGGGAGCTGGCGAAGTGGGCGGCGCGCAACGACGGCGGGCGGCGGGCGGCGGCCGCGGTCGAGGCCTTCGCGGCGCGCGAGGCGCGGGCCTAAGATCGGCCGCGGATGAGCGAGGACGGCGGCCAGGGGATCGGGAGCGGCGGCGGCCAGGGGTCCGAGGACGAGAAGGAGCGCGTCGACCGCGAGTTGATGGAGCTCGTGCAGGAGCTGCGTGTGGCGCTCACGGGCGTGCAGATCCTGTTCGCGTTCCTGCTCACCGTGCCGTTCACGCAGCGCTTCGCGCAGGTCACCGAGTTCCAGAAGCTCGACTACTTCGCCACGCTGCTGTGCGCCGCCGGCGCCGTCGCCCTGCTGATCGCGCCGAGCGCGCAGCACAGGATCCTGTTCCGCCGCCACCAGAAGGAGAGGCTGCTGCTGGCTGCCAACACCCAGACGATCGCCGGCCTCGGGTTCCTGGCGCTGGCGATGACCGGCGTGGTGATGCTGATCACCGACCTGCTCTTCAGGACCGGCACGGTGGTCGTCGTGACCGGAGCGGTGGCGCTGCTGTTCGCCGTGCTCTGGTACGTGGCGCCGCTGATCCGACGGCTCCAGCGCGCGGGCGAGACGGACTAGCGGGGAGGGTCAGCTCGGGGGGTGGGACTCGAACCCACAACCTAGCGGTTAACAGCCGCTCGCTCTGCCGATTGAGCTACCCCCGACCGCACGCCGCCGTCCGCCGGCCGCGCGGGCCGAAGGGTAGCGGCCGGACTAGTCCTCCTTGAGCTTCTGCGCCTCGCGGGAGTTCTTCAGCTTCGACAGCGTCTTCGACTCGATCTGGCGCACCCGCTCGCGGGTCACGCCCACCTCGGAGCCGATCGCCTCGAGCGTCATCGGCTCCTCGGAGGACAGGCCGTAGCGCAGCTCCAGCACGCGCCGCTCGCGCCACTGGAGCGAGCGCAGCGCGGCCTCCAGGTCGCGCTGGCGCATGGTCGAGGAGACCTGCTCGAGCGGCGCCTCGTCGGCGTCGTCCTCGATGAAGTCGGCCAGGCGCGTCTCGCCCTCGCCCGGCCCCACGGGCGTCTCGAGCGACACCGGCTCGCGGCCCAGGTCGAGGATCTCCTCGACCTGCCCGGGCGACATCTCGACCTCGCCGGCGATCTCCTCGGGTGACGGCTCGCGACCGTTCTTCTGGATCAGCGCGCGGCGCACGCGGCCCACGCGGTTCATCCGCTCGACCATGTGCACCGGAATCCGGATCGTGCGCGACTGGTCGGCCAGCGCGCGCGTGATGCCCTGGCGGATCCACCACGTGGCGTAGGTCGAGAACTTGAAGCCGCGCCGCCAGTCGAACTTCTCCACCGCGCGGATCAGGCCCAGGTTGCCCTCCTGGATCAGGTCGAGCAGCGTCAGGCCGCGCCCGCCGTAGCGCTTGGCGATCGACACCACCAGCCGCAGGTTGGCCTCGATCAGCTGGTTCTTGGCCTCCATGTCGTTGGCCTCTACGCGCTTGGCCAGCCGCACCTCGTCGTCCTTCGTGAGCAGGCGGACCTTGCCGATCGTCTTCAGGTAGTTGCGCACGGCGTCGTCGGCGCCGCCCTCGGGCTGCGCCGCCGGCAGCCCGGCCGTGACCACGCCGCCCTCGTCGAACAGGTCGGGCACGCCGGACGGCATGCGCTCCTCGTTCTCCTCCGGGTCGTCGAAGCGAGCGCCCGTGGTCCCCGCCTCGCTCATTCCGCCTGTCCCATCAGCTCGTCGATCTGCACCTTCACGCTCTCCCGCACCGGCCAGAGCGCGCGCTGGCGCTCGAAGTCCTCCTCGCGGGCCGCGCGGCGCAGCTGCCTGTCCACGCGCTGCAGCTCGAGCTGGAGGAACGTGAGCCGCAGCCCCTCCGGCGAGGTCTGCTCCTCCTGGCCGCGCATCGCGACCTCGGTGACGAGAGCCGCCAGCGACGGGTCCTCGTCCGGCAGCTCGGCAAGTGGGTCCTCGAAGTGCCCGAGCAGGTGGTCGCGCACGCGGCGCAGCGGATCCGACGAGAAGTGGTCGTCGTCGAGCCGCCCCAGGTATTCGCGTCCCTGGCTGGGCTCCGCAAGGCACATTGCGAGGAAGGCGCGCTCGGCGCGCGCCACGGCCTCGATCGTGGGCGACGCG
>DASVQK010000182.1:0-15069 GCA_036389105.1 Thermoleophilaceae bacterium
CGGCCACCACGCGACCGCGGCCCAGCGTCAGGGCCCCGCCGCGCGGATCGACCGACGCCGAGCGCCAGAGGTCGATCCAGCGCCCCCGCGGGACGTAGGCGCGGCGCGTGGTCGCTCCCGGCTCCACCACCGGCGCGGCCAGGAGGTGCGGGCCGAACATGTACTCGTCGTCGCGCCTGCCGGCGGCGGCGTCGCGCGGGAACGCCAGCGCCAGGTGGCGCATGACCGGCATCCCGCTGCGCTGGTACTCGGCGTCGGCCGCGGCCAGGTACGGGTAGAGCTGGGTGCGCAGCTTCGCGTAGCGGCGCCAGACCGGCAGCACGGCGGGGTCGAAGATCTGCGCGCGATCCTTGTCGGGGATCGCGAAGCCGTTGGCCTCCGTGCGCATCACGCCGGAGGCCGCGCCGAACTCGATCCAGCGCGTGAGCAGCTCGGGCGTCAGCTCGTTCCGCCCCAGCGAGAAGAAGCCGCCGATGTCCGAGCCCCACACGCTGACGCCCGACAGGCCCATCGTCAGGCCGTTGGTGACCGACGAGGCCAGGCCATCGAAGCCCCACCCCGTCGTCGGGTCCCCGCCCCACACGATCTGCGACTCGCGCGCGGTGCCGGTCCAGCCCGAGCGGTTGAAGCGCGCCAGCGGGCGCGGCGCCGCGCGCGACATCTCGTGCGCCGCGCGGTGGTACAGGGTGGGGTAGAGGTTGTGCATCTCCGGTCCCGGGGTGCCGTCGGCGGAGCGGGCGTCGGTGGGCGTGTACTCGCCGAAGTCCTCCATCCAGCCGTCGTAGCCGTAGCCGACCGCCTCGCGCAGCAGGTCGCCGAAGAAGCCGTTCGCGCCCGGGGCGGTGAAGTCGAACTGGCCGACGAAGAACACCGTGCTGCCCGTGTACTTGTACTCGTAGGGCTGCCCCAGCTGGTTCCGCATGACCACCCCGGCGTCCACCGCCCGGTCGTACACCGGCTGGTAGCTCGTGCAGATCATCGGGTTGAAGTAGGCCGTCACCGCCAGGCCGGCGGCGTGGAACAGCGCCGTGCGCTTGCGCTCCTCGGCCTCGTGGCCCTGCTGCGCCCCGCACGGCAGGTAATGGGTGTACGTGTTGGCCACCGACGCCGGCGCGTCGGCCCTCCGGAGCGCCTCGACGCCCTTCTCGTCGCCGTCCGCGGGCTGGAACCACGGCCCGTGGAAGAACGGCGCGGCGGCGGGCGGCTGGCGGCCCTCGGCGGCGGTCATGCGGCGCAGCACGCCGGGCGCGCGCGGGCCGGCGAACACGCGGAAGGCGATGCGCGCGCCCTCGGTCTCCGCGCTCCACGCGTCCGGGTCGTCGGTGCCCAGGCGGAAGCTGCTGGTGGCGCTGCCGTCCAGCAGGAACCCGTAGCCGCGGGTGGACAGGAGCCACGGCATCGGGAAGTAGGTGGCGTCCTCGCGCGGGTGGAAGCCGGGCGGCGGCACGAAGCCCGCGATGAACGGCTGCTCCTCGGTCTGGTACGGGCCCTCGGCCACGTAGTTCTCGACCGTCTTCCCGCGCTGGTCCACCGCGTTCGAGCGCTCGCCGAAGCCCAGGTAGCGCTCGCCGGCGGCGGCGCCGAACGCGATGCCGGTGTGGGTCACGTCGCCGGCGGACGCGCCGGCCACCTGGGCGCTCACGCGGATGGCGCCGTCGCCGGCGGGCTCGATCCGCAGGCTCAGGTGGCGGAGCGGGTCGGTGGTGGCCAGCTCGGCCACGTAGGCGGCGCCCTCGGTGCGCTCGCTCGTCACGGCGGTTGCGTGGCGCCAGACGCCGGCGGCCTGGAAGCCGAGGGCGCCGGTGGGGCCCGGGGCGGTGCTTGTGCTCTCGCTCAGGGTCGGGCCGCCGTTTGACTGGGCGAGGTCGAGGTGCCAGGGCGCTGTTTGGATCAGCGCTCGCAGCGGGCCGGCTTGGACCGACCGTTGCGCGGCATTCGCGTCGCTCGCGGGGAGCCAGGCGAATCCCACGGCGGCAATGAGGGTGGCCAGGAGCGGTCTTCTCATCGAGTGGTTCCTTAGGGGTGCGATGGCGCCCTTAAGGAACCAATCATCGTTCCGACCCGTCCTCCGGCGTGCCGGTTCGCCAGCGCTCCAGCACCCCTTCCATCTCCGCGGTGACCTCCTGGCGCACCAGCACGTGCAGGCGGTCGCCGGCCTCGATGAGCGTCGAGCCGCGCGGCGGGATGGCGTCGTCGCCGCGCACGATCACGTTGACGATCGCCTCGCGCGGCAGGCCCAGCTCGCGCACGCGGGAGCCCACGATCGCGTCGCTCGGCCGGATCGGGAACTCCACGACCTCGGCGCCCAGGCCGCGGATCGTTCCCGTCTCCGCCAGCGGCATCGGCACCGCCGGCCGCGCGGTGGTCGCTCCCAGCCGGTCGGCCAGCAGCTCGAACGTCGTGCCCTGGAGCAGGGTGGAGATCAGCACCGCGAAGAACACGATGTTGAAGAACTCGAGGCTGTGGGGCACGTGATCGATCACCGCGAACGTGGCCAGCACCACCGGCACCGCGCCGCGGAGCCCGGCCCAGCCGAGCACCACGCGCTCGCCCAGGGTGAAGCCGCTGAAGGCGGTGGCCACGATCGTCGCCAGCGGCCGCGCCACCAGCACCAGCACGAGGGCGAGCACCGTGCCCTCCACCGCCACGTCGCCGAGCTGCGAGGGGAACACGAGCAGGCCGAGCGTCAGGAACATCGCCAGCTGGGCGATCCAGGCCATGCCGTCGTGGAAGGTGGTGATCGTGCGCTTGGCCGGGATGTTCCCGCTGCGCAGCGTCATGCCCGCGAGGTAGACGGCCAGGAAGCCCGAGCCGTGGAGCACGTCGGCGCTGCCGAACGCCAGCGCCGCGACGGTGATCGACGCCACCGGGTAGAGGCCGGCCGAGGCCAGGCTCATGCGGCGGAACGCCTCCACCCCCAGCCGGCCAACCACCAGGCCGGCCACAGCCCCGATCCCCAGCTGCTTGACGAACAGGAGCAGCATGTCGAGCACGCCGTAGTCGGGGGTCTGGATCCACTCGATGAACCCGATCACGAGCAGCACGGCCACGGGGTCGTTGAGCCCCGCCTCGCCCTCCAGCGTGCGGGCCAGCCGGCGCTCGAGCGTCGAGTGGCGGAGCAGGGAGAAGATCGCCGCGCCGTCGGTGGCCGCCACCACCGACCCCACCAGCATCCCCTCGACCAGCGAGAAGTCGAACAGCCACGCGGCGGCGAGGCCCGCCACCGCCGCGGTCAGCAGGGTGCCCAGCAGCGCGAGGCTCAGCGACACCGCGATCACCGGGCGGATCTCCGGCCAGCCGGCGGCGAGTCCGCCCTCGAACAGGATCAGCGCGAGGGCCACGATTCCCACGTGCCGGGCCACCACGTAGTCGTCGAACTCGACGAAGCCCAGCGCGTCGCTGCCCATCAGCATGCCGACGCCCAGGAACAGCAGCAGGCCCGGAACCCGCACCCGGCCTGCCACGAGCGAGGCCAGCAGCGCGACGGCCATCAGTCCGCCGGCCAGGAGGATCATCCGGCCCTCGCTCACGGCCGGCCGCGGCTAGTCGAGGTCATCGCCGAGGGGAGGCGGCTGGCGCTCCTCGGCCCGCGGTGGCGGCGCCTGGCGCTCCTCGGCGCGCGGCGGGAGGACCTTGGCGGGCGTCGGCACGTCGCGGAGCGGCAGCGTCTCGTCCCTGTACGCCGAGCGGTCCGGGGCCGGCTCGGCGGCCCCCGGCTGCCGCGGCAGCGGCTCGTCCGGCACGCGCTCGGCGGGCAGGTCGTCCATGGGCCGCTTGGCGCGCTCGCGGAGGCCCGCGAGGATCAGGATGGCCGCGCACACCAGCGCGAGGAGCCCCTGCCCGAGCGGCCGGCTGAACAGGCGGACGACGATCAGGAGGCCCGCCCAGCCGCCCGCGGCCGCGATCACCGCGCCGTCGCCGAACGGGACGTGGAACTCGCGCCCCTCGGCGCGCTTTCGCAGGAGCAGCAGCACGGCCAGGCCCACGAGCACGATGGCCGCCTCCACGAACGAGAACGGCCCGAGCGTGCTGACGATCAGCAGCACCGCGCCGACCGCGGCCACGCGCTGCTCGAAGTTCAGCCGCCGCCACGTCTCGCCGACCGAGAGCTTGGGCTCAGAGGGGGCGGCGTCCGCCATAGCCCGATTCGAGGTCGTGCCAGTACCCGATCTCCTCCTCGCCCTCCTCCCAGCAGAGGAACACCTCCTGACCGTCGCGGATCGACGGGAAGTCCACGAGTCCGCGGTCGAGGTCGCGCAGCACCACCTCCATCGACTGAAGCTCCACGAGCGCCGCGCGCATCTCCAGGAACGCGTCGGACACCACCCGGCCGGGCGGCCCGCCGCCGTTCGTGGGGCCCGCCTCGTTCAGCGCGGCGCGCGCCTCCTCGTCGTTCAGGCCCTCGCGCGCCGAGCGCAGGCGCTCGATCCGCTCGCTGACCCAGCCCAGCGCGGCGTTGGCCTGCTCGACCGTGTAGTGACGCTCCGCCATCAGGCCCGCGCTGGGGCGCTCCGGGCGGCGCGCATGCGCTCCTCGATCGTCTTCGCGTCCATCTCGGACACCGTACGAAGCTGGCCCTGGAACGCCAGCGTCCAGTGCTCGGCCGGCCACTTCCTGACGTGCTCCAGCTCGCCCGCCAGCTCCTCCGCCGGCACGTACTCGTGCTCCTCGAGCACCAGCTCCGGCTCGGTCTCGAAGCGCCACGGGTAGGGATCGACCTTGCCGGGCTTCCCGGGCCAGACCGGCGTGCGGTCCTCGAACATCGGCCCGGCGATCCGCACGATCGCCCCGAACGACTTGATGCGCGTGAGGTAGAACACGATCCGGTCGCCCGGCTCCATCTGCTCCGCCATGTTCCGGCGAAGCTCCTTCATGCCGATCAGGCGAAAGCCGCGCTCGCGGGTGGCCGCGAAGTTCTCCGGCGATCCGGTCAGGATCCATGTCTTCGAGCGGGCGGCCGCCACTACTCGATCGGGATGTCCTCGATGTTGGGCGCCAGCTCCGGCTTGTCGAGGCGATCGAGGTACCAGTCGATCAGCGCGCGCAGCGTCAGGAGCAGCTCGCGCTGGAGGGCGTTGAACTGCTCCTGGAGCTCGGCCGGCACGGCGCGCCGCAGCGCCTCCACGATGGCGATCAGCGGCGAGAGGTCGGGGATCGTCCTCTGCCCGCCCGCACCGGTCCGC
This sequence comes from Thermoleophilaceae bacterium, assembly GCA_036389105.1. Taxonomy (GTDB): domain Bacteria; phylum Actinomycetota; class Thermoleophilia; order Solirubrobacterales; family Thermoleophilaceae; genus AC-37. Next base: position 5,184 of record DASVQK010000182.1, read on the forward strand.
CGGCCGTCGCCGGTCGCGTCGCGGACGAAGTCGTCCCAGCCGGGCGGCGCCTCGGTCCTCGACTCGCGCGGCTCGGTCACTCCGCCGCCCCGTCCCCGGTCTTCTCGAACCGCACGCTCAGCGAGCCGTCCTCGAACTGCGCCGAGCGCGGCCGGTAGGCGGCCAGCGCCGGGGGCAGGATGATCGTCCGCTTCTGGCCGCCCACGCGCACCACCACCTCCAGGCCGATCTTCTTCAGGTCGATGTCCGCCTTCTCCGCGAACGGGATCGGCAGGCGCAGCGTGGCGGTGCCGTTGTTGGAGGTCAGCTCCTGCGTCAGGTCCCGATGGAGCATCGCCTCGGGGTCGTGCGCGGCGAAGACCTCGTCCGCGAGCCGCCCCAGCATCTCCTCGCCCACCACCTCGCGCTCGAAGTAGGGCGCCGTGAGGATGGGCACGGGGGAGAACGCCGAGCGCACCAGCTCCATGTTCTCCTGCTGAGCCTCCCGCCAGCCGGCGAAGTAGCCGCCCTCGACCTCCTCGGGGAAGACGCGGTTCACGATCACGGCGTCGGTCAGGTACCCGTACAGGTTCAGGTAGGTGTAGGTGCGCATCGACTCGCGGATGACCATCCGGTCCGGGTTCATCACCAGGCGGATCGACGTGGTGGCGCGGTCGCGCAGGATGCCGTTCATCGCCACGAGGTTGCCCACCAGCCGCTCCACGTCGTCGAACACGCGCTCGGTGGGCAGCGACACGTCGAGCAGCGTGCGCGCGAACGGCCGCGCCGCCGCCATCAGCTTGCGCTCGATCGGGAAGACCTTCTCCAGCCACCAGCTGGCGACGTCGGGGAACGAGAGCAGGCGCAGCGTCTCGCCGGTGGGAGCGCAGTCCACCACCACCGCGTCGTACTCGCCCTGCTCGTGGTGGCGCTTGATCTGGAGCAGCGAGAAGAGCTCGTCCATGCCGGGCGGCACCGTCAGCTCGTCGGCCGCGATGCGGTCGACGCCGCGTTCGGCCAGGAGCTCGCCCATCCAGTCCTGCACCGCCTCCCAGTGGCGCTCCATCTCCTCCTGCGCCTGCACCTGCTGGCCCCACAGGTTGGGCCCGCAGGCCGTCGGCGCGCTGCCCAGGTCGACCTCCAGGGAGTCGGACAGGCTGTGCGCGGGGTCCGTCGACATCACGACGGTGCGCATGCCGGCCGCCGCGCAGCGGCGCGCGGTCGCCGCCGCGACGCTGGTCTTGCCGACTCCTCCCTTGCCCGTGTAGAGGATGGTGCGGGGCGCCATCGCGCCATCGTAGCCGGGCGTCGGCGCCCGGCCCGGGCTCACCTGACGGCGATCGGCAGCGACAGGTCGGTGTGGTTCTTCTTCAGGTCGAGCACGCTCAGCCCGAGCGTGTAGCTGCCCGGCGAGCGCGGCTTCCAGGTGAACGCGTGGCGCCCGCGCGAGAAGCGCGCCTGGCCGCGGTAGACGCGCCTGCCGGAGCCGTCGGTGACCTTGACGGTCACGCACGAGACCTTGTCGATCGTGAACGCCAGGGACGTGCGCGATCCGGCACCGACCTTCCGCTGGCCCACGTAGTGCACGCTGGTCGGCGTGGTGAGGTAGCCCGAGAAGCGCTTGGCGTAGCGGCAGTAGGTGGTCATCTTGGTGCGCTTGCAGAGGTGCTTGACGATGTCGGTGGCCAGGGCGTGGTAGTTGAGGCTGGCCTCGGCGCCTCCCAGGTCGTAGCGCGTCCAGGCGCCGGTGTCGTAGCGCGGCAGCTCCCTGCGCGCCGAGCGGTCGCCCTCGCGGAAGAGCCGCAGCGCGTGCTTGTCGTGCGACAGCGCGTAGTAGTCGTAGAGCCCGTTAAGCGTCTGCATGAAGGCGTTGAGCACGCGCTCGCCGGTGGCGAACGAGTAGAGGAGGTAGTGCGCTCCACCGCCCTCGCCCCTGACCCGCACGCCGACCGGGGCTGACTTGTCGAACACCCCGAGCGCCGACCTGGCCACCTTCATGTACGCCGGCACGTGCAGGTACTTGGACCCGCGCGCGAGCGCCTGGATGGCGGTGGCGTCGGCCATGCCGCTGGTCCACGGGGGCGTCCCGCCCGAGAAGTAGAACCAGTACTCCCACGTCGTGAAGCCGCCCCGCCCGGATCTGATGGCCACGAGCTCGTCCAGCAGCTTGCGCAGCGCGTCCACGTCGCAGCCCGACTTGTGCGTGCTGCACTGGGTGTACAGGCCGTTGGCCTTGCCGAAGTTGCCGAGCGGCTGGATCTGGAGCCCCTGGCCCGGGTAGTACTGGAGGATCAGCTCGCTGCTCGGGAAGGAGATCCGCGCGCCCGCGCGTCCGCCGCCGGTGGAGGCGGGCTGGCACGGCTCCGCCGGGATGTCGGTGCGCGGCGGGAACTTGGGATCGCCGGTCCAGAACTCGGTGTTGCGGCGGAGCTGGAGGAACAGCGCGGGCATCCGCCCGCCCGACAGCTGGCCGCGCGACGCGATGCGCTCGAGCGTCCCGATCACGCTCGACAGCTCCGCCCGGTTTGTCCCGCCGATTCGCGCGCGGCCCCTCCGGGCGGCGTCGTAGTCGCGGTTGTAGCCGGCGGCCTCGTCGGCCGTGATCTGGTGCCGCGACCGAGCCACGGAGACGGCGCGCTTGACCGCCGACGACGCCTCCTCGACCGGGGGCTGGACGCCCGCGCAGGCCGCGCCGCGCAGGGAGGGGGGCCCCGGCGGGTCGCTGAAGAACGCGGGCGGTACCGCCGGGTCGTCGCGGGGCGTCAGGCGGCCGCCGGCGGAGAACTCGTACACCGTGCTCGCGCCGGCGGCGGGCGCGGCGGCCAGCAGCGCGCCGGCGATCAGCAGCCCGAGGAGGATGGGCCGGGTCACGAGGAGCTGAAACGCGTGCTGGGACATGGAGTTGCGGGCCGGGCGAGCCGCTACCCTCGCTGCTCGGCCCCGGTTTACCGCAAAGGAGCTCGCCTCCGTGTCAGTCAAGCTTCTCGGCAGCACCGTCCGTGTCCTGCTGGCCGCGCTCGCGATCGGCGCGCTGGCGGCGGTCGCCGCCGGCTGCGGCGGCGGCAGCAGCAAGGACGCCACGGCCCTGCTGGAGCGGGGCTTCAGCCAGGACGTCAAGAGCGCGAACATCACCGTGGACGTCACCGCCAAGGTGGACGGCGTCGCGCAGCTCTCCAAGCCGATCCGCGTGAGGCTCGGCGGGCCCTACGAGTCGAACGGCCCCAAGCGGCTGCCCAAGCTCCAGTGGGACCTCAGCGTCAGCGGCGGCGGTCAGACCTTCTCGGCCGGCGTGATCACCACGGGCGACAACGCGTTCGTCAACTTCCAGGGCACCGACTACGAGGTCGGCAAGGACAAGGTCGCCGGGTACAACCGGACGCTCCAGCAGCAGAACCCCAGCGGCAAGTCAAGCCTCGAGGACTTCGGCATCGATCCCATGAACTGGGTCACGGACGCCAGCGAGGACGGAGAGTCGACCGTCGCCGGTGTCAAGACCACCCACGTCTCCGCCGGGCTCGACGTGGGCCGGCTCTTCAAGGACGTCAACGACAAGCTCCTGAGCAAGGCCGGCAAGCTGCCGGGTGCCGCGGGCGCGACCGGGACCCAGCGCCTGACCGACGACCAGATCGAGCAGATCGAGGACGTCGTGAAGGACCCCAAGTTCGACGTCTACGTGGGCAAGGCCGACGGCAAGATCCGCCGCGTGTCCGTGGACCTCGACTTCGAGGTCCCGAAGAGCGCGCGCGACAGCGCCAACGGGCTGACGGGCGGCAACGTCACGTTCTCGGTCGAGCTGGCTGCCGTGGACGAGCCCCAGCGCATCACGGCGCCCACCGACGCCAAGCCGCTCGACCAGCTCACCCAGCAGCTCGGCGGCGCGGGCGCCCTCGGCGGAGCGCTCGGGGGCGGCTCGGACGGTACGGACGGCTCGGGCGGCGCCGGCGGGGCGGGCGGCAGCGGCAGCGCGCCGTCCAAGCAGCAGTACCAGCGCTACGCGGAGTGCCTCAACAAGGCCGAGCCCAGCGACGTCGCGGCCATCCAGCGCTGCGCGGAGCTGCTCAAGTAGCGGCTACGCGGCTACGCGTAGAAGAACAGCACCCCGAGCACCACGTACACCGCCAGGAGCTGCACGCCCTCGTACCAGGTGGACTCGCCCTCGGAGGTCACGAAGTTCGCGATCAGCACCGCCGAGATGAGCGCCGCGATCTCGTAGCCGTTGAACACCAGGGCCATCGGGTGCGGGCCGAAGGCGAACGACAGCAGCACGAGGAGCGGCGCCACGAACATGGCGATCTGGGCCGTGGAGCCGAGCGCGATGTTCATCGCCAGGTCCATCTTGTTCTTGTGGGCCACCACAACGGCCACCCAGTGCTCGGCCGCGTTGCCCACGATCCCGACCACGAACACGCCGATGAAGAACGGCGACAGCCCGACGGAGTGCGAGGCGCCCTCGATCGACCCCACCAGGATCTCGCTCATCACGCCCACCAGCACGCCGGCCAGCGCCAGGAGCAGCACCGACTTGCGGACCGACCAGACGCCCGCGCCCACCTCCTCCTCGTGCCCCGCGTTGAACACCGCGCGGTGGGTGCGCAGGGAGAACAGGAGCTGGAGCGCGTAGGCGGCGATGACGATCGCGGCGATCGCGAACGAGAGGTGCTCCAGGTCCGGCGAGAACTTGACCCGCTCGACGTCCACCCCGGGCAGGCCGCCGCCGTGCGAGAGCTGGAAGATGGCCGGGACCACGAGCGCTGTGACGCCCAGGAGCAGCGTGGCCGAATGAGTGTGCGCGGCGAGCCGCGAGAAGTACTGGCGTTCGCGGTTGAAGCCGCCCACCACCATCGCGGCGCCCAGGACGAGCAGCGCGTTGCCGATCACCGAGCCGACGATCGACGCCTTCACCACCTCCTGGAGCCCCTTCTCCAGCGCGAAGAACGCGATGATCAGCTCCGGCGCGTTGCCGAAGGTCACGTTCATGAACCCGCCGATGCCGGGGCCGGACCGGGCGGCGAGCGCCTCGGTGGCGTCGCTCATCAGCGTCGCCGTGGGCATCACGCCCAGCGCCGCGGTGAAGAAGACCGCCGTGTCCGGCGCCTCGGCCAGCCGCAGGACGATGGCGACCGGGATGAAGACCGAGAGGTAGTAGGCCCGATTCACCGCACTGAGCCTACGAGCGACGGCTGACTACTCGAGCTCCTCCGCGGCCTCCGGCTCGGCGTCCACCTCGTCCACGTCCTCCTCCAGCTCCTCGCCGTCGAGGGCCACCTCCCGCCCGTCGTCGCCCCCGTGCGTGGCCTGGAACGACTCCAGCAGCTCGTCGCGCTGCGCCTCATCCACCGGCAGGTCGTCCGAGATCAGCACCCAGTCGGCGCCCTCGTATTCCTCGAGGTTGAAGATCTCGGAGTCCATCGACGCCGAGTCGTCGACCACCACCACGACCTCGGTCTGGGGGTTGAAGTAGGTGCCCGGCCGGACGATCAGCTCGTCCAGCTCGAAGCGTCTTTCCTGTCCCGCTGCCATCAGCGCGTATCTATACCCGAAAAGCGCTCCGGCAGACCTGAGTCAGGCGCCCAGGTCGCGCAGCTGGCGCTCCACCTCGGCGTCCACGTCGAGCGGCTCCTGCCCGCGCCGCGCCCGCCGCTCGTTGCCGGCGATCACCAGCTGGCGGACCTCGTCGCGCAGCTCGTCGTCGGCGCCGCCCGCCGGGCGGGTGAGCGCCGCGATCTCGGCCTCCACGTCCAGCGCCCCCTCCCCGCGCGCCTCGCGGCGGTGCGACTTGGCCTCCACCATCTGGCGGATCTCGGCCTGAGCCTCCGCCACGGCGGCGGCGCTGCCCGGCGCCGGGCCCTTCGGCTTGTCCGGCTCGTCGAGCGAGAACGCGCCCTTCCCGATCTTGTCGTAGAGGGCGCCCGTCCCGCGCAGGCTGATCACGGCCCCGATCACCCCGATCCCGACCACGACGATCAAGACGATCTCGAACGCCTGCGCCACGGCCGTACAGTTTGACCATGTGGCGGCGGCTGCGACGGCGCACCATGGCCCCGAGCCGGCCGGCGATGTACCCGGACCAGCTCGGGCTCGTCATCGCGGTGCTGGCGGTGGTGGCCCTGGGCGTCTACGTGCTGGTCAGAACCCTTGTCGGATAGCGGCCCCGAGCGGTTCAGCTACCCTTTACGGCCTCGTTGACTGACGAATCAATCGGGCCGATCCAGGCCCCCGCCGCGCGGCTCTAAGCGCGGCGCCGGCACAGAGGAGCATCAGTGGTCGATTTCACGCTTACCGACGAGCAAAAGGACCTGCGCGAGCTCGCGCACAGCTTCGCCGATAAGGACATCCGCCCCGTGGCCTGGGAGTACGACAAGGAGGGCACCTGGCCGCAGGACGTGATCGAGAAGGCGTGGGAGGTGGGTCTCATGAACACCCACCTGCCGGAGGAGTACGGTGGCCCGGGGCTCGACTACCTGAGCGGCTGCATCATCGAGGAGGAGATGGGCTGGGGCTGCTCGGGCATCGGCACGTCGCTGACCTGCAACGGGCTGGCCACCGCCCCGATCATGCTCGGCGGCTCCGACGAGGTCAAGAAGAAGTACCTCGGCATGCTGAGCGAGGCGCCGAAGCTCGCGTCGTTCTGCCTGACCGAGCCGGACGCCGGCTCGGACGTGTCGGGCATGCGCACGAACGCCGTCAAGCAGGGCGACAAGTACGTCATCAACGGCTCGAAGTGCTTCATCACCAACGGCGGCTACGCCGACTTCTACACGGTCTACGCCAAGACCGACAAGCAGGCCGGCCACAAGGGCATCTCGGCCTTCGTCGTGGACCGCGACCTGGACGGCGTGACCGTGGACAAGAAGGAGGACAAGCTCGGGCAGCGCGCCTCCAACACCGCCACGATCTCGTTCAACGACGTCGAGATCCCGGCCGCCAACCTGCTCGGCGAGGAGAACAAGGGATTCAAGCTCGCCATGATGACCCTCGACCGCACCCGTCCGGGGGTTGCGGCGATGGCCGTGGGGATCGCACAGGCGGCGTTCGAGTTCGCCAGCGAGTACTCCAAGGAGCGCGTGCAGTTCGGCGTCCCGATCGCCATGCACCAGGCGATCCAGTTCATGATCGCCGACATGGCCACCAAGATCGAGGCCGCCCGCCTGCTGGTGTGGCAGTCGGCCGTCCTGCTCGACCAGGGCAAGCGCAACACGCTGGCGTCCTCGCACGCCAAGCGCTTCGCCGCGGACAGCGCGATGGAGGTGACCGTCGACGCCGTGCAGGTCTACGGCGGCTACGGGTTCATCAAGGAGTACCCGGTCGAGAAGCTGATGCGCGACGCGAAGATCATGCAGCTCTACGAGGGCACGTCGCAGATCCAGCGGCTGGTGATCGCCCGCGAGGTGCTGCTGCCGCGCCGGGTGGAGGAGCCGCAGCCCGTCCCCGCCTAGGGATGACGGACACCCTCAAGCTCACCCCCAGCGAGTCGCTGACGATCAGGCAGAGCACCCCCGAGGTGCTCGAGGTGGAGGCCACCTACGGCCCGGGCGGCAGGCCGCCGCCCAAGCACCTCCACCCGGCGCAGGACGAGCACTTCGAGGTGCTGGCCGGAACGCTCACCGCGCGCGTGGGCGACCAGGAGGAGCAGACCCTGATGGCCGGCGACACGCTGGAGATCCCGCGGGGCACGCCGCATCAGATGTGGAACGCCGCCAACGCGGAGGCGCGCGTGCGCTGGGAGACCCGTCCCGCGGGGCGGACCGAGGAGTGGTTCCGGGCGGTCGACGCGATCCAGCCCGAGGGCGGCGGCAACCCCAGCCCGCTGGCGTTCGCGCCGCTGCTCGAGGAGTTCGCCGACACGTTCCGGCTGGCGCTGGGGCCGGAGTGGCTGACCGGGCCGGCTGTGAAGGCGCTCGGCGCGGTCGGACGCCTCCGCGACCGTCGGCCCTAGGTAAGGGCCGCCCGTCGTGTCACGATGCCCTCGTGGCCGAGCGGGGCAAAGCGCGCGGGCGGGGCCAGACCGGCCAGCGTGCCGCGACGCGCCAGGCGGTCGCGCAGACGAGCAAGATCGCCGACGTCCGCGAGGCCACCCGCGAGCTGGAGACCCGCGCGGAGCGCCCGCCGCGCACCGCCGGCGACCGTGACCCGTTCACGGGCGAGCTGCGCAAGCGCGAGATACTGCCGCTCCTGGTGCTCCACTTCATGAAGGACGGGCCGTCCTACGGCAACCGGCTCATGGAGCAGATCTCCGCGGTCACCGCCGGGGTCCTGCACGTGAACCCCAACACGATGTACCCGCTCCTGCGCCAGCTCGAGGCCAACGGGCTGGTCGAGGGGCGCTGGGAGCACCCCGAGCGCCGCAGCCGCCGCTACTACTCCCTGACCGACCAGGGCCGCAAGGAGCACCGGCGCCTGGTCAGGGAGGTGCGGCCGTTCCTCGACTCGATCGCGCGCTCGATCGACGACATCGTGACCGAGGTGTACGGGGAGTGATCCCGCCGTGGGCCTGACCAAGGAGATCATCGCCGTCGACCTCGAGCCCGCCCGCGCGTGGGAGCTGTGGACGGACGTGACGCGCTGGCCGGCGTTCGTGGACGGCTTCGCCCACGTGGACCGGATCGACGAGAGCTGGCCCGCCGAGGGCGCAAAGCTGCGCTGGCGGTCGGTGCCGGCCGGGCGCGGCGTGGTGACCGAGCGGGTGGTGGCATCGGAGCCCGGCTCGCGCTTCGTGACGCAGATGCTGGAGGAGCGCATGACCGGCGCCCAGGCGGTCCGCTTCGAGGCCGACGAGGAGGGCTCGCTGGTCGAGATCGAGCTGGACTACACCCTCGTGAGGACCGGGCCGCTGGCGGGCATCACCGACGTGCTGTTCATCCGCCGGGCACTGACCGACTCGCTGCGCCGCACCCTCCGCCGCTTCGCGGTGGAGGCGGCCGAGGAGGTCACGCTGTAGCGGCCGAGGAGCCGCCCCGGCGCCGCGGATCGACTAGCCTTCCCGCCGCGCCCCGCCACGCGGAGGGGCGGGCGCGCCTAATCCCCGGGGCCCGGCCGCAGGGCCCCCCGTTGTCTGGAGGGCCGCACAAGCATGTACGTATTCAAAGCCGCCGTGGTCGGCGCGGGCACGATGGGAGGGGAGATCGCGCAGGTCGTGGCCAGCGCGGGCCTCCCGGTGGTGCTCAAGGACGTCAAGCAGGAGTTCGTCGACACCGGGCTCGAGAAGGCCCGCCAGGTCACGGAGGGCCAGCTCGGCGGCCTGGTGAAGAAGGAGAAGATCACCCAGGGGCAGGCCGACGCCCAGCTCGAGGAGATCGTCGGCCGCGTGAGCGGCACCACCGAGTACGAGGGCTTCGGCGACGTGGACTTCGTGATCGAGGCCGTGCCGGAGCGCATGGAGATCAAGCAGGCCGTCTTCGGCGAGCTCGACGAGGTCACCCCGGGACACGCGATCCTCTCCTCCAACACCTCGTCGCTCTCGATCACCGAGATGGGCGAGGCCACCAGCCGCCCGGACAAGGTCGTCGGCTTCCACTTCTTCTACCCGGCCTCGGTCATGCGGCTGATCGAGGTGATCGAGGGCGAGGAGACGTCAGAGGAGACGATGCAGGCCGCGGCCAACTTCGCGCAGGCGATCCGCAAGCAGGCGATCCGCTGTGGCGAGGCGCCGGGCTTCGTGGTCAACCGGATCCTCAACTCGGCCGTCTCCGAGATCTGGCGCGTCCAGGACGAGGAGGACCTCGACGTGAAGGACGTCGACAAGGTCGTCCAGGAGGCGAAGGTGGCGCCGATGGGCCCGTTCTTCCTGGCCGACCTGCTCGGGCTCGACACCGTCATGCACGTGGCCGAGCACCTGAAGGAGAGCTACGGCGACCGCTTCTTCGTGTCGCCGGCGATGAAGGAGCTGGTCGAGGCCGGCAACCTGGGT
>DASVQK010000183.1:0-8748 GCA_036389105.1 Thermoleophilaceae bacterium
CGTGCAGGGCGGGGTGCGGGTGCATCGCTCAGGCGACGAGGGCCAGGCGCGTCTCGCCTGCCGGCGCGGGCGCGTGGCCCGGCGCGGCCGGCGCGTGCAGGACGTCGCGGTGCGCCAGCAGCAGCTCGACCACGTGGGCCGACTCCGCGAACGGGTCGGCGATCGCGCGGCCGCCGTCCAGCGGCAGCGCGGCGCGGATCGAGCCGTTCACCTCGCCCACCAGCGCGCGGCCGCGGAGGGGCAGCGAGCTGTCGAGAGCGGCGAGCCGGTGGAGGGCGACGGCGTCCTCGGCGGTGCTCGCGCGGATCAGGATCTTCTCGTCGTGGCTCATCTCGGGCTCCGGTCTCTCGTGTGTCGTTGCACGAGCAATATCGCACCGAATCGCCATCAACTCAAACGATTGTTACTTGGCCTTCTGATAAGGTGCACTTATGCTCGACGTCAAGCGGATGAGGGTGCTCAGAGAGGTCGCCGCGCAGAAGTCGTTCTCGGCCGCGGCGCAGAAGCTGGGCTACACGCAGTCGGCCGTCTCGCAGCAGATCGCGGCCCTCGAGCGCGAGGCGGGCGCGACCCTGATCGAGCGCAACCCGCGCGGGATCCGGCTGACCGACGCCGGCGAGGCCTTGGTCCGCCACGCCGAGAGCATCCTCGCCCGGCTGGCCGAGGCCGAGGCCGAGCTGGACGCCATCGCCGGCCTGAAGGGCGGGCGCCTGCGCCTGGCCACGTTCCCCACCGCCGGGGCCACGCTGGTGCCGCGCGCGGTGGCGGAGTTCAGCAAGCGCCACCCCGCGGTCGAGTTGAGCCTGACCGAGGCCGAGCCCGACGAGAGCCTGGCCCGCCTGAAGGCGGGCGAGCTCGACCTGATCCTGGTGGACGACGGTCCGTCGGCCACCGGCGACGACGACGAGGTGGAGCTGATCCACCTGCTGGACGACCCGCTGCACCTGGCGCTGGCTCCCGACCACCCGCTGGCGAGCCGCCGGCGACTGCGGATCGAGGATCTGGCGAGCGAGCCGTGGATCCAGGGGACGCAGATCTGCTCGTGCACCCGCCAGCTGCGCAACGCCTGCGAGAACGCCGGCTTCGAGCCGCGCATCGTCTACGAGAGCGACGACTTCCAGGTCGTGCAGGGACTGGTGGCGGCGGGCGTGGGGGTCGCGCTGATCCCCGCGCTGGCGCTGGTCTCCGAGCGCGCCGACGTGGTCATCAGGCCGCTGGGCGCCAGGGCCCCCTTCCGCCAGATCCTGGCCGCCACGCTGACCGGCGGCTACCGTCCGCCGGCCACGACGGAGATGCTGGGTCTGCTCAAGGACATCGCCGCCGACTTCGAGTCGGCTGCGCCCAAGCTCGCCGCCGCGTCCTGACGCCGGCCGGGGCCGCCCCGGCTACTTGTGCCGGTACGTGATCCGGCCGCGATCGAGGTCGTACGGCGACAGCTCGATCTTGACCCGGTCGCCCGGCAGGATCCGGATGTAGTGGCGCCGCATCTTGCCCGAGATGTGCCCGAGCACCTCGTGATCGTTGTCCAGCTTGACGCGGAACATCGTGTTGGGCAGGGCCTCGGTGACCTCGCCCTCCATCTCGATCTTCTCTTCCTTCGACACGCCGCAAGTCTACCCGGGCGCCCCGCCGCCACCGGCGGGGCGCCCGGTCAAGAGCTCAGATCTTGGTCACGTTGACGGCCTTCGGCCCCTTGTCGCCCGACTCCTCCTCGTAGGAGACCTTCGTGTTCTCCTGGAGGGTCTTGAACCCGCTCCCGTTGATGCCCGTGTGGTGAACGAAGAGGTCTCGGTCTCCCTCATCCGGCGTGATGAAGCCGTAGCCCTTCTCGTCGTTGAACCACTTGACGGTCCCAGTCGACATGCGTACAGCACCCTTCCTTCCTGCCATGTCCCGTTCGGCGTCTGTCGACGGGTCCCGAACCGCGGCCATGATCCCTTTTCGCCGGACCCATTCCGGCGACTACGCGCGGCACGTTACCACCGTTTGCGCCGGAAATCGGGCCGTTTCCGAGCTTATTCGCGGACCCGCCGGAAGACGCCCGAAACGGGCTTTCAGCGTCCCTCGAAGGTGGCCTTTCCCGGTCCCTCATTCAAGAAGGAGCGCACCGCATTTTGTAGATCCTCGGTCCCGAACAGGGGAGCGACGATGTCTCGCACGGCGTCGTCGGCCGCGCGCACGCCGTGCTCGGAGGCCGTTCGCGCCATCCGCTTGGTGGCCGCGTGCGCGACCGTCGGCCCGGCGGCCAGCCGCTGGGCGAAGCGCATCGCCTTCTCGGCCAGGTCGGAGTCGGGAACCACGCGGTTGACCACGTTCCAGCGCTCGAGCGTGACGGGGTCGTAGAGGCCGCCGGTCATCACGAGCTCGCGCGCCCGTGCCGGGCCCGCGCGCTCGACCAGGCGCTGCGTGCCGCCCATCCCCGGGGTCAGCCCGACCACTGTCTCGACCAGACCGAAGCGCGCCGACTCGGCCGCCCAGATCATGTCGCAGGCCAGCGTCAGCTCGAACCCCGCGGTCAGGCACAGGCCGTGCACGGAGGCGAGCGTCGGGAACGGCAGGTCCTCGAAGCGGTGCGCGAGCGCGACCAGGTCGCCGAACAGCTCCGCGGCCTCCTCGACCGACTTCCCCTCGAACACGTGGACGTCGACGCCGCCGGTGAAGACGTCGCCCTCGGCGCGCACGAGCAGCGCCCGCGGCGACTCCCCGGCGGCCTGGTCGAGAGCGGCCGTCAAGCCGTCGAACACGTCGTCGTCGAACAGGTTGAGCGGCGGCGAGTCGATCGTGACGACGCCGACCGCGCCGTCGCGCTCGAAGCGGACGGCGTCAGCCACGCAGCTCGCCGGCCACCGCCGCGATCTCGTCCGGGTCGCCCTCCCGGGGCCGGACCGGTAGCTCGAGCGGGTCGTCGTCGTAGCGCGGGATGACGTGCACGTGGAAGTGGAAGACCGTCTGCCACGCGGCGGGCTCGCAGGAGTTGATCAGGTTCACGCCGTCGCAGCCCAGGCGGTCCTTCATCCGCCGCGCCAGCCGCTTCGCGGCCTGGGCCGTGCGCGCCAGCTCGTCATCGGCGATCTCGTAGAGGTTGGGCGCGTGCTCGCGCGGGATCACCAGCGCGTGCCCCCGCGTCCACGGGTTGATGTCCATGAACGCGATCGTGTGCTCGTCCTCGTCCACCTTCTGCGCCGGGATCTCGCCCGCGAGGATCTTGCAGAAGAGGCAGTCCGGGTCGGCGGCCATCGGGCGCGGAAGCCTACACGCGGCCGCCGGGCCGCTACAGCCAGCCGACGCGTTTGAAGTTCCGGTAGAGCAGCAGGCAGATCACGAGCATCACGAACAGGGCCAGCGGGTAGCCGAAGCGCCAGTGCAGCTCCGGCATGTGCTCGAAGTTCATGCCGTAGATCGCCCCCACCACCGTGGGTATCGCGGCGATCGCCGCCCACGCGGTGATCCTCCGCATGTCGTCGTTCTGACGAACGCTGACCTGGGCGAGGTTCGCGTCGAGGATGCCGTTCAGGAGCTCGCGCAGGCTCTCCGCGTGCTCGTTGCTGCGCACGGCATGGTCGTAGACGTCGCGGAAGTAGGGCTGGATCTTGTCGTGCACGAGGCCGTAGCGGTCGGCGGCCAGCTTCTCGAGCGGGTCGATCAGCGGGAAGGTGGCGCGGTGCAGCTCCTGCACCTCGCGCTTGAGCTTGTAGATGCGCTCGGTGGGGTTCGTCCGCCTCGGAGAGAAGATCTCGTCCTCGACCTCCTCCACGTCGTCGTCGACGCCCGCCAGCACGGGCGCGTAGTCGTCCACCACCCGGTCCACGATCGCGTGGAGCACGGCGCTCGGGCCGCAGCGCAGGAGGTCCGGCCGCCGCTCGGCCTGCTCGCGGACGGGATGCAGGTCGGTGGCCGGCCCATGCCGCACGGAGATGACGAACCCGCGGCCCACGAACAGCATGATCTGGCCGATCTCGACCTCCTCGACGTCCTCGAGGTAGCGCGCCGTCTTCAGCACGACGAAGATCGTGTCCCCGTACACCTCGAGCTTGGGCCGCTGGTGCGCCTTGACGGAGTCCTCCACGGCCAGCTCGTGCAGCTCGAACTCGCTCGCCACCGAGTCGAACTCCTCCATGCCGGGCTCGAAGAGGCCGATCCAGACCCAGCGCGAGCTGTCGTGCGTGGCCTGGTAGGCGTCGTGAAGCTCGACGCCGCCCGCGCGGCGCCGGCCGTCCTCGTACACGGCGCAGTCGACGATCATCGCGCGGGATTGTCGCGCAGCCGCCGGGCGAGGTCGAGCGCCGCCTCGCGCGTGGTGGCCTCGCCGGTGAACGCCGCCTCCTCCAAGCGCGCGAGGAGCGCGCCGAGCTCGGGACCGGCCTGGATGTCCAGCTCGCGGGCCAGCTCGTCGCCGCGGATCGGCGACCGCGGCGGGCCGTCCCGGCGCCATGCCAGCGCCTCGTCGGTCAGCGTGCGCGCCACCTCGAGGTGCACCGCGATGGCGGCGTCGGCGTTGCGGCCGCGGGTGGCCATCCGGTCCGCGCACGACAGCACCGTCACCTCCAGCTCGACCGGCTGGCAGGTGGTCATGTAGCGGTGGACGGCCGCGCGCGACAGCGGCCGCTCGTGCACCATGAAGCCGAGCACCAGGTGGTGACGGGTGACGTCCGCCAGGAACGCGCCCAGCCGGTCGCTGGTGCGCAGGCGACGGCACAGGGCGCGGATCTGGTCCGCGCCGACCGTGTCGTGACCGATGAAGCTCACGCGTCCGTCCGGCAGTACGCCGCGCGTGGCGGGCTTGCCGCAGTCGTGCAGGAGCGCCGCGAAGCGGAGCGCCTGCCCGCGCGTCAGCTCGTCGGCCAGCGGCTCCTCGAGCGCGGACCCCACGCGCGCGGCCAGCTCGGGGCCGAACACCGCCGCCGGATCGCGCTCGATCTCGAGGAGCTGGCGCAGCACCTCGATCGAGTGGCCGTACACGTCCAGGTGGTGGTAGGCGCTCTGCTCCACGCCGTGCAGCCCGTCGAGCTCCGGCAGCACGGCGGCCAGCAGCCCCAGCCGGTCGGCCAGCTCCACGCCCTCCAGCACGCGCTCGGCCAGCACCAGCCGGCGGAGCTCGGCGAACACGCGCTCGGGCGACGCGCGGGTCACCCGCTCGGCGGCGGCCAGGGTCAGCCGCTCCGTCTCGGAGTCGGGCGCGAACCCCAGCTCGGTGGCCAGCCGGGCCAGGCGGAGCGGCCGCAGCGGGTCGCGCGCGTAGGCCGACTCCTCAACGCTGCCGCCGCCGAGGACGCGCAGCACGCGCCGCTCCAGGTCGCCCGCCCCGCCGACCGGGTCGAGCAGCGTGCCGCCCTCGGACACGGGCACGGCCATTGCGTTCACGCTGAAGTCGCGCAGGGCCAGGTCCTCCTCGATCGTCGGCGCCTGGAGCGGCGAGACGTCGCAGATCCACTCCCCTCCCCCGCCGATCGCCCGCCAGGCGCCGAACGTCTCGGAGAGCTGGAAGGCGGGTCCGCGGGCGGCGCGGGCCACGGCGCGGGCCGCGTCCTCGGGCGAGCCGTCCACCGCCACGTCCACGTCGGCTATCGGGCGCTCGAGCATCGCGTCGCGCACCGTGCCGCCCACGATCCAGCCGGGCGTGCCGGCGCCGGCCAGCGCGTCCCTCACCGCGCGCACCGGCGGCGCGTCCGCCAGTCGCTCGAGCGGACCGCTCATGGCGACCGGTGGTAGGCGCGCCGCACGCGCGGGGTGAGCGCGCACGTCACCTCGTAGTTGATCGTGCCGATCGCCCGCGCCACCTCCTCGCAGAGGATGCGCTCGGCGCCCTGCTCGCCGATCAGGACGGCGCGGTCGCCCGGCTCGACGTCCGTGGTGGGCCCCAGGTCGATCGTCACGTTGTCCATGCTGACGGTCCCGACCAGCGGGTGCGACCGCCCGCGCACCAGCGCGCGCCCGTTGTTCGACAGCGAGCGCCGCCAGCCGTCGCCGTAGCCGATCGGCAGCACCCCGACCATCGTCGGCTCGGAGGCGCGCCAGGTCTGGCCGTAGCCCGCGCCGTCGCCCGGTTGGAAGTGCTTCACGGCGCCCACGTACGACTCGAGCTGGAGCGCGGGCTCCAGGTCCCGCGCGGCCGGGTCCTCCTGGAACGGGTCGAGGCCGTAGATCGCGACGCCGCAGCGCACGAGGTCGAAGTGCGAGGCGGGCTCGCGCAGCGCCGCCGCGCTGTTCGCCGCGTGCACCACGAGGCCCGGGTGCAGGCCGCGCAGCTCGTCGGCAAGCGGGGCGAAGCGCCCCAGCTGCGCGGGGAAGTGGTCGTCGCCGGTCTCGTCCGCCGTGGCGAAGTGCGTCATCAGCCCCGCCAGCTCCATCCGGTCGTCGCCGGCCACCTCCCCGCAAAGCGCGCGCACCTCGTCCTCGTCGCGCGTGCCGAGCCGGCCCATGCCGCTGTCCAGCTTCACGTGCACGCGCGGCCGCGACGCCCCCGCGCGCTCGGGCAGCGCGGCCGCGAACTCGCGCCGCCAGGCCACCACGTCCGCGTCGGCGAGCAGCGCGGTGCGCACGTCGGCCGGAGTCAGTGCGCCCATGACCAGCAGCCGGGCGGCAACGCCCGCCCCGCGCAGCTGCGCGGCCTCGGCCGCGGTGGCCACCGCGAGCCACGTGGCGCCGCCCGCCAGCGCGGCGCGGGCGGACTGGACGGCGCCGTGGCCGTAGCCGTCGGCCTTCACCACGGCGCACAGCTCCGCACCGGCGGCGAGGGAGCCCTTCAGCCGGACGCAGTTGCGCTCGATCGCGCCCGCGTCCACGCGCGCGAGCGCCCGCTCGGGAGCGCCGGCGCTACTCGGCAGCGAGCGCCCCCAGCACGTCCGCACGCGTGACGACGCCCACCAGGCGCCCGTTCTCCAGCACCGGCAGGCGGTTGTGGCCGCTGTCCGCGATCAGCCTGCCGGCCTTGCGAACCGGATCGTCGGCCTCCACCGTGACCGGGTCGGCGGTCATCATGTCGCGCGCGCTGGCCGCGGCCGCCTTGTGGAAGCGCTCCTCGAAGCGGCGCACCGCCTCGGGCATGAACACCATCCCGCCGAAGAGCTCGACGTAGTGCGGGATATGCAGGTCGCCCTCGTCGTCGGCGATCACCAGGTCGGACTCGGTGACGATGCCCTGGAGCCTGCCGTCGGCGTCCACAACTGGAAGCCCGGGCAGCTCGTGGCTGCGCATGAGGCGGACCACCTCCTCCACGGACGCGTCGGGCGCGACCGTCGCGGGGTCGGCGGTCATCACGTCGCGCACGAGGCCGGCCATGCCGTGACCCTAGCGAGTCCGGCGGGCGCCGAAGGCCGCCGGCAGCGCCTCGATCACGTCGCCGGCCACCACGTGGTCGGCGCCCAGGCGCTCCGCGGCCACCCTTCCCGCACGCGCGTGCGTGAGCACGCCGGCGGCGGCGGCCTCGAACGCGTCCAGCCCCTTCGACAGCAGCGCGCCGATCGCCCCGGACAGCACGTCGCCCGTGCCCGCCGTGGCCAGCGCGGCGGTGGCACCCGGGCTGATCGCGACGGGGCCGCCGCCGGGCTGGGCGACGATCGTGTCGTCGCCCTTCAGCACGACGATCGCGCCCGTCGCCTCCGCCGCCTCGCGCGCGCGCTCCAGCCGGTGCGCCGACACGTCGTCGGACTCGGTGTCCAGGAGCCGCGCAAGCTCGCCGGCGTGCGGGGTCAGGATCGTGGGCCCCGGGCGCTCGCGCAGGGTCTCGATCGCGCCCACGTGCGCGTTCAGCCCGTCGGCGTCGATCAGGAGCGGCGCCTCCACCGTGCGCGCCACCTGGCGCGCGAACTCCCGTGCGCCGTCGCTGCGCCCCAGGCCGGGGCCCAGCACCACGGCGCCCGCCCGCCCGGCCAGCTCCCGCACCTGCTCCACGCCGGCCGGCACGTGCATCCCGTCGTGCTCGGGCAGCCCGCGCGTCACGGCCTCGAGCAGCCGCAGCGCCACGGCCTGCTGAGCCGACTCCGGCACCGCCAGCTGCACGTAGCCGGCGCCCGTGCGCTGGGCGCCCAGCGCGGCCATGCAGGGGGCACCCGTGTAGCCGGCGGCGCCGCCCGCGATCACGATCGTGCCCGACTGGAACTTCGACCCGTCGCGCGTGCGGTGGGGGTACAGGTCCAGCACGCGGTCCCCGATCAGGCCGGCCGTCGCGCCGCCCGGCGCCCCGCGCGGGATGCCGATCTCGATCGTCTCCACGCGACCGGAGTGGAAGGTCCCCGGCGCCACGTGCAGGCCGATCTTGGAGCCGTGGAACGTGGCGGTCGCCCGTGCGCGCACGGCGTCGCCCTCGATCTCGCCTGTGGACGCGTTGACCCCCGACGGCACGTCGCAGGCAACCACCGGCGCGTCGCACCCGTTGATCGCCTCGATGGCGCCCCTGACAGGCTCCCGCGGCTCACCCTCGAAACCGGTGCCCAGCATCGCGTCCACGATCGCGGCCGAGCCGCGCAGACGCTCGGGCTCGAACGGCTCGGGCCCGGTGCCCTGCAGGCGCTCGAGGTTGGCCAGCGCGTCACCGCGCAGCTCGCCGAAGTCGCCCACGGCCAGGACCTCGACCTCGCGCCCCTCCTCGCGCAGGACCCGCGCCGCCACCAGGCCGTCGCCGCCGTTGTTGCCCTTCCCGCAGACGACTCGAATCGGACCGTCGCCTCCGGCCGCGGCGGCCGTCACGCGCGCCAGACCGATCCCCGCCCGCTCCATCAGGTCGAGCGACGGCACGCCCTGCTCCTCGAT
>DASVQK010000184.1:0-10821 GCA_036389105.1 Thermoleophilaceae bacterium
TCGGTGTACATCGCGAACGACTGGCCCCAGCTGGCCCGGACGCCCGGCTGGGCGGCGAGGTGGAAGACGCCGTCGGACCCCGACAGCAGGTCGGACAGGTCACCGCCCGCCAGGTCGCGCCGGATCACGTCGAAGCCGGCCGCGTTCTCCTCCTTCAGCGCGGGGTCGTAGTAGTCGGTGAAGCAGTCGATGGCGGTCACGTCGTGACCGTCCGCGAGCAGCCGCTCGGTCAGATGGGACCCGATGAAGCCCGCCGCGCCTGTGACCGTGAACCTCACTGCTCAGCACCTCCAGTGCTATCTGGGCGGCCCGTGGGCCGTCTTCGCCGTCCTGGCGTACGCGCCCTCGACCGCGCCGGTGAGCGCGAACAGGGCGAACATCGTGGCCGTCTCCGAGAGGGTGTTGCCCGCCAGGAGCCCCACGATGATCACGAGGATCCACAGCACGGACAAAAGCCGCGCGTGGTCCTGGTACTGCCACCGGATGTGGGCCAGCCGATGCAGGCGCCGGAGCAGGACCACGAACAGGAACACGTATCCGGCCAGCAGGAGGACGCCGCCCTGGAGCATCGTCGTGAGCACCAGGTTGTGGGGCTCGTAGCCCTTCGTGCCCTCGGCGGCGCCGAGCGGCGGGAGCAGGTAGGCCTCGGTGCCGAGCCCGTAGCCCTGGATCGGCCTCTCCTTGATCTTCTCGCCCACCAGCCTCCAGGTCTCGAGCCGCCACGCGTAAGAGGTGAACTGGTTGACGCCGGCCGGCCCGACCGCGTTGGTCTCCTTCGACGGGATCACGCGGTCGTGGATGGTCGGCACCAGCAGCACCGCGGCGCAGACGCCGACCCCGATGCCGATCATCAGCCCGCGGCGGCGGCGCCAGAACAGGATCGCGACGCCGATCAGCGCCATCGCCCATGCCTCGCGGCTGTAGGTGGCCACCAGCGTGACCGTCAGGAGCCCGACCGTGAGGTTGCGGACCCGCGGGGGGATCCGCAGCGCCTTCGGCAGCGCGAGCAGGACCAGGATCGCCAGCGCCAGGTAGTCGCCGAACGGGTTGGGGCCCACGAACGTGCCGTTGATGCGCGAGAGCCCGAGCTCCTGGGTGGACTCCGCGCACACGTCGCAGCTCGTGCCCACGACCTGCGCGACCTGGAGCAGCCCCACGGCCGCGGGCACCATCGCCCCCAGCGCCACCACCGTGAATATCCCGCGCACGCGGTTGGCGTTGTTCATGAGGTTGGCGGCCAGGAGGTAGATCGCGAACATCGCCAGGACGCGCGTGATCCCGGCCAGCGGGCCGCTGCCCATGAAGGGCTCGAGCCATGACGTCTTGGCCTCGTAGAACGCGACGGCGCTCAGGGCGAGCACCACGGTGAGCGCCGTGGTGGCCTTCGGCCAGATCACCGTGCGAGCGGACGCGACCGTGAGCCCGACGATCGCGATCAGGAGGACGGCGAACACGCCCGCCGCGTTGACCGACGCGAACCCGAGGCTGAAGTGCTTGTCGGTGGCGCTGTCGAGGATCGGCCGGGCCAGCAGGAACAGGGTGAGGAAGGCCGCCGGGCGTACGAGCCCCAGCGCGGCGAGGCCGAGGACGCCGACGGCGCCGAGGCCCAGCAGGTCGCTCCCGCCCGCGGCGGACAGCACGCCCAGGCTCGCGGCCAGGAGGCCCGCCAGGCCCAGCTGGGCGGGGGTGGTCGCGCCGGCCGCGCGAGGACGGCCGAGCCGCGGGGACAGCGGGATGTTCACGCGCGCTCCGGGATCACGAGGTCCGCCCAATGTAGCCCGCGCGCAGCCGTACCGCGACCGCCGCGCTGGCTGCGCACAGGATCGCGACGCGAGCCGGATCCGGGAAGTCGAGCGCCGCTGAGAGCACCCCGAACACGACCGCGGCGAAGGCCACGCCGAGGTCCGCCAGGCTCAGCCTGAAGCGGCGATAGCCGAAGAACAGCAGCGCGCAGCCCATGGCGACGTGCGAGATCGTCACGCCGATCGCGGCGCCCTCGAGGCCGAGCGGCGGGATCGCGATCAGGCAGGCCACGACCGCCACCGGGACCCCGAGCGCGGCGATCGCGGCGTTGAGCCCCACGTTGCCCTCGGCGGAGATCGCGTTGCCCACGGGCAGCGACGCGAGCTGGGGGGCGAGGCCGATCGCCACGATCACGAACGCCGTGGCCGCGGACACGTACTCCTGGCCGAGCACCAGGTGCACGAGCGGATGCGCGAACAGGGCGCAGACCAGCAGCGCCACCGTCGAGAACACCGTGACCGTGGTGGTCATCGTCCGCACCGCGCGGTGGTCCCGCTCGCCCTTGGACCTGGCCACGGTGGCGAACGTGAGCATCGACGCGGCCTGGGGCACGAGGAACAGCGGCATGACGATCGCGAAGATCGCGGCGATCCTGCCCGAAGCCGCGTTGCCCGCCAGGATCCCGGTGAGCCCGACGACCAGCGGGAACCGCGCGACCGTCGAGTACGCGCCCACGAAGGACAGCGAGGCGTAGCGCGCCACCTGCCGGCGGATGTCGATGGGGGCGGGGCGCCGCGCGCGGCGGTGCAGCCGCAGCCCCATGACCACGATGAAGAGGCCGTAGGCCACGATGAAGGTCAGGACGCCGGCCGCGGGGTCCGTGACCGCCAGGAGGGCCAGCACGGCCATGAAGAGCACGTCCACGATCAGCTCGGCGACCGCGTACAGGGTCACCTCGTCGAGCACGAAGAGCTGGAGCTTCATCCCGAAGTACACGGCGTACACGAACGCCAGGAGCGGGCCCAGGACCAGCGACAGCGCGCTGGTGGGCGCGAAGCCCACGAGGGCCAGCGGCAGGTAGAGCACCGATACGGCCGCCGCCCCGACCGCGATGATGCGCAGCGCCGTGCGCGCCATCTGGCCGCGGTGCTCGTCGTCGTCCCCGTGACCGACCACGTAGGACAGCGCGGGAGAGAGGCTGGCCATCGTGATCTGTGCCACCGCCATCCCGAGCGAGTAGGTGCGCGCCACGTCGCCGAAGGCGTGCGGCCCCATGGTGCGGGCCAGCACGAGGTGGAACGCCAGCGTGGTCGCCCCGCTCGAGCCGAGCGCCAGCGTCGTCAGCCCGAGGCGGTAGACCTGCCGGC
The DNA here is from genome assembly GCA_036389105.1 of Thermoleophilaceae bacterium. Classification (GTDB taxonomy): domain Bacteria; phylum Actinomycetota; class Thermoleophilia; order Solirubrobacterales; family Thermoleophilaceae; genus AC-37. Next base: position 3,111 of record DASVQK010000184.1, read on the forward strand.
CGGCCAGTCGCCGGCGCGCCGTTTCGAAGCGAGGGGCCACGGCCGCCGGGGTGCTGGGGTTCAGTTCGCGCCGCGGCGCGTCACGACGGCGGGCAGTGTCCGCATGATCAGTCGGATGTCGGTCCACAGCGACCAGTTGGCCACGTAGAGGTAGTCGAGCTTCACCATCTCCTCGAACGGGATGCTCGTGCGGCCGAGGACCTGCCAGGAGCCGGTGATGCCCGGCGTCAGGTGCAGCCGGCTTCGGGCCCAGCCGCCCACGCGCCGGTCCTCCGCCTCGACCAGCGGGCGCGGTCCCACGAGGCTCATCTCGCCACGCAGGACGTTGAACAGCTGCGGCAGCTCGTCGAGGCTGAGCGGCCGCAGGATGGCGCCGATGCGCGTCAGGCGGGGGTCCCGGTCGAGGTGCAGCCAGTGCGGGTCCTTGCTGAACTTGCGCAGCTCCTCGACGCGTTCCTCGGCGTCCACGCACATCGTGCGGAACTTGCGCACCAGGAACGGCCGTCCGTTCTTGCCCACGCGGCGCTGCTTGAAGAACACCGGCCCGCGCGAGTCGACCTTGACCGCCACGGCGATCACGGCCAGGAGCGGAGCGGTCAGCACCAGGAGGACCGCCGACCCGATCAGGTCCAGCGAGCGCTTCATGAAGCGCGAGGACGGCGACAGCACCGGCGGGTTCATGCCGAGGACCGTGACGCCCTCGACGTCGTCCACCTCCACCGAGGGGCCGAGGGCGTCGAACACCTGCGGAAGCAGGCTGACCTTGAGCGACAGCCGCCGGCAGCGGTGCAGCATCTCCAGCTGGTCGTGCTCGTCGAGGTCGGACGGCGAGACCACCAGGCGCTCGATCCGCTCGGACACGGCCACGCTGCCGAGGTCGTCGAGCCCGCCCAGGTCGCGCAGGCCGTGGATCTGGGGCTCCGTCGAGCTGCCGATCACGCCGACCGGGTCGAGGCCGTACTCGGGATGGGCGCGCATCTTCCGCACCAGCATCGCGATCTGCGGGCCGTCTCCTACGAGCAGCACCCGCTCGCCGCTGACGGTCCGGGTGACCGCTTCGCGGACAACGAAGCGCAGCAGCAGCACGATCAGGAACGACGCCACCCCGAGGGAGACGCTCTGGGCCAGGACGAGGTGCTCCCCGGCCACGAACTTGAAGTACATCCAGAGCAGCAGCGTTCCCACGAGCGCCGCGTGGAAGACCCAGGGCACGTCGTCGACGGTGCCGTGGCTGATGCGCTTGGCGTCGCGGTCGTACAGACCGTAGGTCTTGAACAGCACGATCCACACGGGCAGCGCCAGCGCCCCCCAGGCCAGGTGTGCTTCCAGGTTCACGTCCTGGCCGAAGGCCTGGCTCAGGGAGAGGGCCAGCAGCAGGCCCAGCGCATCCGCGACCGCGAGCAGGCGCCGGGTCCAGAAGTCCCGGTGCCCGTAGCTCGTGGCCACGATCGTAGGCTCCTCGAGGCGGGGCGTCTGCACGGCGCGCAGGCGTGCCAGCCGGCGCGCCGGGACCGGCGGGGTCGCCGCCCGATCGCTGCTGCCCCGTGCCTCCATCGTCAGCCGGCTACGCCGACGGCGGTCCCGAGGGAGATCGGGGCGCCGCGCTCCTCGAGCGAGGTCTCCGCGGCCTCGATCAGGCGCACGACGTCGCGGGCCACGCGGCGGTTCTCGGTGACCGGCCGGCCGCCGCGCACGCTCTCCATGAAGTCGGACAGCTCCGCGGCCAGCGGCTCGGTGGTGTCGAGGCGCGGGCTCAGGATGTCGCCGGTGCGGTAGGACAGCTGGTACTGGCCGAACGTCTCCGGGTCCTCGTAGTGGACCCCGGAGTCGAAGACCCGCACGGGCTCCGAGCTCGTGTCGTCGTACACGACCATCTTCTTGCTGCCGACGATCACCGTGCGGCGCAGCTTGCTCGGCGCCAGCCAGCTGAGCTCGACGTGGGCCAGCGTGCCGGACTCGTACGAGAGGTCGATGAAGGCGACGTCGGGGATTCCCTTGACCACCGAGTCGCGGCCGATCGCGCCTACGGTCTCGGGCAGCTCGCCGAGCCAGTAGAGGAGGATCGAGAAGTCGTGCGGGCCCAGGTCCCAGATCACGCTGACGTCGCGCTGGTGCAGGCCGAGGTTCACCCGGCTCGACGAGATGAAGTAGATGTCGCCCAGCTCGCCGGAGTCGATCAGACCCTTGACCGAGCGGACGGCGGGGCTGTAGATGAACGTGTGGCCGCACATCAGCGAGAGCTCGTTCTCGTCGGCGATCTCGATCAGCTCGTCGGTCTCCGCACTGGTCGAGGCCAGCGGCTTCTCGACGAACGTGTGCTTGCCCGCCCGCAGGGCGCGCGCCGCCAGCTCGAAGTGCGTGAACACCGGGGTCGCGATCAGCACCGCGTCGACCTCCGGGTCGTCGAGCACGCGGTCGACGTCGGTGGTGGGCTCGACGCTCGGGTAGCGCCGGATGGCCTTGGCCAGCCGGTCGGTGTCGAGGTCACAGGCGTACTTGACCGTCACGTCCGGCAGCTCGAACAGGACCCTGAGCAGGTTCGGCCCCCAGTAGCCCAATCCGATCACAGCGACCGTCGTGGTCGTTGGGAGGGGGTACGCACCGGCGCGCGCGGCGTCGGCGAGCCTGTCAAATCGACGTGTTGAGCTCAACCTCTTCTCCGATCCGTCATCGAGGAGGGACGTCTATGTGTGTTCTGCGGCGTTCGACCCCTCGGGCCGCACCCTGGCAGGTCGGGCCTACCTGATCCCCCAGGAAGGGGTCCCACTCTAACCCGGTCGTAGGGTGTTGGCAACCCTCTACACGGGATTTTCACGTCTCCTTTAGAGCTGGCGTCGGGACGTTCGGACTTCACGCCGCGCGGGCCCTGAGCGCCTCGTGGCAGGCCGCCGCGACCCTTTCTAGCTCGGCGCCGCTCATACCCTCGAACATCGGCAGCGACAGCTCTTCCTGGCCCCACGCCGTGGACACCGGGCAGCGGTCGGGGCCGCCGCGGTCGAACGGCGGCTGCCGGTGGCAGGCCGGGTCGTAGTGGACGCCGGTGTCCACGCCCGCCTCGTCGAGCCGGGCCGCCAGGCCGTCGCGGTCCGGGGTGCGGACCGGGTACAGGTGGTACACGCAGGGGCTCTCCGGCCGCTCGGGGAGCGTCCGGAGCGGCTCGGGAAGCTCCGCGTCGTAGCGCGCGGCCAGCTCGCGGCGCGCCTGGTTCCAGGAGTCGAGGTGGGGCAGCTTGGCGCGCAGGAGCGCCGCCTGGAGGCCGTCGAGGCGCTCGTTCCACCCGGTCAACTCGTGCGCGCCCTTGCGCGGCTGGCCGAGGTGGCGCAGCGCGCGGGCCTTCGCGGCAAGGGTCGGGTCGGCCGTGCAGATCGCGCCCCCGTCGCCCAGGGCGCCGAGGTTCTTGCTCGGGTAGAAGCTGAAGGCGGCGGCGGCGCCGAGGCTGCCCGCGCGGCGACCCTTCCACGTGGCGCCGTGGGCCTGGGCGGCATCCTCGAACACGGCCAGCCCGTGGCGGTCGGCGAAGCGGCCGACGGCGTCCATGTCCGCCAGCTGCCCGTAGAGGTGCACGGCCATCACGGCGGCGGTGCGCTCGCCCAGGGCGTCGCCGGCCGTGGAGACGTCGATCAGGCCCGTGCCCTCCTCGACGTCGCAGAAGACCGGCGTGGCGCCGGCGTGGAGCACTCCCAGGGCCGACGCGATGAACGTGTGACCGGGCACGATCACCTCGTCGCCCGGGCCGATGCCGGCCGCCTGGAGCGCGAGCGTCAGCGCGGCGGTGCCCGAGGCGACGCCGACGCAGTGCTCCGCCCCGCAGTAGGCGGCGAACTCGTCCTCGAACGCCGCTACCTCGGCGCCCAGGATGAATCCGCTCGAGCCGAGCACACGGTCGAACGCCGCGCGCAGCTCCTCCTGGATCGTCGCGTGCTGGCGTTCGAGGGCGACGAAGGGGACGCGGTCCGACATGTCCGGCAAGGGTAGAAGCAGCCCGGAACGGCTCAGTCGAGCTCCTCGCGGAGCTTTCGGAGCGCGCGGTAGACGCGCCCCTCGACCGTCGTGAGCTTCTCGCGGGTGAGCTTCGCGATCTCGGGCACGGTCAGGTCCGCGCCGAAGCGGAGCGAGACCGCCTCGCGCTCCTCGTCGCTCAGCGTCTCCAGCGCGCGGGCCAGGCTGTCGCGCTCCTCCACGAGGTCGAAGCCGCCGCTCGACTCGCCCGCCGTGACCGGCACCGCGCGCTCGATCGCCCGGCTCTCGACCGCCTGCCGCCGCGCGTGGTCGCGCAGGCGGTTGAGGGCGATCGTGTACAGCCAGGTCTTCTCGCTGCCCTTGCGCGGGTCGTACGGCCGGCGGGCGCGCAGGACGCGCTCGAAGGTCTCGGCCATGATGTCCTCGGCCGTGGCCCGGTTCCCGGTCCGGTAGACGAGGAAGGCGAGGAGCGGCTGCGCGTGCTCCTCGTAGAGGCGCTCGAAGCGGTCGCTTCGCATCGCGTCCATGATGGCGGCAATCGCGCGGGACGCAACCCCTCAGGCCGGGGCCGGGGCGCCCGGGCCGGTCTGGTGCCGCGAGAACAGCGCGACCAGCGCCGCGGGCGCGAACCAGACCACGTAGAGGTAGAACCAGTGCACGCTGGCCGCCTGGAGCGCGATCAGGATCGCCGCCGCCAGTGCGGCCACCTGGACCGGCGTCTTGCGCGCGGGGAATATGAGCGCGAGGGCGGCGAGGTTGACCGCGCCGACCTTCACGAGCGTGTGCAGCCAGTCGAGCGAGGGGTCCTGGCCCCAGATGCTGAACGGCGACTCGCGGCCCAGCTGGAAGCCCAGCGTACGGTCGTAGAACCGCCCCACGCCGCCCGGCGGCAGGAACGGCACGATCGTGACCAGCGCCACGATCAGGAACGCCGCGACGAACAGCAGCGGGCCGCGGGCGCGGCGCTCGCCGGCCGGGTTGAGGAACAGCGGCGCCAGGGCCAGCGGCGCGATCTTGGCGGCGGCGCCGAGCGCCACCAGGGCGCCGCGCGCGGGGGCCGAGCCCAGGGCCAGGAGCGCGAACACGAGGATCGCCGCAACCATCGTGTCGTTGGAGTTGGTGGACAGCGCGAACAGCGAGTACGGGTACGCGGCCCACGCGAACGCCAGCGCCCCGCCCAGGGCGGCGCCCGGCGGGCCGGCGCGCAGCCGGCGGCCGAGCAGGAACAGCCCGACCATGGTGAGCAGGTCGAACAGGATCGCCACGCCGTGCGCGGCCGGGACCGTGTCCCACCTGCCGCTCCACCCGATCGTGCGCTCGAACGGCAGGTAGGCCAGGTAGGTGACCGGTCCGTAGGTGTCGCCGTTCGCGGGGTCGAACGCGAAGCGGCCGTCGTACAGCTCCTCGCCCCTGGCGATGTGGTGGGCCCCGATCACGCCGGCGTAGCCCACGTCCACCACGTTCGAGTCGATCGCGTTGAGCGCGACGCGCCCGCCGAACAGCGCCACGGCGCCGACTATCAGCCACGTGGCCGGCACCAGCGGCACCAGCCGGCCGGCGGCCCGGCGCGGGCGGAAGGCCACCACCAGCATCCGCGCCAGCAGGTAGGCCAGCACCGGATAGACGAGCGGGACCGAGACGCCGATCTTGCCGGCGTTGAACAGGACGTGCGACACGCCGAACCCGAGCAGCGCGATCAGGTCCAGGTGCAGCAGGCGGAACGGGCGCCGCGGGTCCACGAACGGCGCCAGGAACAGCAGCCCGAGCGGGATCAGGACCCAGGGCGAGTTGAAGCTGCGGCCGAAGTCGCCCTCGTAGCCGCGCGCCATCTCCCAGCCAGCCTGCCAGCCGCTCCACTGCTCGAGGATCGCGCCGCTGTGGAGGTCGAGCTCGACCACCGCCCGCGACAGTCCCCGCGCCGAGTACCAGACCGTCATGCAGCAGCGCCCCTCGCGCGCGAAGGAGCTCGATCGCAGCCCCGGGTAGCGCCGCCGCTGCCCGCGCACCGACTCGGTCCGGTCCGCGATCGCGATCGCCCGCAGCCAGTCGCGGCGGTCGCGCGCGGAGACCTTGCGCAGGTCCGAGGCCGCCGGGCGCGAGGCCTCGGCGGCGCGCGCCCGGGGGGTGGCGGCGTCCGCCCACGCCGCGGCGCACGACAGGCCGAGCAAGGCGGTGGCGAGGGCCGTCGTGAAGAACTTGATCACCGGCGGTAAGGAATCACGTTCGGCGTTCGTATAAGGCTGCGATGACTCCAAACGACGAGCATCTGCCCCAGGAACTGCGGGATGTGGCGGCCCGGCTGCGCAGCGAGCGGCCGGACGCGACCGCGCTGGACCTGGACAGGATCAAGACGAGGGCGATGGCGCAGGCCGCGACCTCACGACCGAAGGGACTCGTGTTGAGATCACGTAGCCTCGCAGCGATGCTGACCGTCGCGCTGATGGCTGCCGGGACGGGCGGCGTAATCGCCGCCGGCGGCAACGGCAACGGCAACGGCAACGCTTCCAACTCGCAGTACAAGCCGGGTTGCGGTCCGAAGAAGTCGGACGGCGTCAACCCGAGCGGCACGCACACGGGCCCGCCCGGCAAGGGCGACACCGCGCGCGAGAGCTGCCCCAAGTAGGCAGAGCCGCGTAGAAGGATTCGGAAGGGGCCGGCGCGAGCCGGCCCCTTCTGCGTTCCGCACCGGACGGCGGGGCGCGCCACTACCCTCAGCCGCCGTGCGGCAGATGACCACCACGCGCTGGGCGCTGCTGGTGCTCGCGCCGGCGCTCGCCGTGACCGTCGGCGCCGCGATCGTCGCGATCGTGTCGCGCGAGAGCGACGCCGCCTTCGTCTTCCGCCAGGAGAACCCGCGCACGATCGAGCCGATCCAACTCGAGACGCTCGTGAAGAAGGCGCCCGAGCCCACGCCCAGGGGACCCGGCGCTCGCGCATCGTCGGTGCGGTGCGTGCCGGGCGGGAAGCTCGCGCAGCGCAACCCGTGGACCTGCCGCGCGCGCTATCCATCCGGACGGCGGCGCAGCTACCGGATCGTGATCCAGCCGGACGGCAAGTTCCGCGGGATCGACCCGTCGGGCCAGTTCGAGGTCTCGGGATGCTGCGTGGCCGGCGGGACGTTCCGCGAGGGCTGACCTCAGTTGAAGGTCAGGCGCCCGCTGTCCAGCGCGGCGTCCACCTGGGCGGCGGCGCGGCGCTGCCGGTCCGTCGGCGAGCCGTCGCGGAAGGCGCGCGCGGCCGACTTGATCAGCCCCTCGAGCGGGTTGAGCCGCGCCGCCTCGCGGAGCTCGGGCTGCGGGTCGCGCCCGGCCGCGGCCAGCGCCAGCGCCAGCGAGTAGCGGGACTCCCAGTTGCCCGGCTCCTGCTCGACCGCCTTGCGCATGGCCGCCACGGCCTCGCTCGGCCGGCCCTCGGTGATGTCGCAGAAGCCCAGGATCCGGTACGGCTGCGGTCGCACAGCCAGGACCTGGATCGAGTCGATCGCCCTGCGCGAGGCGACGTGGCAGTCGTCGCGCCGGAACGCCCCGTAGGCGTCCTGGAGCCGCGACTGGGAGAGCAGCAGCAGCACGGGGGTGATTGCCGACACCGCCAGCGCGGCGGCGACCGGGACCCGGCTGCGTTGGGCGGCCGGGCCGCGCGGGCGATCGCCGCGCGGCCGCGACGCCAGGGCCGTTCCCCCGACCGCGAAGAACCAGGCGGTCGCGCCCGGCCTCTCCCAGTCCCAGTCCCCGCCGGCGTGGACCGCCCCGGC
>DASVQK010000185.1:0-19417 GCA_036389105.1 Thermoleophilaceae bacterium
GCCGAAGTACACGCGGCGGAGCGGGCCGCGCGCGTCGCTCGAGTTGAACAGGCTGGCGGTGAGGTGCGAGACCCAGCCGATCCACCACAGGTAGCCCTCGTCGCGCGCCTTCTGGCCGGCGAGGTCGGCCGGCACGGGCTCGCGGCCCTTCGGGTTGTAGGTGGCCATGTTGAAGAAGCGGTTGAGCTCGAACAGCGAGTCGGCGAGGTCCGGCGTGGCCTTGGCCAGGTTCTTCGCGGCGGGGCGAAGGTCGGAGATGTACGGCCGCGCCGCCCGGACGAACGGACGGATCTTGTTCTTGGTGATCGGGTAGGCCTCGCGCACGAACGGAAGCACCGCGTGGTTGGCCACGTCGAGCTGACGGAACGCGGGCCGCAGCGACTCGAGGGACGGGCGGAGCACGCCGCTGAACGTGTTGACCTTGGCCAGCGTCGTCCGGGTCTGGGTGAGCGTGGACGGCAGCTTGGACACCGCGGCCGAGATGTTCTGGTTCTCCTGCGCGAACGCCGACAGGGTGGCGTTGGACGCGTTGACCAGTCGCTTTACGTCCTTGTCGCGGTCGGCGAGCGTGTTGGTCAGGTCGGCGTAGTTGTGCACCAGGCGCGCCAGCTCGTGGCGGCGGAATGCGATCGCCTTGCTGACGCGCTTGAGGTCGCGGTTGGTGGGGCCGAGCGCCTTGAAGGTCGCGTTCAGGTCCTTGCCGTGCCCGCGGAAGCCCTTGCCCAGGCCGCTGATCAGGAGCTGGAGGTAGGCGCGCGTGTCGGCGTCGAGCGCCGAGAGCACCTCGTCCGGGTCCACGTCGGGCTCGCTGTTGGCCACGGGGATCGTGGCGTGCTCCTTGAGCTTGGTGCCGTTCGTGCCCGGGTCGAGCTCCACGAACATGTCCTTCAGTCCGGTGCGCGGGCGCAGCTGCGCGGTGGTGTCGGACAGCAGCGTGTACTCGTGGTCGTCGATCTTCTGGCGGTCGAGGTCCATCGTGACCACCGCGACGCCGTCCTTGGGCTCGACCTTCGAGATCTTGCCGATCTCCACGCCGGCGATGCGCACGGTCTGACCCTGGCCCGGGATGACCGCCTGCGCGTCCGAGAACTCGGCCTTGAGCTCGTACGGCGGCTTCTCGACCAGCGGGAAGTAGCCGCGCGACTCCTGCTGCGAGACGATGTAGACGGCCACGCCGACGCCGATCAGGAAGAGGACCGTGAGCGCGACGAAGTCGCCGAGGTGCTTGCGGATCGCGCGCCTCATCTGCTCGTGACCCCCTTCACCGGCTTGGCGCCGGGACGGGAGACGATCGCCCCGGTCCGCGTCCGCATGAGCCCGGCCCGCTTGAGCGCCCGCGTGTACTCCTTGCCGTAGATCATGAACGGGTCGGGCGTGCTGAGCCCCTTGGCCTGGCGGGCCACGTAGCTCTTCACGGTCTCGGTGAACTCCGCGTTCTCCTTGGACGGCGTCCACTTGGGCAGCGGCGGGAGCGGGACGCCCGGAAGCAGCTGCGTGCCGTTGGCCAGGGTCGTCTGGTCGGGGCCGCCGCCCGCGGCGTTCATGTCCGGGTACTCCTGGGTCTCGCACGGCGTCTGCGGATGGAAGCCGGGGCGCTTGTCGGGCCGGAGCGGCCGGACGCCCTCAGGCGTGGTGGGCGACTGCGCGATGAACGTGGTGCCCTGATCGCGGTAGATCACGTTGGCCGGCCCCGAGCCGAACTGCGCGTGGAAGAAGTCGGTCATCGAGTCGTGGATCCGGCTCTCGCCGCTCAAGCTCACGAGGCCGCGCGGCGCCTCCTTGTAGAACGGCTGGTCGGAGCTGCCCTCGTACGGCTGGCCGTTCGGGAAGTCGGGGTCCGGGATCGGCGTCTTGGCGAACGGGAGCAGGACGTTGTTCTGGCAGGCGCTCAGAGCCCGCTGCTGGTCCAGCAGCGCGATCGACCCGCGGTTCACGCGCGCGAGGTCGGGGATCGTGAACTTCAGGTCGTGCGCCAGGCCGCGCAGCTCCTGCCTGCGAACGAGCAGGCGCGCCTGGGTGACGAAGGGCAGCGACGCGTCGATCGTCGGCCCGGACGAGCGCGTGCCCGGAAGCGCGTCGCGCGCGAAGGCCCGGAGCGAGGGCAGGGCGCCGTTGAGCGAGACGAGCGCCGGCCGGCCGACGCGCAGGAGGTCGCGCAGCGCGGGCACCGTGGCCGCCAGCGCCTGGTCCTCGCGCGCGAAGGCCGCCACCGTCGAGTTCAGGTTCACGACCAGCGACTTGAGGGTCTCCGGGTTGGTGGACAGCGCCCGGAACAGCCGCTGCTGGCCGCGCAGCAGCTTGGACAGGTCGTGCGGCTCGGTGCCGAGCGAGGCCTGGTTGGCGATCGAGGCGTAGCGCGCGGCCTGCGGCGCGTTGTCGAGCAGCTTGTTGTACGCCTCCGCGCCGCCGTTGCCGAGGCCCTTCTGCGCGTACTCCTGGAAGAACGTCTGGAGGTCCTTGCGGGTGTCGGACTGGAGCGCCTCGAGCACCTGCGAGAACTGGACGGGCGTGGCCGTCTGCTGGACCGGCACGGTGTCGCCGTCCTTGAAGTTGCCCGCCTGCGGCGACCCGGGCTGGAGGTCTACGAAGAAGTTGCCCTCGAGGAAGATGCGCGGGCGCACCTTCAGCTCGGCGTCCCTGTGGACCGGCAGCCCCTTCTTCTCGATCTGCATCGTCACCTTGGCACCGCCGCTGCCGTCCTTCAGGGGCACCACGTCGGTGACCTTGCCCACGTCAACGCCCGCCACGCGGACCGGCGACTTGGGCTGGAGGTTGTTGGCCGACTGGAAGGTGGCGCGCAGCTCGTAGGGGTGGGCGAACGGGTTGTAGCGAGTGAAGCCGAAGAAGCCCAGCACGCCGATCACGACCGCGGCGAGAAGGCCCGCCTTGAAGGTCGAGATCCCGGGGTTGCGCGGATCGCGTCCGCCCCTGGCGCGCGCCATTACTTGTCCACCCCGTGCGCCTTGAGGGTCCTGTCCACGTCGGCCAGGTTCGGTAGGGCGGTGAAGTTGCGGCCGTAGAGGAACGGCGGATCGTTGGCCACCACGACGTGGTTGGCGCCGCCGTGTGCGCGCTGCCACGTGTCGTAACGGCCGTTCGGGTCCGGGCCGTCCGTGTCGTTCGTCATCGGGTAGCGCCCGGGCCCGTCCACGAGCGGGCCGTTCAGCCAGCCGAACTGGCCCTTCGCACAGTCGGCGTTGCCCTGGGCGTCGATCGCCGAGGTGTAGGACTGGCCCTGGAACACGTACTGCTTGGTTCCCTCGTTGTCCTTGGCCGTGCGGATGTTGACGTTGCGCGGGAGGTCCGTGGGCCGGGCGGCGAAGGAGGTGAATGCGCTGTCGTCCTGGAAGTTGTTGAGCTTGACCAGCAGGCGCTCGACCGTGCCGTTCTGGGTGCCCTCGGAGATGTGGCTGCCCAGGCCGTTGAAGAAGTAGGTGCCGTAGTTGCAGACGGTCTGGAACGGCGAGATGTACGTGAACAGCGGCGCCGCGGAGCGCGTGAGCGCGGTCAGGTCCTTCAGGCCGAGCAGCGTGTTGGGGTCGCGCACGAGGTCGTCGAGCGCGTTGAACACGTTCTCCGTGTTCTTGTTCAGGATCACGCTCCGGCGGGACACCGGCGTGCCGATGCGCAGCGCGGCGTTGAGCTTGGGCAGAGCGCTGGGCAGGACGGCCGCGGCGGGACGAAGCCGGTGCGAGAGGTCGATGAAGTCGTCCAGGAACGGGCGCTGCACGCGGAAGCTGGTGATGGCCGTCTCCTGCGTGGGCGGGGTCTTCTCGATCGTCGCGCGCAGCGCCGCCGGGCTGCGGCCGATGGCCGCGAACGTGTCCGCCATGTTGGAGAACAGCTCGGCCTGGACGCGCGCCACGGGAGCGACCTGGGCTGACGTTCGGCCGATCTGCTTGAAGAACTCGCTGAGCTGCGTGTCCGGGTCGGACAGGTTGGCCATGACCGGCGTCAGGTAGCGGAAGAACGGCGCCAGGCCCTGGATCGCCGTGTTCAGGTCCGCGCCGCGTCCCGCGAACGCGTCGCCGAAGCCCGTCAGGGCGGTCTGCGAGTTCTGGCGCGTGGCGTCGTCGAAGGTGTTGAGCAGGTCGTCGAACTCCACAGGTGCGGCCGACCGCTTGATCGGCATCGTGTCGCCCTCGCGGTACGTCGCCTTGGACTTGCCGGGCGTCAGCTGGATGTACTTCAGGCCGAGCGCGGAGCGCGGCCGGACCAGCACCCCGGTGTCCTTGGCCAGCGGCTGGGCGCTCTTGTCGATCTTCATCTTGATGACCGCGATCGCGCGCGGGCGGCCGTTGAAGACGGCGCGTCCCGTCCCGATCTTGTCGATCACGCCCACGCGGAAGCCGCCGATCCGGACCTCGTTGCCCGGCACCAGGTTGGCGCCGCCGGGCAGCTCGGCCCGCAGGTTGTACGTGGGCACGAACGGCAGCCCGGAGTTGGCGTTGTAGGCCAGGAACACGCTGACGATCACGATCAGCGTGGTGACCGCGCCCACCAGGACGGGGCTCGCGACGATCGAGGCTGTGGAGCGGCCGCGCGTCATGGGCTGAGCAGGAAGTCGAGCATCTGCTCGGGCGACGCGTCCTCGGGCACGCCTGGGATGTCGGGCAGCTTGGGCGGGTCGCCCCCACCGGTGAGGCCGCCGCGGCGGATGCGGTCGAGCAGCGACTGGACCGCCGGGGGCAGCGTGACGTGCGGGACCGACGGGTCGAACTGACCGCGCTGCGGGAGCGCCACCGGCTGGCCGGCCGAGCGCCGCTCGCCGCGCCTCTTGGCCACCGTGCCGCGCGTGACCTTCGCGCTGCTCGGCGTCGCGCCGCCCTCCGACTGGGCGGTGGCCGTCGGGTCAGGCGCGTTGACGCCGGGCTGGTAGGGGCCGATGTAGGAGTTGCAGCGGTCGCGGATCTCCTTCTCCTCGGCGCTGCCGAACTTCATGTCGGGCCCGCGCAGGTTGTTCTGCACGTCCGAGCAGTCCGGCAGCACGTAGCCGGCGATGCGGAGGATGTGGCCCACGCCGTCGAACTGGTTGAGGGCCAGCGGCTGCCAGTAGAGGTAGTTGAGGAGACCCTCCATCGCCGTGAAGCCGGCGCGCTTGGTGGGTGAGTTCGAGTTGCGGTCGGGGGCCGGCGGGGCGGACTCGGCCGCGCGCGGATCGGTGTCCACGGCCATGTGCCGGTCGTCCGCGCTCTGGAGGAACTGGCGCAGCGGCCTGCCGAGCTTGGCGCCGTGGTCGGCCACCTTCTTGAGCTCCTTGATCTCGTCGGTCGAGTCGGAGATCGCGCGGCGGCCGGCGTCCCCGGCCTTGCCCAGGGAGCGGAACGCGGGCCGCGAGGCGTCGGAGAACGGCCCGAGCCGCGTGAAGAACTCGGTCAGCTCGGGCGCGGAGCGCTGGAGGTCGCGCAGGAGCGGCGTCTGCTCGTCGGTGAGCGCGCCGAGCTTGGCCATCGTCGGCTTCAGCTCGTCGAGGAAGACCGGCAGCCGGTGGAAGCCCGCCGCGATCGCGTCGCGCCGCGAGGCCGAGATCTCGGAGGTGCGGCCGGTCTCGGTGATCCAGCGCGCCACCTCGCGCTTCTTCCTGTCGAGCTGTACGACGACGGTGTCCGAGTCCTTGATGAAGTTCTGGATGATCTTGGACTGGTCGCCCAGGATCCGAAGGACCTTCTGCGTCTGCTTGAGGCCCGGGTGCGCGCGCTTCAGCACCTCGGCCAGGTCGTCCGGGCGGCCGGCCAGTCCCGTTCCGAGCTCGCCGAGGAGGATCCGCAGCCGCTCGCGGTACGGGCGCCGCAGCACGTTGTTGACGAGGTCCACCGGGATCGTGGACTCGGTGTTCGGCACCGTCACGAGGCCCCCGCGGAGCTCGTCCGGCTTGTTGCCCGGCTGGCAGTCCACGTAGTACTCGCCGATCAGCGACTGCTGGCGGATGGCGCAGTGAGCGTCGCTGCGGAAGGACCTGAAGCCGGGCTCGCTGACCTTGCCCGTCACCACGGCGCAGGCGCGCGGCGGGCCGGTCGCCTTCTCGTTCTGGCACTCCGGTCCCTTCGAGACGTGGAACTCGGTGGTCTTGCCGGCCTTGACGCCGCCCACGCGCAGGTCGCCGCCCTGGGTCAGGCCGAACGCGTTGTCGAACGCGATCTTGATCGTCTTGCCGGTGGCGTCGCCGCCGGCTCCGCTCAACACCACCGCCGCGATCACGGCGCCGACCAGGATGAGGGCTGTGGTCAACCGGCGGATCACGGGAGCGTGGGCCCAACGGACCGGGTTGACTCGTCGCAGTCGAGGCGCTTCTGATCCTCGGCCGACCACACGTTGCTGCCGTCGACCGCCTTCTCCTCGGAGCCGCCCGGGCACTTGCGGAACTGGCCGGTGCGCGCGAGCTTGGTGTACGCCTCGCCCCGGTTCTCCAGCGGGATGAGGTTTGGCACGTTCGAGCTGAAGTCGAACAGGTTGAAGATGGTGGTGGCCCGCGAGTAGCCGCCCGAGGCGTCGACCGGCCCGGTGGTCGAGAAGTCGTCGAACCAGCCGAAGAGGTCGGGTGTGAAGTAGCGCCCGAAGGCGACGATCGGCGTCGAGTCGTTCAGCGCCTTGCTGGTCTCGGCGAACGCGCCCTTGACCTTGCCGACGTCGACCGGGCCGGCGCCGAAGTCGGGCTTGCGGACCTTGGTGTCGAGCGCCGCGGAGGCGAGCGGCGGGAATGACTGCTCGAGGTTGTAGAGGTCGTTGTCCTTGCCCTTCTGGAGGACCACCTGCGCGAGGTCGCGAACGGTGGGACGCGCGTCGCGCGCCAGCGGGCGCAGCTGGCGCAGGAACGGCTGGAGCTTGAGCGCGACCGGCTTCGACGCCTCGACCAGCGGATCGACGTCGTCGAGCGTCGCGCGCAGGTTCAGGAACGTGGTGTTGGCCTGGCGCATGAAGTCGGGCAGCCGGACGATGGCCTCCTGGAGCGCCAGCCGCTGGCTACCGAGCGCGCGGAAGGTGGCGTTGGCGTTGCCGATCAGCGCCGCCAGCTCGTTGCGCTTCTCGGCCAGGGCGGACACCAGCGTCGAGCTGTCGGTGAGGAAGCGCGTGAGGAGCGGCGAGTCGCGGTTCAGCTCCCCGAACAGGCGGCTCGAGGTCGAGAGCGCCGGGTTCAGGTAGCGGAACAGCTCGCGCTGCTGCTCCTCCTTGCCCTTGTACTGCGCCGCGGAGTTCCGGAAGAACGCCTTGATCGCGGTGCGGGTGGGCGGGTCGAGGGTGTTGAAGAGCTGGTCGAGGTCGACCGATGTGGTGGTCGAGGCGAGCGGGATCGTCCCGCCGCTCGGGATCGTCTCCTCCTTGCCGTCGCGCCTGCCCGGCGGGAGTTGGATGTCCACGTAGCGGTTGGCGATCCCCGACTGGGAGGCCTGGCGGATCACCGCGCGCGTGCCCTGCGGCAGCGGCGTGTTGCCCTCCTCCACGGTCATCTCCACCTCAGCTTGACCGTCTGGGGTGATCTCGATGCCGTCCACCGAGCCGGCCGGCACACCGCCGATCTCCACCTGGTTGCCCTTCACCAGCTGGGCGGCGTTCTGGAACCGCGCCTTGACCGTGTAGCCGCCTCCGCCCGTGAAGAGGAGGACCGCCACGATCGCGATCGCGGCAACCACGGCAACGATGGCCGCTACGCGCCCCGCAACGCTCACTGATCGCATCCCGTGCCCTGGTCTCCTCCCCGAGCCGGCGGATCATTCCGCCATGGCGCCTTGCCTAGGGCTCAGGAGGCAGAAATCTACATGAACCGGAGCCCGATATGCGCCGTATTCGATTGGGGGACCGGGAAGGCCGGTTAAGGCTGTGTTGAGCCCCTATTCGGGCTCGGGGGCTTCCTCACCGGGCCAGCTGCCGGTGATGCCGGCGAAGGCCTGGCGCGACTTGTGGTCCACCGCCGCTCGGGTGGCCTTGAAGATCGCGCCCTCGATGGCTGCCGCCGCCACGACCTTGCCGAACTGCACGTGGCGGTGCTCGGCCTCGGGCGGCTCCTCGTCGTCGATCACGCCCCACAGGCCCTCGAACAGCTTCTTGCCGAGGAAACCGGCGATCAGGCCGCCGACCACGCTGAACGGAATGAACAGGAGCTTCACGCCGGGAACGTTACCCGGCTTCGCCCGCGGGTAAATGAACCGCGACCGGCGAGCAGAGGGGGACGTCCACAGATGGCTGACGAAGCGCGGGCACCAGACCAGCCCAGCGACCTCGAGAAGGGATCCTTGCGCGACGCGCTCAAGCGCACCTTCCGCGAGTTCAGCGAGGACAACCTCACTGACTGGGCGGCCGCTCTCACCTACTACGGGATCCTGTCGATCTTCCCGATGATCATCGCCCTGGTCTCGCTCCTCGGGCTGATCGGCGCCTCGGCCACGCAGCCGCTGATCGACAACCTCGGCAAGGTCGCGCCCGGCCCCGCGCAGGAGATCTTCACCAGCGCCGTCGGCAACCTCCAGAAGAGCCAGGGCGCGGCGGGGGTGCTGTTCGTGGTGGGGCTGGCCGGCGCGCTCTGGTCGGCGTCCGGATACGTGGCCGCGTTCATGCGGGCGTCCAACGCCATCTACGAGGTCGAGGAGGGTCGGCCGATCTGGAAGACCGCCCCGGTGCGGCTCGGCGTGACCCTGGTGCTCGTGCTCCTGCTGGCGATCAGCGCGGTCGGCGTGGTGCTCACGGGCGGGCTGGCCGAGCAGGCGGGCAACCTCCTGGGCGTCGGCGACAGCGCGGTCACCGCGTGGGACATCGCCAAGTGGCCCGTGCTGCTGATCCTGATCAGCCTGATGTTCGCGATCCTCTACTGGGCCTCGCCGAACGTGAAGCACCCGAGGTTCCGCTGGGTCAGCCCGGGCGGGGTGCTCGCCGTGGTGGTGTGGATCGTCGCCTCGGCGCTGTTCGCGTTCTACGTCGCGAACTTCGGCTCGTACAACAAGACCTACGGCGCCCTCGGCGGGGTGATCACGTTCCTGGTGTGGCTGTGGATCTCGAACATCGCCGTGCTGCTCGGGGCGGAGTTCAACGCGGAGCTCGAGCGTGGCCGGCAGATCGAGGCGGGCATGCCCGCCGACAGGGAGCCGTTCCTCGAGCCGCGGGACACCAGGAAGATGAGCGACGAGGGCAAGCGCGAGGCCGGCGCCACGTAGTTCCGCGGCTCCCGCGGTCGGGCACACTCTGCGGATGGCGCCGCGTGCACCCGATCATCCGGGCCAGCTGACCGGCCGGTCGTGGTGGGGCGTCCTGCGCCGCACGTTCGACGAGTTCCAGTCCGACAACCTGAGCGACTGGGCCGCGGCCCTCACCTACTACGGGGTGCTGGCGCTGTTCCCGATGCTCATCGTGCTGGTGGCGCTGCTCGGGCTGGTGGGCCGCTCGGACGACATCGACACGCTGATCCAGTCGCTGGACAGGGCGGGGCTCGAGGGCGTGGCCGACAACATCGCCGACCCGCTGCACTCGGTCGTCGCGCACAAGGGCGGGGCCGGCGCGCTCTTGACGATCGGGCTGCTCGTGTCGCTCTGGTCGGCCTCCGGGTACATCGGCGCCTTCATGCGCGCGACCAACGCGATCTACGACGTGCGCGAGGGCCGGCCGTTCTGGAAGCGCCGGCCGCTCCAGGTGGTCCTGACGCTGGCGATGGTCCTGCTCGTTGCGCTGGTGGCCATCGCGCTCGTGCTCACCGGCGCGCTGGCCACGGCCGTGGGCGACGCGCTCGGCGTGGGCGACGGCGCCGTGGAGGTCTGGAACGTGGCCAAGTGGCCCACGATGCTGGCCGTGATGATGACCATGTTCGCGCTGCTCTACTACGTGGCGCCCAACGTGCGCCAGCCCAAGTTTCGCTGGATCACGCCGGGCGGCGCGCTGGCCGTGCTGCTGTGGGTGGTGGCCTCCCTCGGCTTCGGCCTCTACATCGCCAACCTCGGCAGCTACGACAAGACATACGGGGCGCTGGGCAGCGTGGTGATCTTCCTCGTGTGGATGTGGATCACCAACCTGGCGCTGCTCCTGGGCGCGGAGTTCGACTCCGAGCTGGAGCGCCAGCGCGAGCTCCTGGCCGGGCTGCCGGCGGAGGAGCGGATCCAGCTGCCGCCGCGCGAGCCGGCGGGGGGATGACCCGCGGCCAGTGCCCGGGGTGGGATTCGAACCCACACGCCCCGAAGGGCAAGGGCTTTTAAGGCCCCGCTGTCTACCGATTCCATCACCCGGGCCAGTGCGAGTCTATGCCTGCAAGAACCCGTGGCGGCGCAACTTTCCCGGCGCTAGGCTGTCTTCAGAGGAGGACACGGCCGGTCCCAGAGCCTTGGAAGCTTCCGCTCTCCAGCACGCGTCGCGCCTGCCCGCACTGCCGGGCCGGTCGCCCCTTCTTCGGCTCCAGAGCGACGAGCGCCTGATCGCCTTCACGCGCGCGGGTAACAGCGGCGCGTTCGAGGTGCTCGTCCAGCGCTACCAGTCGCGCCTGCTCGCGTTCTGCCGCCACATGCTCGGCTCGACCGAGGACGCCGAGGACGTGCTCCAGGAGGTGTTCGCCGCCTCCTACAACGCGATGCTCGCCGACGAGCGGCCGATCAACGCGCGGCCGTGGCTGTACCGCATCGCGCGCAACCGCTGCCTCAACCATCTCCGCAAGCCAACGGCATCGGGCCAGGACTCGATGGACATCTTCGAGCGCGACGGCGGGACCAGCACGGCCGACACCGTGCACAAGCGCGAGGAGTTCCGCCAGATCGTGGCCGACGTGCAGGACCTGCCCGAGACGCAGCGCACCGCGCTCCTGCTCCGCGAGATCGACGCGCTCTCCTACGACCAGATCGCCGAGGCGATGGACACCACCGTGCCCAGCGTCAAGTCGCTCCTCGTGCGCGCGCGCGTGTCACTGGCCGAGGCGGCCGAGGCGCGGCTGCTCAGCTGCGGCGAGGTCCGGCTCGAGCTGGGCCAGGTGGCCGAGGGCCTCGCGCGCACCACCGCCCCGGTCCGCCGCCACCTGCGCGGCTGCGAGCGCTGCCGCACCTTCCGCTCCGAGCTGCGCCGCGCGAATCGCGCGCTGGCGGCCGTCTACCCGATCGGCGCCATCGCGGCGCTCAAGCTCTTCGTGGCCAAGCTCGGCGTGGGCGCGGGCGGTGGCGCCACCAGCGGCTCGAGCGCGGGCCTGGCCGGCGGCGCGGGGGCGGCCGGCGGCGCGGGCGCGGGCGGGTTCCTGTCGGCCGCCACCACCAGCCTGGCCACCAAGGCCGCGGCGGGCATCGCGGCCGCCGCGATCGTCACCGCCGGCGCCGCCGAGGTCAGGCAGGCCACGCACCGCGCGCAGACGGCCCGCACGCACAGCGCCGCCCCGGCGGCGGTCGCTCAGCCGGCGCCCGCCGTGGCCGCCCGGCCCGCAGTGGTCCCGTCGCCGGCCCCGCTCGCGCTCGGTCTGCCCGCCGACAGGCCCGACAAGCCCAAGCACCGTGCGAAGCCCGCCAAGGCCGTGGAGAAGACGCCGGTCGTGCCCACCCCCGCGGACGCCGCCGCCGCCGTCGACGCGCCCCCCACGCCGGCCGACGGCTCGCCGACCGCGACCCCCGTCGACCAGACTCAGGAGGGCGCGTCCACCGTGACGCTCGACAGCACGCAGCCCCCCGACTCGATCCCGCCGGCCGACGAGACGCAGCCCACCTCGCCGCCGGGCGAGTCCTCGTCCGCCCCCGCGCAGCCACAGCCCGCCCCGGCGGCCGGCGACTCCACGAGCGCCGGCGCGCGTTCGGGGTCAAGCCGCCGCGCCCGCGCGCGCAGGCACCGCGCCAGCCGGGCGCATCGGCACCGCTCGCGCACGCGCCGCGACGCGGCGGCGCACTGAGCTTCCGGCCGCCCCGGGCCGCGCTCAGGCGCCGGCCACCGGCGCCAGGCCGATGACCTTCAGGCGGCGCTCGAGCGCCTTCATCGCGAACTCGCGCGTCTCCTCGAGCGACACGCCGAACAGCTCCATTCCATCCTCGTAGAAGGGCGGCACCAGCACCCCGTCCGCGGCCGGCCCGCACTCCACGAGCGTGCGCGTGATCGCCTCGCGGTAGCGCTCGTCGCGGCCGGCCATGTCACGCAGGAAGCGAGCGCCGAACGCCACGTGGCGGTGCTCGTCGCGGGCGACGTTGTTGAACCCCTCGACGAACCCCGGCAGGGTGTCCTGATCCTCGTTGTAGGTGATGATGAAGTGCTGGCCGGTCAGGGCCAGCATCCCCTCGATGACCATGTGGTAGAGGGTGATGGTCTCCACCAGCGTCTCGAGGTCCTCGGGCTCGCGCGCCAGGCGGTCCACCTTGCTGTGCAGCAGCTCGTCGAAGAGCGTGTGGAAGCTCGGGCTGAGGTGCGGGCTGGTCTCCTCGAGCCGCGCGGTCAGCGAGTCCGACTCGAGGACGCCGACCTCCTCGTAGAAGCGGTTGAAGAACTGGACGTGCCGGGCCTCGTCCGCGATCTGCGTGCACAGGAAGATGCGCATCTCCTCCTCGGGGCAGGCGCGCATCATCGGCCCCAGCTCGTCGGCCACCCGCTGCTCGCCGATGAAGAACGACGACAGGCCGTACATGCGCTGGTAGCGCTCCTCGTCGGGGATCCGCTCGTGCCAGTCGATCCGGTCCTGGGTGAAGTCCAGGTCCTGCACCGCCCACTGCTGGCGCTCCCACAGCCGGTACAGCTCGTCGTATCCGAGGAGGTTGACCTCGCCGCTGTCGGCCCCCGCCATGACGGCGGGGTCGCGGGTGGCCTGGAAGTCCGCGCGATCGGTGCGCTGGGTGACGGCGTCGCTCACGTCTGAAGCCTCCTCGGAGTGGTTGGAGGGAGCGTACCGGATCGACTGGCTGGCCGGCCAACTCAGGGCGAGTGCGACTCTCCCGGCTGGAGGATCACGACCTCCGACGACCTCACCTCGGACTTGAACGCCTCGGCGTCGGTCTCGATCGGCGGGAACGTGTCGTAGTGGCAGGGTATGACCTGCTTCGCGCCCACCAGCTCGGCCGCGGTCACGGCGTCGTGACGGTCCATCGTGTAGTGGCCGCCGATGCACATCAGCGCCACGTCGATGTCGTCGCGCTTCCCGGGCAGCGCCAGGTCGCTGAACAGCGACGTGTCGCCCAGGTGGTAGACGGTCGTGCCGCCCAGGTTGATCACGAGCCCCGCGGGGGTGTTGACCGTGCCGTCGGGAGTCGTCGAGGTGTGCCACGCCGGCACGAGCCGGACCCAGCCGCCGTCGAACTCCACGGTGCCGCCCAGGTTGGGGTCGGCCACGTTCTCGACGCCCTTGTCCCCCAGCTCGTTCGCCAGCTCGACGATCGCCACGCACTGCGCACCGGTTCGCTTGGCGATGTCCACGACGTCCCCCCAGTGGTCCTGGTGGCCGTGCGTCAGGAAGATGTGGGTCGGGTCGACGTCGCCCGCCTCGACGGCGGCCTTGGGGTTGCCCGTCAGGAACGGGTCGACCAGGATGCGGGTGTCGCCCTCGACCAGCTCGAAGGCGGCGTGTCCGAGAAACCGGATGTCCATCTGTCAGTCCTCCTGTGTGTTTCGCTCGAGTTCCAGCGCCAGCTCCCACCCCACCGCCACGCCGACGAGCATGCCCATGCGCGTCTCCTCGGCCAGCAGCGTGCGGACGGCGCGCAGGCGCTCGTCCTCGTCGGGGGTCGTGGCGACCTTGAGTATCTGCCCCTCGTGCGCCTCCTCGAACCAGCCCCCCTCGTGGAGGGCCTGGGCCAGGATCCGCTGGAGCTGGGGCGCGGCCCTGGCCACCCGCTCCTCGGCTTGGCGGAAGCGGTCGGGGTCGCTCAGCGCCTGGACCGCCGCGTCGATCTCGGCGTCGGTCGGCTGGCGTTTCGGCACGGCGCGGATAATAGGCTCGTGAGTGTCCCCGAGACCGGCGCGGCGGCCGCACCGCGGCTCACCCAGCTCTCGCACGGCGCCGGCTGCGCGTGCAAGCTGCCGCCGGGCCTCCTGCATGGCCTGGTGGCGGAGCTTCCGCGCTCGTCCGATCCGGCGCTGCTCGTCGGTCACGACACGGCGGACGACGCCGCCGTCTACCGCGTCTCCGACGAGCTGGCGATCGTCACCACGGTGGACTTCTTCACGCCGATCGTGGACGACCCGTACGACTTCGGCCGCGTGGCGGCCACCAACGCGCTGTCGGACGTGTACGCGATGGGCGGGGTCCCGGTCACGGCGCTCAACCTGGTGGCGTACTCGCTCGACGCGCTGGGCGAGGAGCCGCTGCGCGAGATCCTGCGCGGCGGCGCCGACGCCGCGGCCGGGGCGGGCGTGTCGATCGTGGGCGGCCACTCGATCGACGACGCCGAGCCCAAGTACGGCCTGGCCGTGACCGGCACGGTCCATCCCGACCGCGTGGTCCGCAACTCCACGGGCCGGCCCGGGGACGCTCTGTATCTGACGAAGCCGGTGGGCGGGGGCGTCGTGTCCACGGCGCTGAAGCGCGGGCTGGGCTCGCCGAGGCTCGAGGCCGCCGTGGTGGACGTGATGACCACGCTCAACCGCGACGCCGCGGCCGCCGCGCTGGCCGCGGGCGCCAGCGCCATGACCGACGTGACCGGCTTCGGGCTGCTCGGGCACCTGCACGAGCTGTGCCAGGCGAGCCACCTGTCGGCGGGGATCTCCGCCGCCACCGTGCCGGCCATCGACGGCGTGCTGGACCTGCTCGGGCTGGACGAGCCGCCGGTGGCCGGCGGCACCCGCCGCAACCGCGAGTGGGTGGAGCCGTGGGTGGACTGGTCGCCGGACGTGGACGAGGCGCGACGCTGGCTCCTGTGCGACGCGATGACCTCGGGCGGGCTGCTGGTGGCGGCGCCGGACGGCGCCCACATCCCGGGCGCTGCGCAGATCGGCCGGCTGGTGGGCGGGCGGCCGGGGTCGGTGGTGGTGCGGCCGTAGCGCGTCCCGTCGCCTTGGGACGAAAAACAGCAGCAATAAAGGGTGAGGTCCGGGAGGGTGGCTTCACCTTCCTGACTTAGGTGGGCTATGGCCCCCTGGGACAGGAAGGTGGCCTAGCTTCCTGACTTGAAGTCGCATAGCGACCTTGAGTCAGGAATGTTCACGCCGCCGCGGCTCGGGCTCACCCCTTATTGCTGCTTTTCCGTCCTGCAGCGGCGTGGCGCGCGCTACCGCCGGAACGGCGAGATCAGCGCGCCGATCACGGCTCCCAGCGCCGCCCCGCCCACGCCGGTGGCCCAGCTCGCGTGCTCGTCGGCCAGCGGCAGCAGCAGCAGGACCGCCGCGATCACGGCCACGCCGATCAGGTCGTTGCCGCGGTCGTCGCCACGCCGCTTGGCCAGGCGGTCGTCCACGAACCAGGCCGCCAGGAGGCCCAGGGCGGCGCCGTTGGCGCCGATCGACGGGTAGACCTGGAGCGCCACGGTCAGCGCCGCGCCCGCGGCCGCGCACAGGATGAAGACGGCCACCACGGCGACCCTGCCGAAGCGGCGCTCGACGTGCATGCCGAAGATCCCCGTGGCCAGGAGCGTGACGAACAGCGACCCCGCGTTCGCGTGCACGAAGGCCGAGGCGGGCAGCCGCCAGTACTGATCTCCGATCGAGCCCTCGATCGCGCCCACGTCGTACAGCGTCAGGCCGGCGACCCAGGCCAGGGTGGTGAGGAGCGCCGCGGCGATCAGGACGATCGTCGCGTAAGGCGTCGTCTCGGGCGCGATCCCGGGGATCTCGTCGGGTCGCAGGCGCGGCAGCGTGGGACCGCGCCGCCGGCGCTGCGCCAGCGGCTCGGGCTCGTCGCGGTCCAGCTTGGGCGCCCGCTTTCGGACCCGCTGCCCGCAGTACGGGCACTCGGTCACGTACGGGCTGACCTCGGAACCGCAGTTCTTGCAGACGACGAAGAGGTCGGCCTCGCTCACCGAATCGAGGATACCCCCGGCGGCGCGCCTGCCGGAGGCCCTAAGCCGACGTCTTGTCGATGATCTCCCCCATCACCTCGCGCAGGTCGTGGTTGGCCTCGTAGACCACGATCTGGCGGGAGGCGCCGTTGCCGCGCTGGAGGAGGTCGTCGATGCCCGCGAGCTCGGCCTCGGACCCGAGCTCCTTCGCGTGGTCGCGCACGCGGTCCACCACCCGGCGGACGAGCTCCCTGGTGGAGACCCGCTGCGTGCCGGGCAGGTCCACCAGCTCCCCGTCCAACCCGTGCCGCGCGGCCAGCCACTTGTTCTCGTCGAGCATCTCGTACGGGTACTTGGACAGCTCGCCGCCGGACTCGAAGCGCTCACACAGCTCCTTGACCATCGCCTGGACGAGAGCGGCCAGGGCCAGCGTGTGCTCCAGGCGGGTCTGCCCGTCCATCACGCGGATCTCGACGGTGCCGAAGTTCGGGTGCGGGCGGACGTCGTACCAGAGGTAGGTGTAGTCCTCGATCGCGCCGCTGTCGACCATGAACCCCACCCGCGCCGCGTACTCGTCCCAGCTCCCGTAGGTGGGCGGGATGCCCACGCGCGGGAAGGCGCGGAAGATCGGCGTGCGGGTCGAGAGCAGGCCGGTGGCGCCGGCGCGCCAGAACGGCGAGTTGGCCGACAGGGCCAGGAGCAGCGGCACGTGCACGCGCATCCCGTTGGCCACGTAGATGGCCTTGTCGGGGTCGTCCACCCCCACGTGCACGTGGACGCCGAAGATCAGCTCCTGCCGGGCGACGAAGCGCAGCGCGGCCACCAGGTCGCGGTAGCGCGGCCGGGCCACGATCCGCTGGTCCTCCCACATCGCGAACGGGTGGGTGCCGGCCGAGCCGATGGCCAGGCCCAGGTCGGCCGCCGTCCGCTGGGTCAGACGGCGCAGCTCGCGGAGCTGCGCGCCCGCCTCGCGCGTGTTCCTACAGGGGGTGGTGGCGACCTCGCACACCGACTCCATCAGCTCGGGCTTGACCTGGCCCTCCGCCTGCGGGAGCGCCTCCAGCATCGCCTCGATCGAGTTGGTGAGCTCGAGCGTCTCGGAGTCGACGATCATGAGCTCCTCCTCGATCCCGAGCGTGTAGCTCGGGCCCGTGAACCGGTGCTCCACGGGCGCCATGGTACGGGTCGGACAGGCGGCTCGCGGGTATCCTGGCGGGCCGACCAGGAGGTTTCGCAACACATGACACTCGGCTACGACGGAAAGCTGTTCATCCTCGCGTTCGACCACCGCGGGTCCTTCCAGAAGAAGTGGTTCGGCATCGAGGGCGAGCCGAACGAGGAGCAGACGAAGACGATCTCCGACGCCAAGCACCTGATCTTCGAGGGCCTCCTCCGTGCGGCCGACGAGGGCATCGACCCCTCCGTCACCGGCGCCCTGGTGGACGAGCAGTTCGGCGGCGACGTCCCGGACCAGGCCAAGGAGCGCGGCTTCAAGCTGGCGATGCCCGTGGAGAAGAGTGGGCAGAACGAGTTCGACTTCCAGTACGGCGACCGGTTCGGCGACCACATCGAGCAGTTCGACCCCGACTTCGCCAAGGTCCTGGTGCGCTACAACCCGGACGGCGACGGCGAGATGAACGCCCGCCAGCTCGAGCGCCTGAAGCGGCTGTCCGACTGGCTGCACGAGAACGACCGCAAGTTCCTGTTCGAGCTGCTGGTGCCGGCCGAGGCCGCGCAGCTCGAGTCCGTGGGCGGCGACACCGACCGCTACGACGCCGAGCTGCGGCCCGAGCTGATGCGGCGCACCATCGCCGAGATCCAGGACCACGGGATCGAGGTGGACGTCTGGAAGATCGAGGGCGTGGACGAGCGCTCCGACTGCGAGATGCTGGCCGAGCAGACCCGCTCGGGTGGGCGCGACGGCGTGGTCTGCGTGCTGCTCGGACGCGGCGCCAACGACGAGAAGGTGGACCACTGGCTGACGCGGGCGGCGCCCGTGGACGGCTTCGTGGGCTTCGCGATCGGGCGCAGCATCTGGGGCGACGCCCTCAAGCAGTTCCTCGACGGGTCGCTCGAGCGGGAGGCGGCGGCGGATCGGATCGGCAGCAACTACCGGCGCTTCGTGAGCGTGTACCGCGACGCCGAGAGCCCCGTCAGCGCGTAGGCTCTGACCTCAGCTATGCGAATGCGTCAGTCGCTCGCTCAGTTCGAGGCGGCTTTTCACGAGGAGACGGCGGAGGAGCGCGCGCGCCGTCAGCGGCTGCGGCGCGAGGCGATCGAGCGCTCCGTGCACCGGCGCCGCGCGCGCGTCCAGCGCAGCGGCACGGTCCGCTTCGTGGTGCTGATCGTCGCGATGCTGGGGACCACCCTGCTGGTCACCTACTCGATGTTCAAGGCCCTCGCGCTCTGGTTCGGTTGACCGGGCGCCGTCCCTGGAGCGGGGCGCAAAAACGGAGCAGTCCGGTTGTGCAGCGGTCGCGCCCGGTTGAGCGCTACTCAGGCTTGGCCTGGCTCTTCAGCTTGTCCAGGGCCTCCCCGACCGCCTTCGCGTCCTCCTCGGGCTTCGAGGAGTCCTGCCGGATCTCGAGGTAGACCTCTTTCCGGAAGACGGGTACCGAACGGGGCGCGTCGATCCCGATGCGCACCTTCTCGCCCATGATCGCGAGGACCGAGACCTCGATGTCGTCCCCGATCATGATGCTCTGGTTGGACTTTCGCGTAAGGACGAGCATGGCGCCTCCGGCCAACCCTACCTTGCGCCTCGGTCGATCGTAAAGGGAGCGAGGCATCGCTTTAAGGATTCCTTTCCTTTTCCTCCATCAATCATACGGGGCCGCGCAAGGGTCGTTGGTAGCCTTCCCGCGCCGTGGCCCGACGGTCCCTGAAACCTCAGCTGAACCAGATCCGCACCTGGGTGGGCCAGGGGCGCACGGATGCGTGGATCGCGCACCAGCTCGAGGTGAGCGTGGGCGAGCTCGTCGGGTTCAAGCGTGAGCACGATTTGGCGCCCCCGGACCCATCGGGCGGCGACGGAGAACCCCCATTTGGGGGAGCCGAAGAGGATCTCCGCGCCCAGGACGACGCGCTCGTGGCCGCCGAGCTGGACGCCGAGCCGGAGGAGGATCCGGACGACGGCGGCCGCGACGGGGACGACGAGGGCTCGAATGGGGAGGGCGGCGGCGACGAGTCGCAGGTGCCGCGGCGGCGCCGGGGCCGGCGGGGCGGCCGCGGACGGCGCGGCGGCGGGCGCAAGCGGCCACTCGAGGGTACGTTCGACCACGGCGAGGAGGGCTACGGGCTGTGGCTCGACCCCGGTATCCAGGACGATCCCACCTACGCCGAGCACTGGGCCGGGCACCGGCCCGTCACCGTGGTGGTCGAGCGCGACCAGATCGTCATCCGCCGGTCCGGCGAGAGCGCCGACGACGAGGATGACTCCGGCGCCGCCGGCGCCCCGTCCGGTACGCCGGATCCGGACGACCTCGACGACTGAGCCGGTCGGAGCGCCGGCCGGACGGAGCGCACGGAGCTACGCCAGCAGGCCGCGGCGGCGGTAGTCCGAGGCC
>DASVQK010000186.1:0-7078 GCA_036389105.1 Thermoleophilaceae bacterium
CTCAGGGGACTCGGCCACCCGTGTCTGCCGCGTCCGCTCGAGCCCGCCCAGGCGCAGCCGCTTGCCGCCGAGGCACAGCTCGCCGTTCGCGATCCACGGCGTCGTCCAGCCGCCGACCTTGATCCGCCCGATCGCCGCGTCGATCCAGGTGCCGTCCGCCGCCGCCCCGTCGAACGCCAGGCCGTGCATCCAGATCCAGCGCTCGGCGTGCTGGGCGCCCCAGTTGTGGCCGACCATGCCGCGCCAGCCGTCCAGCTCCACGCGGCGCTGGCCGGCCGTCACCGTGCCGCTGAACACGGCGCCCGGATACGGGCTCAGCAGCTTGGTCCTGGGGACCGGGGCGCGGTACATCCACTCGCTCGGCAGGTGGCGAAGCGAGGGCTCGCGCGCCTCGTAGGTCAGCTCCCACGAGGCGTCGAGCGCCGCCCCGGCCGCGCGCCCGGGCTCGAACCGCGCTTCGCCCATCCGGATGTACGTGTCCGGCTCCACGCCCACGTCGCCGGGGTCGAGCGTGACCTTTCGCGCCACCGGCTCGCCATCCCCCGAGCCGTCGAACAGCGTGAACCACAGCGAGCCGCGCGGCTGCTGTCCGGGCCGCTTGAGCACGGTGTAGCGGATCCACACGCCCAGCGGCTCGGACGGGTGGCAGGCGCGCAGGTAGAAGCTCTCGTAGTGCCCGCGCGCCTCCGGAACGTCCGGGAAGCGGGCCTCTGTGCGGAGCTCGGCCATGCGCGCCGCCGGAGGCTATTCGAGCGCGCCGCTCCCGGCTTCCCGGAGGCGGCTGATAGAACACGTGCATGGCCGGCGACCCAGTCATGGTGATCACGGGCGCGAGCACCGGCATCGGCGCCGCCACGGCGCGCCTGGCCGCCGACGCCGGCTACCGCCTGGTGCTGGCCGCGCGCTCGGAGGACAAGCTGCGCGGGCTGGCGGACGATCTGGGCGGCGGCGAGCGCGCGCTGGCCCAGCGCTGCGACGTGATGCGCTGGGACGACCAGGAGGCGCTGGCCAGGGCCGCCCTCGACGCCTTCGGCCGCGTGGACGCCGTGTTCGCCAACGCCGGCTTCGGAGCCAAGCGCGGCTTCCTCGAGGAGACGCCGGAGCAGTGGCACTCGATGGTCAACACCAACGTGCTGGGCGTGGCTTACACGATCCGCGCGTTCCTCCCCCACCTCAAGGAGCGAAACGAGGGCCACTTCCTGCTGACCAGCTCGGTGGCCGGCCGGCGCGCCCTGCCGGGCTCGCTCTACTCGGCCACCAAGTGGGCCGTGTGCGGGATGGGCGAGGCGCTGCGCCAGGAGCTGTTCGAGACCGGCATCAAGGTGACCCTGATCGAGCCGGGCATGGTCGACACGCCGTTCTTCGACAACCCGGTGGAGGGCGCCCTCGAGGACGAGGACATCGCCCGCGTGGTGATCTTCGCCCTGTCGCAGCCGCCGCACGTGGACGTGAACGAGGTCCTCGTGCGGCCGGTGCACCAGCCGCTCTAGGTCCGGCTGCTCCGCCCCTCACGGCGGCGCACCCTGTCCACATCCGGGCGAGGCCGTACCGTCAACGTCATGGACGGACCCTGCATCGCGCACGTCGACATGGACGCGTTCTACGTCAGCGTCGAGCTCCAGCGGCGGCCCGAGCTGCGCGGCCTGCCCGTGGTCGTGGCCGGCAGCGGCCCGCGCGCCGTGGTCACCACCGCCAGCTACGAGGCGCGCAAGTTCGGCGTCTTCTCCGCCACGCCGGCCGAGCGGGCGCGCCGCCTGTGCCCGCAGGCGGTGTTCGTGCCGCCCGAGTTCGACCACTACCGCGCGCGCTCGCGCGAGGTGATGGCGGTGCTGCACGAGCACGTGGACCGCGTGGAGGTGGTGGGCCTGGACGAGGCGTACCTCGACCTGAGCGGGTACGAGCGCCCGCGCGCGGCCGCGCGCCGCGTGAAGGCGGCTGTGAGGGAGCGCACCGGCCTCACGTGCTCGATCGGCATGGGGCCCAGCAAGCTCGTGGCCAAGGTGGCCTCCGACGCCGAGAAGCCGGACGGCTTCGTCGAGCTCTCGCGCGAGCAGGCGTGTGAGCGCTTCGCCGGCGCCTCCCCCGGCCTGATCCCCGGCATCGGCCCGAAGACCGTCGAGCGGCTCCGGGCCCAGGGCATCGAGACGCTCGGCCAGCTCGCGGCGGCGCCGCCGGCCGATCTGGCGGCGTGGTTCGGCGGCCGCCTGGGGCCGCACCTGGCCCGGCTGGCGCGCTTCGAGGACGACCGCGCGGTCACCACCGTCCGCGTGGCCAAGTCGGAGTCGCGCGAGACCACGTTCGACACGGACCTGCGCGGGCTGGACGTGCTCGAGCCGGTGCTCGAGCGGCTGGCGCAGCAGCTGTGCGCCACGCTGGGCAAGCAGGACGCCCGCGGCCGAACGATCGGGATCAAGGTGCGCCTGGACGACTTCTCCACGCACACGCGTGCGCGCACCCGCGAGGCCGCCACCAACGACGTGGCCGTCGTGACCGCGACGGCCCGCGAGCTGCTGCGCGAGTTCGACCCGCCGCGACCGGTCCGCCTCCTGGGCGTCCGCGTGGCGGGCCTGGACGAGGAGCCGGCGAGCCGCCGGCCGCCGCACGCTGCGACGGCCGGACAGCTCGAGCTCTCCCTCTAGGCGAGTCCTGCCCGGCTACTTGTGCGGGGCCGACCAGAGCGTGCCGGTCGAGCCGAAGCGCAGCCTGTTCTTGGTCGCCGCGGTCAGGTCGTACTCGCGGCCGCCCACGTAGGGGCCGCGGTCGATGACCCGCACCGTGACGGTGTGGCTGCGGTAGCGCAGCGTCACGCGGGTGCCGCACGGCAGCGACCTGTTGGCCACGCCGAGCGTGCCCGGCTGGAGCGTCCCGCCGCACGCGGTGCGATGGCCGTAGAAGCCCGGACCGTAGTACGAGACGAAGGACGTGCGGTAGACGGTCACGCCGCCCCGGGCCTTGCGCTGGGCGGAGCTGCGGAGCAGCTTGGCACGGACGTCGTAGCGGCCCAGGCCGCGCGGGCGCCAGGACGCCGCGAAGCGCCCCCTGCCGGAGGTGTGCACGCGGGCGACGGTGTGCCAGCCGCCGTGCGCGCCCCTGGCCTGCACGAGCACCGTGCGGCCCTTCTCGGCGGGGGCGATCGAGCCCTTCACCAGGCCGCTGCGACCGGAGAGGACGTGCCTGCGCGCGCTCACGCGCAGCGTGAAGTGCGTCGGTGCGGCCTTGGCCGCGGGTGCCGGCTGGGCGCCCGTGGCGGGCGCGGCGTCGGCGCCGGTGGCGGTGGACGCCTCGACAAGGCTCATGCCCAGGGCGCCGAGGCCGGCCACCCAGGCGGTGATCAGCGCGCGAGCGAGAACTCGCCCGCGCATGGGTCTATGCGGGTTCACTGGTACTCCTTCCCGGCCCTTGCCTGCGGGGTTAGCTGACGGGCTCGCGCGTGCGTGTGCGACGCGCTACGGCCGGATTACCGGCCGACTCGCCCCGACCGCCGCCCGGGAGGAGCGACGGCAGTGGGTCCCCCGTCCGCGGCCTCAGGAGAGGCGGCGGTTCGGCGAGGCCGAATCGAACAACTGTTCGTGAGGGTACCCCGCCTGCGCCCCGCGTCCGTGACGTGGGTCACGCTGCACGCGTCTTCCCACGCTGTGAGCGGGGACTCCGCGCGCCCCTACGGCGCGCCGCGAGCCCTAGAGGGCGCGCTCGGCCACGTCGACGCGCTCGGGCACGTCGGGCAGGGGCACGTCGGGCGTCATCGCCACCACGGCGGCCACCACCACCATCCCGACACCCGGGTAGGGCCGGAGCTTGCCGGGCTCCGCGGGCGGGCGCCTCAGCTCCTCGGGGAGGCCCTCCACGAACGCCTCCATGCGGTCGAGCAGCTCGAGCACCGACGCACAGACCGGCGCCTGGGGAGCGTCCTCCCCCACCTCGCACGCCAGCCGGGCGAGCCCCACGTAGTCCGGGGTGTCGTTGCCGATCATCATCCGCCCGGAGGCGGTCACGAGGTAGGCGTGCACGCGGTTGAGGACCAGGTCGCCCACCAGCCGCTCGGCGCCCGGCGCGGGACCGAGGTCCAGCGCCGGCTGTCCGTCCAGCAGGCGCTGGAGCTGGCCGCCGGCTATCTCGCGCACCTGGTCGGCGGACAGCCCGGCCTGGAACGCCGTGCGCAGGGCCAGGATCGACGCCATCGTGGTGGTGCCGTAGGGCATGTCGCTGGCGAACAGGATCTGCCCGGGCGGGACCAGGCCGAACAGCGTGAGGTGGTCCATGGCGCTCCACCACGCCGTGTCGAAGAAGAGATTGGGGTGGTCGGGCGCGTGGCGCCAGATCCAGCCCAGGTCACAGACGCCGTCGTGGGCCAGGATCAGGTTGAGGCCCGGGTGGCGGGCGGTGATGTCGAGCGCGTCGCGCCCCAGCGCCGGGATGCCGCGTCCCGCGTGGGTCAACACCGTCAGGCCGCGCTCGTCGGCCATGGCGAACACCGGCGCGAGCCGCTCGTCGTCTAGCCGGAACTCCTCGGCGCGCGGGTGGAGCTTGATGCCGCGCGCGCCGCGCTCCAGCGCGCGCTCGGCCTCGGCCAGCGGGTCGTCGGCGGGGTCGATGCGGCAGAACGGCACGAGGCGCCCATCCGACGCGGCGGCCTCCTCGACGATCCGGTCGTTGGCCTCCCGGTAGCCGTCGGGCTCGTGCATCGTGAACACGACCGAGCGAGCGCCCGCGAGCTCGAGCCCGTCGATCAGCTCCTCGGCGGTGCAGCGCATGCCGTCGGGGTCGTTGGCCCCCGTGTGGGTGTGCGCGTCGAACAGCTCGATGCCTGGAACGAGGTCCATCGCGGCCTGGTGCCACGGCCGCAGCTGCTCGTCGGCGTACATCGGGCGTAATGTAGGGACCTACGCAAAGCCGGGCGGAGTGAAAGGGGTACGGATGGCCACCACCGCGGACCGACTGACGGGACTCGACGCGTCGTTCCTGCACCTCGAGAGCGAGTCCGCCCACATGCACGTGGCCGGGGTGATGCTGTTCGAGGGCTCGCCGCCGAAGCACGACGACCTGGTGGCGGCGATCGAGCGCCGGCTGCACCTGGTGCCGCGCTACCGCCAGAAGCTCGCGTTCGTCCCGTTCGGCCAGGGCCGGCCGCGCTGGGTGGACGACCCGCACCTCAACCTGAACTACCACGTGCGCTCGACCGCGCTCCCCGCGCCCGGCAGCGAGGACCAGCTGCGCGCGCTGGCCGGCCGCGTGTTCTCCCAGAAGCTCGACCGCGACAAGCCGCTGTGGGAGCTGTGGGTGGCCGAGGGCCTCGACGGCGGCGAGCGCTTCGCGATCCTCTCGAAGACCCATCACGCGCTGGTGGACGGCATCTCCGGGGTCGACATCATCAGCGTGCTGTTCGACACCACGCCGGAGCCCACGGCGCCGCCGGATCCCGGCAAGCGCTGGCTGCCGCGCCCGCTGCCGTCGAGCACTCAGCTCCTGGCCGAGGCGGTCGTCGAGCGCGCCACCATCCCGGGCGAGCTGGTGCGCGGCGTGCGCGCGACGTTCCGCGGCCCGATGCGCATCGCGCAGGGCGCGGTGAACGCGCTGGCCGGCATCGGCGCCATGGCCTGGGCCGGGATCAACCCCGCTCCGCCGTCGCCGTACAACACCGACATCGGCCCCCACCGCCGCTTCACCTGGGCGCGGGTGTCGCTGGCCGACGTGAAGGCGATCAAGGACTCGCTGGGCGGCACGGTCAACGACGTGATGCTGGCCGTGGTGGCGGGCGCGCTGGGCCGCGACCTGCGCCGCCGCGGTGTGGACGTGCGCGGGCTGGAGCTGAAGGCGATGGTTCCGGTCAGCGTTCGCGGCGACGAGGCGCGCGGCGCGCTGGGCAACCAGGTGGCGGCCATGATGGCCCCGCTGCCGGTGGGCTGCGACGATCCCGTCACGCGCTACGAGCGGATCGGCACCGCCATGCGCCAGGTCAAGGACAGCGGCCAGGCGGTGGGCGCGCAGGCGCTGACGGACCTGGCCGGCTTCGCCCCCACCACGATCATGAGCCAGGCCGGCCGCCTCGTGGCGCGTCAGCGCTTCTTCAACCTCGTGGTGACCAACGTGCCGGGGCCGCAGTTCCCGCTCTACCTCATGGGGCGCGAGATGATCGAGGTGTTCCCGATGGTCCCGCTGGCCGAGAACCAGGCTCTGGGCGTGGCGATCATGAGCTACAACGGCCGGATCAATTTCGGCCTGGTGGGCGACTACGAGGTGATGTACGACCTCGACCAGCTGGCCAAGGACTTCCGGGCGTCGCTCCTGGAGCTCGCCGAGGCGGCCGGGGTGCCGCTGACGGTGTCCGAGGACGCCGAGGCGCGCAAGCGCGCGCGCAACGGCCACCGGCCGCGGCGGCAGGTTGGCTCCCCGGCGGGGTAGCCGGGCGGGTAGGGTGACCACATGCGCGACAAGGTGGCCCAGGCCGCGCGCGAGCTTGGACTCGAAGTCGAGATAACGACGCTGGACAGGCCGACCCGCACGGTGGCGGAGGCGGCCGAGGCGCTGGACGTCGATCCCGGTCAGATCGCCAAGTCGATCGTCTTCGTCGCCGACGGCGAGCCGGTGGTCTGCGTGGCGTCCGGCGGCCACCGCGTGGACATCGACACGCTGGCGCTGGCGTTCGACTGCGCGGTGGTCAGCCAGGCGGACCCGGACCAGGTCCAGGCGGCCACGGGATTCAAGGTCGGCGGCGTGCCGCCGTTCGGCCACGGCCTGCCGGTGGTGATCGACGAGGCGCTGCTCGACCACGAGGTCGTGTTCGCCGCCGGCGGCGACGGCAGCACGCTGTTCGGCGTCGATCCGCGCAAGCTGGTCGACGCCACCGGGGCGCGCGTAATCGCCGTCGGCGCCGCGGCCGCGGGCTAGAGCGGCCCCGGGCCCCGGCCCGGCCCTACAGCTGGAGCGACTTCACCTCGAGGAACTCCTCGAGGCCGAACTTGCCCAGCTCGCGGCCATGCCCCGACTGCTTGTAGCCGCCGAAGGGCGCCACCGGGTTGAACGTCGCGCCGTTGATCTCCACCTGGCCCGTCCGGATCCGACGCGCGACGGCCTTGGCGTG
>DASVQK010000187.1:0-25606 GCA_036389105.1 Thermoleophilaceae bacterium
TGCTCCGCCCGCGCGCGCAGCGCCCCGAAGGTGACCATGTGCGGGTCGGCGGCGATCTCGCCCACCACCACGGCGCCGCCGGGCTTGACCACCCGGCGCAGCTCGCGCAGCGCGGCGTCCTGGTCGGGGATCTCGCCGAGCATCACCGTGAGGTAGGCGGCGTCGAAGCGGTTGTCCTCGAACAGCATGTCCTGCGCGTCCCCGGTCCAGCCGGTGACGTTGGACAGGCCCTTCTCCTTCGCGCGCGCGAGCACGTGGTCCACCATCTGCTGCTGGAGGTCGTACACCTCCAGCCGGCCCTTCTCCAGGCGCTCGGCGACCGGCAGCGAGTAGTAACCGGTCCCGGGGCCGACCTCCAGGACGCGGTCCCGCGGCTTCAGCTCCAGGATCTCGATCAGCCGCGCGCGGGTGATGCCGGGATGGGGGATCTGCACGAAGAACCGCTGCCAGTACGGCATGGCCGACGGGTTGCGCCGCCACCACAGCGAAGCTCCGGCCAGTGCCAGGCCGAGTGCGATCAGCGCCCTTCGAGCGGTGAGCATCGGCGCAGTCTCCCCGACGCGGCGGTCGTCGTCTAGGGTGCACCTCCCGGTGGAGCAGCTAGCCGACGACCTCTACCAGCTGAAGGGCTTCCCTCCCGACGCGATCAACGTCTGGCTGATGGGCGACGTGATCGTCGACGCCGCCTCTCGGCACGCGGGCAAGCGGATCCTGCGGCAGGTGGAGGGGAGGCCCGTGAGCGCGCACGCGTTGACGCACGCGCACCCCGACCACCAGGGGGCGAGCCGTGAGATCTGCCGGACGCTGGGCATCCCGTACTGGGTGCCCGAGGGCGACGTGCCGGTCGCCGAGACGGGCGACTTCGGCAGGTTCCAGGAGACGAGGTTCCCGTCGCAGATCAGCCGTGCTCTCTACGGAGGGCCCGGGCACCCGGTGGACCGCAGGCTGAACGAGGGCGACGAGGTGGCCGGCTTCCAGGTGCTGCACGTGCCCGGCCACACCGACGGCCACGTGGCCTACTGGCGCGAGAGCGACCGCTCGCTGATCCTGGGGGACGTGCTGAACAACATGCACCTGCTGACGGGCGTGCGCGGGCTGCGCGAGCCGCCGAAGGCGTTCACGCCCGACCCGGCTCGCAACCGCGAGTCGGCGCGCCGCCTCGCCGCGTTGGAGCCCGCGCTGGTCCTGTTCGGGCACGGCCCGCCACTGCGCGACACGCGCAGGTTCGTGGACTTCGTATCGTCGTTGCCATGACCGCGACGCTCCTCGCCCGGCCCCCGTGGCTCGTGCTGGGAGTGCTGATGGGCCTGGTGGTGGTGGCCGCGTTCGCGCTGCTCAACGAGCGGGTCGGGGTGCTCGGCGGGTTCTCGGACGTGGTGGAGCGCGTGACCGGGCGCCGGGCGGCGCTCGGATGGAAGGCCTGGTTCGCCTTCGGCATCGTGGGCGGGGCGCTGGCGTTCCGCCTGCTCGCGGGCGGCTCCTCCGTCGAGCATGGATACGGCTGGCTGGCGCGCGAGCTGAGCGGCCACGGCTGGCTGGTCGGGCTCGTGCTGGTGGGCGCCGGCGCGCTGATCGGCTTCGGCGCCAAGACGGCGGGCGGCTGCACGTCCGGCAACGGGCTGGGCGGCTGCTCGGCGGGCTCGCCGGCCAGCCTGACCGCAACCGCCACGTTCATGGGCACCGCCGTGGCCGTGAGCTTCCTGATCCAGGCGGTCATATGACGCGCGTGCGCGTGGCCAGCGCGCTGCTGGGGGCCGGCTTCGGCTTCCTCCTGACCTGGGGGCAGTTCGTATCGCCGGACCGGATCCGCCAGATGCTGCTGTTCGAGGACTCCTACATGTGGCTGATGTTCGCCACCGCCGTGGCGGTCGGCTTCGTGGCGCTGCGGCTGATGCGCCGCGCCGGCATGCGCTCGCTGCTCACCGGCCAGCCGATCGCGTGGACGGTGGCGCGGCCGGAGCGCCGCCACCTGGCGGGCGCGGCGATCTTCGGCGTGGGCTGGGCCGTGTCCGACGTCTGCCCGGGCCCGGTGGCCGCGCAGGTCGGCCTGGGGGTGGGGTGGGCGGCGCCGCTCATCGCCGGGACGGCGATCGGGCTGGTCGTGTACTTCCGCCGCGAGGAGGCCCTGGGCCGCCGCGAGGCACCGGCTCGAGGGGCCGCGGCGCCCGTTCGCCGGGCCACCGGCTCCCGTGTCGGCGCCGCGCTCCCGGCAAGCAACCCGGACTAGCTGCTCTTCCGGCCCGCCACGGGCGAGCCGGAGACGGCACCTAGACTCGCGCCCGTGACCCTCCGCGAAGCCGAGGCGTACCTCCTCGACCTCGAGCTGTTCGGCATGCGCTTCGGCCTGGACCGCATGCACAAGCTGATGACGGCCCTCGGCATGCCGCAGCGCAGGTTCGCGAGCATCCACGTCGTCGGGTCGAACGGCAAGTCGTCCACCACCCGGATGATCGCCGCGATCCTGGAGCGCCACGGCCTGCGCACGGGCACCTACACCTCGCCGCACCTGCGCTCGTTCGCGGAGCGGATCGAGGTGGGGGAGCGACCGCTGGACGGCGCCGCCTTCGGAGCCGCCGTCGATCGCGTGGCGCGGGCCGCGCGCATGGTGGACCGCACCCTGGACGAGGGCGACCGCGTGACGCAGTTCGAGGCGCTGACCGCCGCCGCCTACCACGAGCTGGCGCGGCGCGGCGTGGAGGTGGCGGTGATCGAGGCCGGCCTGGGCGGCCGCTACGACGCCACCAACGTGATCCCCTCGCGCGTGCAGGTGCTGACCGGGGTGGGCCTCGAGCACACCCGCTGGCTCGGCCCGACGATCGCCGACATCGCCGACGAGAAGCTGGCCGTGGTGCCCGACCAGGGGCGGCTCGTGGCCGGCGAGCTGGATCCCGAGGCGGAGGCGGTGGCCCGGCGCGTGGTGGCCGAGCGCCACGCGCGGCTCATCCGCGCGCCGAAGGAGGCCGAGACTCCCGTGCGGGCCCTGGGCAGCTTCCAGCGCACGAACTTCGCGCTGGCGCGCACCGCGGCCGAGGCGTTCCTCGGACGGCTGGACACGGAAGCGGTGAGGAGCGCCGCCGGCGAGGTGGAGGTCCCGGGGCGGATGCAGGTGGTGGCGACCGACCCGCTGACCATCTACGACGGCGCCCACAACCCCGCCGGCGCGAGGGCGTTGAGGGAGGCGATAACGGAGGTAGTCGGCGACCGTGCCCCCCTCGTTGCCGTAGTGGGGATCCTCGACGACAAGGACGCCGCCGGGATGCTGAGCGAGCTGGCGGCGAAAGCGCACCGGATCGTCTTCACGCGGAGTCCCCACCCGCGGTCCCTGAGTCCGGCCACGCTGCTCACCTTGAACGAGCACGTGCAGGGCCCCCCCGCCGAGACCGTCCCCGACCCCCACGCCGCGGTCGCCCGCGCGCGCGAGCTGGCGGGCCCCGGCGGCGCGGTGCTCGCGACGGGCTCGATCTACCTGATCGCCGCGCTCGTGCGCGAGGAGCCCGCGGAGAGGGCGTCGGCGCTGTGAACGAGGACGGCCCGAGCATCCTCGTGATGGTCGGGGTCGTGGCCGTGGTGGTCGCGACCGTGATCCTGGTGTTCTTCGGGATCGGCTACGCGCTCGGCCGAATCCTGCTCTAGCAGCCGCCCCGCGGCCTGAGGCCGCCTGCCGCGCGGCTACACTCGCACGCTCAATGGGCGTGCTCGCCATCTTCGGTCTGCACGGAGGCCTCAACCTGGCCGTGCAGCTGCTCATCCTCGTGCTGGTGGCCCTCTGGCTGGCGCTCGCCTTCTGGACCTACGCCGACGCGCGCCGCCGCATCGACGACTCGATGCTGGTGGCCTGCGCGGCCACGGCCTCGCTCTTCTTCCCGTTCGTAGGGGCGATCGTGTACGCGATCATCCGTCCGCCCGAGTACCTGGAGGACGTGCGCGAGCGCGAGCTGGAGATCGCCGCCGCCGAGGCCCGCCTGGCGCAGGTCGAGCACCTGTCCTGCCAGCACTGCGGCTTCGAGATCGAGAGGACCTTCCTCCGCTGCCCCAGCTGCATGCGCAAGCTCAAGGAGCCGTGCACCACCTGCGGGCGCCCGCTCGACCCGCGCTGGAAGATCTGCCCGTACTGCGAGGCCGAGGTGCCGCAGCAGGCCGGCGCTCCCGCGCAGCGGCGCCGCCCGGCGAGGCGGTCGGCCCCGGCGGCCGGCACCGCCGCCGCCAGCCGCGCGCGGCCCGCCGAGCGGCCCAAGCCGAGCGCCAAGCCCGCCCCCGACGGGGCTACGTCCGATCAGCCGGCCCCGCGCCGCCCCGCCCGGCCGCCCAGCGCGGACCCCGCTTGAGCGACCGCACGCTCATCCTGGTCAAGCCGGACGCGTTCGCCCGCGGGCTGACCGGCCAGATCCTCGCGCGCTTCGAGCAGAAGGGCCTGACGATCGCCGCCATGAAGCACATGACGGTGGACCGCGAGCTGGCCGAGCGCCACTACGACGAGCACCGCGAGCGCCCGTTCTTCGGCGACCTGGTGGAGTTCATCACCGGCGGGCCGCTGGTGGCCCTGGTGCTCGAGGGGCACGAGGCGGTCACCGCCGCCCGCCAGACGATCGGCGCCACCAACCCGCTCGAGGCCGCGCCCGGCACGATCCGCGGCCTCTGGGGCCTCGAGGTGCAGACCAACCTGGTGCACGGGTCCGACTCGCCGGAGTCGGCGGCGCGCGAGATCGGCCTCTTCTTTCCCGAGCTCGACTGAGCCGCGCGGGAGGCGGCCCGAGTAGACCGTGTCCGAGCCGCTCGTCCTGGCCTCCCGCTCACCCCAGCGGCGCGCGATCCTGGAGCAGCTGGGCGTGGACTTCCGGGTTGTGCCCGCGGACGTGGAGGAGGAGACCCGTGGAGAGCCGCGCGCGCTGGTCGTGGAGAACGCCCTCCGCAAGGCCCGCGCGGTGAGCGGCGAGCGTGTGCTGGGCGTGGACACGACCGTGGTGCTCGACGGCCGCGTGTACGGCAAGGCGGCGGACGAGGCCGAGGCGGAGACCTTCCTGCGGCGCCTGTCCGGCCGGACGCACGACGTGTGGAGCGGGATGGCGCTGATCGAGCGGGGTGCCGAGCGCACCGCCAGCAGC
This sequence comes from Thermoleophilaceae bacterium, assembly GCA_036389105.1. Classification (GTDB taxonomy): domain Bacteria; phylum Actinomycetota; class Thermoleophilia; order Solirubrobacterales; family Thermoleophilaceae; genus AC-37. The sequence continues at coordinate 5,103 of DASVQK010000187.1, forward strand.
CGCACGCGGGTCCGCTTCCGCCGGCTCGGGGAGCCCGTGCTGCGCTGGTACCTGCGCGCGGGGGAGTGGCGGGAGCGGGCCGGCGCGTACGCCATCCAGGGCCGCGGCGCGGCGCTGGTGGCCGCCATCGAGGGGGATTACTGGAACGTGGTGGGCCTGCCGGTGCCCGAGCTGCTCAAAATGGCGCCGGACCTGGCGAGAGCAGGCGATTCGTGACTTGCAGCACGCATGAGGGCCTCCTGGCGCCTCGTATACTTCCGCCCTCGCGGCCCGGCCTGCGGACGTATCCGGACCGGCTCGCCATGGGGGGCGTCTTCGTCACGGCCTGCCAACTCTTCGCTCGATGGGCTTCTTCTCCTACGTAACCGGCTTCGGCGGCCGCGACATGGCGGTCGACCTCGGCACGGCCAACACGCTCGTGTACGTGCGCGGCCGCGGGATCGTGCTGTCCGAGCCGTCGGTGGTGGCGATCGACTCGCGCGCCGGCGACGTGCACGCCGTGGGCATCGAGGCGAAGCGGATGCTGGGCCGCACGCCGGGCACGATCCAGGCCATCCGCCCGCTCAAGGACGGCGTGATCGCGGACTTCGACGTGACCGAGCAGATGCTCCGCCACTTCATCCAGAAGGTGCACCAGAACCGCTGGGCGCACCCGCGCGTGGTGGTCTGCGTGCCGTCGGGGGTGACGGGGGTGGAGAAGCGCGCCGTGGAGGAGGCCTGCCTGTCGGCCGGGGCCCGCCAGGCCTACCTGATCGAGGAGCCGATGGCGGCCGCGATCGGCGCCGGCCTGCCGGTGGGCGAGCCGACCGGGAACATGGTCGTGGACATCGGCGGCGGCACCAGCGAGGTGGCCGTCATCTCGCTCGGCGGCATCGTGGTCTCGCAGTCGATCCGCATCGGCGGCGACGAGCTGGACGAGGCGATCATCAACTACGTGAAGCGCGAGTACAAGCTCATGATCGGCCAGCAGACCGCCGAGGAGGTCAAGCTCGAGATCGGCTCGGCGTTCCCGCTCGGCGAGGAGGTGCAGGCCGAGATCCGCGGCCGCGACCTGGTGTCGGGGCTGCCGAAGACGGTGGTGCTCACCAGCGAGGAGGTGCGACACGCGCTGGAGGAGCCGCTCCAGGCGATCGTCGACGCCGTGAAGGAGACGCTCGACCGCACCCCGCCCGAGCTGGCGGCCGACATCATGGACCGGGGGATCATGATGGCCGGCGGCGGATCGCTCCTCCAGGGCCTGGACGAGCGCCTGCGCGACGAGACCCAGATGCCCGCGCACCTGGCCGAGTCGCCGCTCACGTGCGTCGCCGTGGGATCGGGCCGGTCGCTCGAGGAGTTCGAGGCCATCCACCGCTCGAACCGCAACAACTCGCGAAGTCGCCGCAGGTACTGACCATGTCCGCACCGCGCTCCATCCGGGTACGCGCGAGGGGGGACTTGACTTGGCGGCAGGGGACCTGAAGCGTGTATGACAAGAAGGTCATCCGCCGCCGGCGTGCCGTGCTGATCGTGCTGCTCGGCATCTCGCTGGTGCTGCTCACCGCGTACTTCGGCGAGTCCACCAGCGGGGCGCTGCACGGGCTCGGGCGCGGGGCCCGGACCGTGCTCAAACCGATCGAGAAGGGCGCGAGCACCGCGGCCAAGCCGTTCCGCGACCTGTTCAACTTCGTCGGCGACGCCTTCGGGGCGAAGGGCGAGAACAAGAAGCTGAAGAAGCAGCTGGCGCAGGCGCGCGCCAGGCTCGCGGCCGCGCAGACCGCGGTGCGCGACAACGAGCAGCTGCGCGCGCTGGTGAACCTGCACACGCGGCCGGGCTTCCCGCAGGGGACGCGTCCGGAGACCGCCCGCGTGATCGCGCGCTCGCCGACGGACTGGTACTCCACGATCCAGATCGACAAGGGCCGCGACGACGGCATCCGCCGCAATCAGCCGGTGATAACCGGCGACGGGTTGATCGGGCGGGTGACCGACACCACGTCGGGCACCGCCACGGTGACGCTGATAACCGACGGCTCGAGCGCGGTGTCGGCGCAGATCATGCCCGACGGGTCCAACGGGTCGGTGCGCCCCGCCGTGGGCGACCCGAACGACCTCCAGCTCGACTACGTGCAGAAGGGGCACGCGATCACGAAGGGCCAGGTGGTCGTCACGTCCGGGTTCAAGGCCGGGCGCCTCGAGTCGCTGTACCCGCGCGGCATACCGATCGGCACCGTCAGGTCGGCCAACCCCAACGAGGTGGAGACCTACCTGCGCGTGCACATCCAGCCGTTCGCCGACTTCCGCAGGGTGGACTACGTGCAGGTGCTCACGGCCAAGCCGTCCGGCACGGAGCAGGCCAGCGTGGTGGGCACGCCGTGACGCTCTCGCCCCGCACCGCCGTGACCATCGCCCTGCTGGTGCTGCTGGGCGTGGTGATCCAGATCTCGGGGCTCGCGCAGCTCCGGATCCTGGGCGCTCCGCCCGACCTCACGCCGCTCGTGGTGGCCGCCGTGGCCCTGTTCGCCGGCAGCGTGCCGGGCGCGGTGACGGGCTTCTGCGTGGGGCTGCTCCTGGACCTGGCGCTGGCCCAGAACGTGGGCTCGTCGTCCCTCGTGCTGACTGCCGTCGGATACGGCGTCGGGCGCTACGGCGAGCTGCGCGACCCCGCGCACGGGCTGATCGCCATACCGGTCGGCCTGGCGGCCACGGCGGGCTATCTCCTGGCGTTCGCCGCCGTCAGCTTCATGCTCCAGATCCAGGCGTCGGTCAGCGCGCTGGTGCTCCGCGACGCGCTGGTCACCACGCTGCTCAACGCGATCATCGCGGTGCCCGTGTTCGGCGGGGTGCGCCGCCTGCTGCGGCCCATCCTGCTGGTCCAGCCGAGCGGCCGTCGCCGCCGCGCCGAGACGCGCCCGACGGGCCCGATCGGGCTCCGTGGGCTGGAGGTCTAGAGTGCCCCGGGACGGCCGGATCTAGCCCGTGTACCTCGATCGCGAGACACGCCCGCCCATCACGCCGCAGCTGGCGCTGCGTGTGGCGATCATCGGCGGCGTCGCGCTGGTGCTCTTCGGCATCGTCTTCTTCCGCCTCTGGTACCTCCAGGTGCTGTCGGGCGACCGCTACCGCGCGGAGGCCAACAACAACCGCGTGCGCGAGATAACCGTGCAGGCGCCGCGCGGCAAGATCCTCGACCGCAACGGCCGCGTGCTGGTGGACAACCGCTCGGGCTTCGCGGTCACCGTCCAGCCGGACAAGGTCCCGGAGGACGCGCACGAGCGGGCGGTGCTGTTCAAGCGGCTGGCCGGCCTGCTGCACATGGACCGCAAGGAGATCCGCAAGACGGTGGACAAGCAGCTCACCGCGCTGCCGTTCTCGCCGGCGATCGTGAAGCAGGACGTGCCGCTGGCCACCTACAGCTACGTGCTGGAGAACCAGGACCGCTACCCGGGCGTGGACGTCGAGCAGGTGGCGCTGCGCAAGTACCCGTTCCACGAGGTGGGCGCGCACCTGTTCGGCACCGTGGGCGAGGTCACGGCCCCCGAGCTCAAGCACAAGCGCTACCGCGGCGTGAAGCAGGGCGACCGCGTGGGCCAGTCGGGCGTCGAGTACGCGTACGACCGCTACCTGCGCGGGCGCGACGGGGCCAACCGCGTCCAGGTGGACGCGCGCGGGGAGTACCGGGCACGGCTGGTCAGCAAGGCGCCCGAGGCGGGCCGCCAGCTCAGGCTGAGCGTGGACTACGACGTGCAGAGGACCGGCCAGGCCGCGATCGCCGGCGACGAGGCCGCGTTCGTGGCCATGGACGTGAAGACAGGGGAGGTGCGCGCCCTGGGCAGCAACCCGTCGTTCGACCCCAACATCTTCTCCAAGACGATCAAGGAGTCCGACTACCGGCGGCTGTCGAGCGAGGCCAACGGGGCGCCGCTCATCAACCGCGCCACCCAGTCGGTGTATCCGACGGGCTCCACGTTCAAGCTGATCACCGCCACGGCCGCGCTCCAGGGCGGGCTGATCGGGCCCGACACCGTGCAGTACGACCCCGGCTTCCTCAAGGTGGGCGGCATCACGTTCAAGAACGCGGGCGGCGCCGTGAACGGCGCGCTGGCGCTGCGCAAGGCGCTCCAGGTGTCGAGCGACGTGTTCTTCTACCGGCTCGGCCTGGAGGCCAACGGCGCCGGCGACGGCCACCTGATCCAGCGCTGGGCGCACCGGCTGGGGCTGGGCCATAGCACCGGCATCGACCTGCCGGCCGCCAGCCCGGGCGTGGTGCCGAGCCCGGAGTGGCGCAACCGCCTGTTCAAGAAGCACCTGACCGACCGCCCCTGGTACCCGGGCGACAACGTCAACCTGGCGGTGGGACAGGGCGACCTCCAGGTCGCGCCGATCCAGCTCGCGGTGGCGTACGCGACGATCGCGAACGGCGGCTACGTGGTCAAGCCGCACCTCGGCCAGCGCGTGGAGGACGCGGAGGGCCGCGTGATCCAGGAGTTCCGCACGCCGGCGCGCCGCAAGCTCAACATCAGGCCCGAGTACCGCCAGGCGATCATGGAGGGGCTGCACGCCGCCGCGATGGCGCCGGGCGGCACGTCGTACCCGGTCTTCAAGGACTTCAAGATCCCGATCGCGGGCAAGACGGGCACGGCCCAGAAGGGCGGCCTGCGCGCGGACCAGTCGTGGTACGTGGCTCTGGCCCCGTACCCCAACCCGCGCTACGTGGTGGTGGCCACGTTCGAGCACGGCGGCTTCGGCGCGGAGACCGCGGCGCCGGCCGTCCGCAGGATCCTCTCCGTCATGTTCGGGGTCAAGGACCAGGGCGGCAGCAAGGGCTCCACCGCCGGGGTCAACCCGTATGGCTGAACGCTCTAGGTTTCAGGCATGAACGCGGCCCTCGGCTCGCAGGTCAAGGCATTCCAGGCCGCGCCTCGAAGATGGGTCTCGTGGTGGCTCCAGCTCGACCCGCTGCTCCTGGTCGCGGCCGTCGGCCTGATCGCGTGCGGCGCGTACGTCGTGGGCACGGCCACCAGGGGGGACATCCCGGGGAGCCCCGACTACTACCTGTACCGGCAGGCCGGCTACGGGATCGTCGGCGTGATCCTGATGCTGCTGATCGCGCGCTTCGACTACTCGCGGCTGCGCGAGTGGAAGCTCGGGATCTACGCGGCCACGATCGGGCTGATCCTGATGACGCTGGCGCTCGGCACCGCGACACGCGGGTCGAAGCGCTGGATCGACCTGCCCTTCTTCAAGCTTCAGTCCTCCGAGCTGGGCAAGGTGCTGCTGGTTGCGGCCCTGGCCGGGTTCATGGTGGACCGGATGCGCCGGCTCTCGGAGCGGGAGACCACCAGCCGCGTGCTGCTGCTGGCGATCTTCCCGGCCATGCTGGTGGTCATCCAGCCGGACCTCGGGTCCGGGCTCGTGTACATGGCCATCGCGTGCTCCGTGCTGTTCGTGGCCGGCACCAAGTGGACGCACTTCGCCCTGATCGGCGCGCTCACCGCGTCGATCGCGGTGGGCGTGCTGGTGGCGGCTCCGGCCGCCGGGGTCCACGTGCTCAAGCAGTACCAGGTGGATCGCCTGACCGCGTTCGTCAACCCGACCGACGACCCGCGGCGCCAGGGCTACCAGCTCCGGCAGTCGCAGGTCGCCATCGGATCGGGTCAGAAGACGGGCCGCGGACCCGACCAGGCGACCCAGACCAAGCTCGACTTCCTGCCCGAGCACCACACCGACTTCGTGTTCAGCGTGGTCGGTGAGGAGTTCGGGTTCATGGGGGCGGCACTCGTGCTGTCCCTCTACGCGCTGTTGATATGGCGCGCGCTTCGAATACTCACGATGTCGAAGAACCTGTACGGAGCGCTGATAGCCGGCGGCGTGGTCGCCATGCTCATGTTCCAGATCTTCGTCAACGTCGGCATGACCATCGGGATCATGCCCATCACGGGAGTGCCGCTGCCGCTCATGAGCTACGGCGGCTCCTCGGTCCTAGTCACCTTCCTCGCGGTCGGCCTGTTGCAGTCGATCCACGTGCAGGCACGAATGTCGGCTGCCGCCAAGCACCGCGAGCTCATCGCATGAGAGGTCTTCTTGAGAAAGCAAGTGCTCGTCACGGTCGACCGTGGCGAAACCAGAGTCGCCATCCTCGAGGCGGAGGGTCAGCCCTCCCCCGCTAAGGACACCGGCGCTACCGCAGCCGGCCGTCGCGGCCGTGGAGGACGTTCCCAGAAGGGCGCCGTGCCGCAGGGCTGGCGCGTCGGGGAGCTGTACATAGAGCGGCGCTGGAGCCGCTCGATCGTCGGCAACATCTACAAGGGCCGCGTGGACAACGTGCTGCCCGGGCTCGAGGCCGCGTTCGTCGACATCGGTATCGACAAGAACGGGTTCCTGCACGTCGACGACATCGTCATGCCCGGCGTGGAGGTCCAGCGCCGCGGGCGCGTTGGGGGCAAGGGGCAGCGCATCGCGCAGCTGCTCAAGCCGGGCCAGGAGATCATCGTGCAGGTGGTCAAGGACCCGCTGAAGACCAAGGGCGCCCGCCTGTCGATGCAGCTGTCGATCGCCGGCCGCTACCTGGTGTACGTGCCGCAGGGGGAGGGCGTGGGCGTGTCGCGCCGGCTCGAGGACTCGGAGCGCGACAAGCTGCGCAAGCGGGCGGCCAAGCTCGACCTGCGCGGCGGCGGCGCCATCATCCGCACGGCTGCGCGGGGCGCCACGCGCGAGGACTTCGAGCGCGAGATCAAGTACCTGCACAAGCTCCACGAGCTGCTCCAGAAGCGGGCCGAGGACACGTCCGCGCCGGCGCTCGTGTTCCAGGAGGCGGACCTGTCGGTGCGGGTCGTGCGCGACATCTTCTCCGCCGAGTTCGAGCGGGCGATCGTGGACGACGAGAAGCAGCACCAGCGGCTCACCTCGTTCTTCACCCGCACGGCGCCCGAGCTGCTCGAGCGGGTGGAGCTCTACAAGGACGACGACCCGCTGTTCGAGCGCTTCGGCGTGGACGACGTGATCCAGTCGACGCTCAGCCGACGCGTGGAGCTGCCCTCGGGCGGCTACCTGATGATCGACTACGCCGAGGCGATGACGGTGATCGACGTCAACTCGGGGTCGTTCATCGGACGCGGAAAGGGCGCTCGCCTGGAGGACACGATCGCCAAGACCAACCTCGAGGCGGCGGAGGAGGTCGTCCGCCAGCTCCGGCTGCGCGACATCGGCGGGATCATCGTCATCGACTTCATCGACATGTCGCGGGCGCGCAACCGCGAGGCGGTGCTGAAGACGCTGCGCAAGGAGCTGGACGAGGACCGCACCAAGACGTACGTGATGGAGATCTCGCCGCTCGGACTGGTGGAGATGACGCGCCAGAACGTGACCGACGGCGTGCGCGAGATCCTGACCAAGATCTGCCCCACGTGCGACGGTGAGGGCGTGGTGCTGTCCGAGGAGACGGTGGCGATCTCGCTGGAGCGCAAGCTGCGCGACCTGGTGGCCGAGCGGCCGGACCCCGAGGCGTACCTGGTGCAAGTGCACCCGCGCGTGTCCACGCTGCTCCTGAGCGGGCCCGGGCGACCGATCATCGAGATCGAGTCGGAGCTGGGCAAGCACTTCCACTTCGAGGGCTCGGAGGGGCTGCCGATCGACCACTTCGCGGTCACGATGGAGGGCAGCGAGGAGGAGATCGCCGAGCGCGCGCTCCCGTTCCGCGAGGGCGAGGAGGTGCACGTGACGATCGAGGAGCCGCACATGTACAACGAGGACGACGCCGTGGCGAAGGTGGACGGCTACGTGATCTCGGTGACCGGTGCGGGCTCGCTGATCGGCGAGAAGCGGCTCGTGCGGATCGACAGCGTCAGCCGCTCGGCGGCCAACGCGTCGCTGGTCGGGGGCCCGCCCCCGCCGCCGCCCGCCTCGGAGGACGGCGGGGACGACTCCAGTGGCGGCGGCGAGGGCGACGACAAGCCGCGTCGCAGGCGGGGTCGGAGGGGCGGTCGCGGGCGGCGGAAGGCGCCCGCGGAGGCGGAGTAGAGGGCGCTACCCTCTCCCGCTCATGTACGCGATCGTGAAGGTTGGCGGCAAGCAGTACCGCGTCGAGAAGGGCGACTCGCTCGTCGTCGAACGGCTGCGCGAGGACGAGGGCGCCCAGGTCGCGCTCCAGCCGCTCCTGCTCGCGGACGGGTCCGACAAGACCGTGTTCGAGCGCGACGAGCTGGCCAAGGTCAAGGTCGACGCGGTCGTGACCGGCCACGAGCGCGGCGAGAAGATCCACGTCCTCAAGTTCAAGCCCAAGCGCGGCTACAAGCGCCGCAGCGGACACCGCTCCGAGCTCACGCGGCTTGAGATCAAGGACATCAAGCTGCTGTCGCGAAAGCCCGCCGCGAAGAAGAAGGAGGAGGCCGGGGATGGCTCATAAGAAGGGGCTCGGGTCCAGCCGCAATGGCCGCGACTCCAACAGCAAGCGGCTGGGCGTGAAGGTCTTCGCCGGCGAGGTGGTGACCGGCGGCGAGATCATCGTGCGCCAGCGCGGCACCCGCTTCAAGCCCGGCGACGGGGTGGGGATCGGCAGGGACCACACCATCTTCGCCGCGCGCCCGGGGCGTGTCGAGTTCAGCACCGGCCGCAGCGGCCGCGTGATCTCGGTCGCGCCCGCCGAGTAGCGCCGCAGCCCTCGGCGCGTGACCACGGAGCGCCGCGGCATCGCGCGGGTGCCGCCGCCGCTCCTCGTGCTGGGCGCCGCCGGCACCGTGCAGGTCAGCGCGGCCATCGCGCGCGGGCAGTTCGACCGGATCGGCCCGGCGGGCACCGTGTTCCTGCGCATGGCGTTCGGCGCGGCGATGCTCGTGGCGCTCTGGCGGCCGCGGGTGGCCGGGCGCGACCGGCGCGACCTTGCCCTGGCCGGGCTCTTCGGCCTCGCCCTGGCGGGCATGAACCTGACGTTCTACGAGGCGATCGACCGCATCCCGCTGGGCATCGCCGTGACGATCGAGTTCGCCGGGCCGCTGGCGGTGGCGGTGGCCGGCTCGCGGCGCCGGCTCGACCTGCTGTGGGTGGTGCTCGCCGCGGGCGGCATCGTCCTTCTGGCGCGCGGCGGGGCGGGCCACGCGAACCTCGCGGGCGTGGCGTTCGCCCTGGCCGCGGCCGGCTTCTGGGCGTCGTACATCCTGCTCAGCCAGCGCGTGGGGCGCACGTTCCCGGGCGGCGGCGGGCTGGCCCTGGCAATGGTGGTGGGCGGCGTGGCGCTGGTGCCGTTCGGCGTGGCGGGCGGCGGCTCCGACCTGCTCGGGGTGGAGCCGCTCGCGGTGGGGGCGCTGATCGCGCTGCTCGGGTCGGCCATCCCGTACTCGCTGGAGCTCGAGGCGCTGCGGCGGCTGCCCGCGCGCGTGTTCGGGATCCTGCTGTCGCTCGATCCGGTCATCGCCGCGCTGGCGGGGCTCGCGCTCCTCGGGCAGGACCTGGGCGCGCGCGAGGTCGCGGGGATAGGGATGGTGGTGGCGGCCAGCGTGGGTGCCACCGCGACCGTCGCGGAGAGGGAGGGGGCGGTGCCGCTGGCGTAGCGCATCTACGATCGACCGCGTGTTCAGCGACCGCGCCCGCATCTTCGTCCAGGCCGGGCGCGGCGGCGACGGCGTCGTGTCGTTCCGGCGCGAGGCGCACGTGCCGCGCGGCGGTCCCGACGGCGGGGACGGCGGGCGCGGCGGGGACGTGGTCGTCGTGTGCGACGGATCGCTGCGCGACCTCCAGTCGTTCAGGCGCCGCACGCGGTTCGCGGCCGGGCGCGGCGGCCACGGCCAGGGGTCGCAGCGCCACGGCCCGAGCGCGGAGGCGCTGGAGGTGCGCGTGCCGCCCGGCACGAGCGTCAGCGACCCCGAGCGCGACGCGCGCTGGGACCTGACCCGCGCCGGCCAGACGGCGCGCGTGGCGCGCGGCGGGCTGGGCGGGCGCGGCAACCGGCACTTCGCCAGCGCCACGCGGCAGGCGCCGCGGTTCGCCGAGCGCGGCCTGCCGGGTGAGGAGGCGTGGCTCGAGCTGCGCCTGCGGCTGCTCGCGGACGCGGGGCTCGTCGGGCTGCCCAACGCGGGCAAGTCGTCGCTGCTCGGGCGGATCACGCGCGCGCACCCGAAGGTGGCGGACTACCCGTTCACCACGCTCGAGCCGGTGCTGGGCACGCTGGAGGGCGAGGACCGTCAGCTGGTGGTGGCGGACATCCCGGGGCTGATCGAGGGCGCCAGCGAGGGGGCGGGTCTGGGGCACGAGTTCCTCGCCCACGTCGAGCGCACCAGGCTGCTGGTTCACGTGCTGGACCTGGCGCCGGCAGACGGCTCGGATCCGCTGCGGAACCACGCGACCGTGGAGGGCGAGCTGGCGCGCTACGGGAGCGGGCTCGCCGCGCTGCCGCGGATCCTGTGCCTGTCGAAGGCGGACCTGGTGCCGGAGGAGGAGGCGGCGGCCGCCGTCGGGGCGTGGCGCGAGCGGCTGGGGGCGGAGGCGGTCGAGGTGCTGACCACCTCGGCCGCCACGGGCGCCGGGCTCGACCGCCTGCGGCGGGCGATCATGGAGCACGTGCCCGCCGCGCCGGAAGCGGCGCCCGCCGAAGCCGGCGGCCAGGCGGCCGCGGTCGTCGAGCCCGAGGCCGAGCACCGCGTCTACCGGCCGGGGGAGGACGACGGGTTCCGCGTGGAGCGCGCGGGGGAGGGGGCGTTCCGGGTGCTCGGCCCGCGGGTGGAGCGGCTGATCGCCCGCCACGACGTGGACAACGACGAGGCGATGCGGTACGTCGAGGACCGGCTCAAGGGCCTGGGCGTGATCCGCGCGCTGGAGGCGGCGGGGTTCGAGCCGGGCGACGATGTGGAGATAGGCGGCGTCGTGTTCGAGCTGAGCTGATCGGGGTCACCCGCATAACCTTGCCCGCATGAGCACGGCGGTCGTGAAGCTCGGATCCAGCATCGTCGCGGACGACCGCGGCGAGGTGCGGATGGACGTCCTCCCGCACGTCTGCGACCAGGCGGCCGAGCTGTACGGGGCAGGGCACGAGGTGGTGCTCGTCACGTCCGGCGCGATCGCGCGCGGTATGCGGCTGATGGACATGCCGGTGCGCCCCACGGCGATGCCCGGTCTCCAGGCCGCGTCGGCCGTCGGTCAGGGCAAGCTCTACCGGATCTACGACGAGCTGCTTCAGGAGCGCGGGGCGCCCAGCGCGCAGGTGCTGCTCACGTTCTTCGACATGTCCGCGCGCAGCCACTACCTGAACGCGCGGCAGACGCTGCGGACGCTGCTCGACTGGCGGGTCGTGCCGGTGATCAACGAGAACGACACGACGGCGACCGACGAGATCTCGTTCGGCGACAACGACTTCCTGGCCGCCCAGGTGGCGATCCTGATCGGCGCGGACCTGCTGCTGCTCCTGACCGACACCGACGGGCTGCACACGGCCGACCCGCGGAAGGACCCGTCGGCTCGGCTCGTGCCGGAGGTCCGCGACTTCGCGGAGGTGGAGGGCTTCGACGTGGGCGTGTCCAGCTCGCCGCTCGGTTCGGGCGGGATGCGGTCGAAGGTCGTGGCTGCGGAGATGGCCACGGCGGCTGGCATTCCCACGCTGATCCTGAACGGCACACGGCCGGGCACGGTCACGCGGGCGCTGGCCGGGGAGCCGGAGGGCACGCGCTTCCAACCCCAGCGGCAGCGGGTGTCCAGCTTCAAGCTGTGGCTCAAGTACGCCAAGCCCAGCCAGGGCCGGATCGTGGTGGACCGCGGGGCGGAGGCCGCGCTCCGCGACCGCGGCACCAGCCTGCTGCCGGTGGGCGTGGTGGAGGTGCAGGGCGAGTTCCAGGCCGGCGACGCGGTGCGCGTTGCAGCCGCCGACGGGGACGGCGGGGCGATCGGCAAGGGCATCGTCAACTACTCGGCCGCCGAGCTGCGACGGATCAAGGGGATGAAGACGGCCGACGTGCGCGAGGTGCTGCCGCGGGCCAGCGAGGAGGCCGTGCACCGCGACTACTTCGTTCTGGAGTGAGCGGCGGCCGGTAGGCTGTATCCGATCTTGCGTCTAGGAGTTCTCGGGGGGGCCTTCAACCCGCCGCACACGGGCCACATGGTGCTGGCCCAGGAGGCGCTGGTGCAGCTGAAGCTGGACTCGGTGCTGCTGATGCCGATGGGGCAGCCGCCGCACCGGAGGATCGACGCGGATCCGGGCGCGGAGGTGCGGGCCGAGCTGTGCGAGGCGGCCGTGGCCGGCGACGAGCGGATGGAGGTCTCGCGCATCGAGCTGGAACGCGAGGGGCCGTCCTACACGGTGGACACGCTGATCGCGCTGCGCGAGGAGCGGCCCGGCGACGAGCTGTTCTGGATCCTGGGCGGCGACCAGGCGGCGGCCCTGCATTCGTGGCACCAGCCGGAGAAGGTGCTGGAGCTGTGCACGATCGGGGTCACGGAGCGGGCCGGATGGCGGCAGGGCGGGATCCTGCTCGAGCTGCGTCACCTGCGCCACGAGGACCGGCTGCTGTTCTTCGAGATGCCCGCGATCGCGATCTCGTCGACGATGGTGCGGCGACGGGCGGCCCTGCGCGACCCGATCCGCTACCTCGTGCCCGACGGCGTGGCCGAGCTGATCGAGTCGCGCGGGCTGTACGGGGCTGACGCGGCGGTGGGGGCCTCGTGATCGCCTCGGGCTCGAAGCTGGCGGAGCGGATCGCGGCGGTCGCCTCCGACAAGAAGGCGCGCGACATCCGCGTGCTGGAGGTGGGCGACCTCGTGGGCTACACCGACTGCTTCCTGATCTGCAGCGGCGGGACGGAGCGGCAGGCGAAGGCGATCCACGATGCCGTCCACGAGGAGCTCAAGCGCGACGGCGTATACCCGGCGCGGGTCGAGGGCGCGCGCGAGGCGCGCTGGATCCTCATGGACTACGGCGACTGCTTGGTGCACATCTTCACGCCGGAGGCGCGCGCGTTCTACCGGCTGGAGCAGCTCTGGGGCGAGGCGCCGGCGCGCTCGGTGGGGTAGGCCCGACGGCGGCTCGGCGTCCGATACGCGAACTAGTGTTCGCGTATGCACAAGCCCACGCCGAGCCAGAAGGGAGCGATCGCGGAGACGGCGATAGCGGCTCGTGCCGTGCAGCTCGGCATCCCGGTGCTCCGTCCTGTCGTGGAGGGTGGGCGATACGACCTGGCGTTCGAACTGGGATCGCTGATCTTGCGCGTGCAGTGCAAGTGGACGCCGCGACGCGGGGACGTGATCCCGATTCGTGCCCGCACGTGCCGCCGAGTCGCCGGCGGCTATCGCCGCGGCACCTACTCGCCCAAGGAGGTCGACCTGATCGCCGCGTATTGCCCGGACCTCGATGCGTGCTACGTCCTGCCGATCGCCATGTTCGGATGCAGTGGCGAGATCCAGCTCCGCCTATCGCCGTCCCGAAACGGTCAGCTTGCCGGTCTACACTTCGCCGACGAGTACGCCCTAGGGGCTATAGCTCAGCTGGAAGAGCGCGTGACTGGCAGTCACGAGGTCGTGGGTTCGAGTCCCACTAGCTCCACTCCCCCCGCCGGCGATCCGCCGCCCACCCTCGTCTCCGCCCACCGGTTCCGCAACCGCTTCGGCTGGTACATGGAGCGCGCCGTCGCGGGCGAGCCGATCCTGGTCACCCACCGCGGCGTCCCGCGCGCCCGCCTAACCGCGGTCGGTATGTAGACGTCGGGCGGATCGACCTCGCGGAGGCGCACGGCCGGCTCGATCGGCCATGCGCCTCGCGCTTGGACGACTGGGTGGTCGGGCCGCAGGCGCCGCTACCCGGTCTGCACCAGCCCGATCAGGTGCCCCTCGGGGTCGGTGAACTGGCCGAGCACGATCGAGTCCATGATCGTCTCGGGGCCCATGATGCGCGTGCCGCCTAGGCTCTCGGCCTTCGCGAGCGCCTCCTCCACGTCGGGCACCTCGACGTAGAAGGTCACGTGGCCGTCGTAGCCGTCGGGACCCTGCCCGACGCCGCCGCCGATCCCGGCGCCGTCGGCGTTGGTGTTCCCGTCGCGCTGCACGATCCCGTAGCTCATCGGGTTGTTCGCGTCGATCTCCCACCCGAACAGGTCGGCGTAGTAGCTCCGGAGCGTCTCTCCGTCCTTCCCGGCGACCTCGAAGTGAACGACTGGCTGTCCCATGCTCTCTCCTATCCGCGCCTGCGTGCCGGCGCCTTGTGACCGCAACGTTCTACACGACCGCTGCCGCGACCCAAACTCATCGCGAGCCGCTCATCAGCGCGCCGAACCCCGCGCGGTGATTGAGTTCGTGCCGGGAGCGACTCTGAGCGCGGAGACGATCAGCCTGGTGACGATCCCGCTGTTCTCGGCGGCGATCGGATACGTGACGAACTGGACGGGGGTCTGGATGCTGTTCCAGCCCGTCGAGTTCGCGGGCGTGCGCTTCCCCGGCCTCCGGCCCATCGCGCAGATCATGCCGCGCCGCATCCAGCAGATCCCGGGCTTCATGATCGGCGGCCTGGGCTGGCAGGGGATCATCCCCTCGCGCGCGGCCAAGATGGGCAGCATCGCGGTCGACAAGGGCATCGCCAAGCTCGGCAGCCCGCGCGAGTTCTACGACAAGCTCGACCCGGACGAGATCGGCGCCCACATCGTCCGCTCGCTGACCGGCGACATGCGCGGGCTGATGGACGACATCATGGAGCGGGAGCACCCCCAGCTCTGGCGCGACCTGACGCCGGAGCTCCGCGAGGCCGTCTACGACCGCGTCGAGCAGCAGCTGCCCGACGTCGTGGACGACGTGACCCACCAGATCGGCGCGAACATCGACCAGCTGCTCGACGTCAAGCTCATGGTCATCCGCCGGATCGAGGAAGAGCCGGCGCTGGCCAACAAGATCTTCAAGTCGGTCGGCGACAAGGAGCTCCGCCTAATCATCAACCTCGGCCTGGTGTTCGGCTTCGTCCTCGGCATCCCGGTCGCGCTGCTGACCGCCGTGTTCCACTCGCCCTGGGTGCTCCTGATCTGCGGCCCGATCGTCGGCTGGGTGACCAACTGGCTCGCGATCCTGATGATCTTCGAGCCCGTCGAGGCGCGGAAGATCGGCCCGTTCACCATCCATGGCATGTTCCTGCGTCGCCAGCAGGAGGTCTCGGACGTGTACGCCGAGGTGATCGCCGGCGACATCGTCACGCTCGAGAACATCGGCCAGGAACTGCTCCACGGCGCGCGCTCCGACCGCACCCGTCAGATGGTGGCCGCCGCCCTGCGGCCCTCCGTGGACCGCGCCGTGGGAGCGTCGCGTCCCCTCGTCAGGCTCGCCGTTGGCCCGCGGGAGTACGATGCGATCCGCGAGTCGGTCGCGGTCGAGGGGGTCGACCACACGATGACGCCGCTCACCGATCCCGAGTTCAACCGCAGGCGCAGCGTCGAGGTGCGCAAGCTGCTCGCGGACCGGATGCGCGACATGGAGCCCGCCGACTTCTCCGACATGCTCCGATCGGCCATCAGGCAGGACGAGTGGCTGCTGCTGGCGCACGGCGGCGTGCTCGGCATCGTCGGCGGCGCGCTCCACCTGGTGTTCTTCGCGTGAGCCGATGACCGGACCGCGGGCACATCCCGACCCCGCCGCGCCCGACCCGGGGCACCGGACCTACCGGCCGCAGGGCGCCGCGCACCGGCCCTCGCGCCAGCCCGACGCCGCCGCCCTGCTGCGCGCCGCCCCCGTGCTGGCGCGGCTGGCCGCCTCGGCCTGGTGGCGCGCGGCCGGCTGGACCGTCGAGACGTCGGTCAGGACGGGCGTCCGCGTGGCGCGCGGCGCGGCCACCGGCGAGTCGCCCGCCGAGCTGATCCAGGAGACAGAGGCCGCCCTGCGCGACTATGCCCGCCGCCTGCTGGGCGTGGGCGAGCACAGCCCGAACGGGACCGGCCCCGCCGAGGAGCCGGCCGCGGCCGAGACCATCGACGGGTCCGCCGTCGCGGCCGACGGCCACGTCTCCCGCGCGCGGCTGCGCGAGCAGGGCGCCGAGCTGCTGCGCCGCTCCGCCGAGATCGACTTCGACGAGGACGCGCACCCCGCCTACGCGCGGATCCTGACCGAGCTGGCCCCCGACGAGGGCCGCATCCTGCGGCTGCTCTGCCGCGAGGGCCCGCAGGCGGCCGTCGACGTGCGGACCGCCGGCCCGATCGGCCTCGTGAAGTCCGACCTGGTGGCGCCGGGACTGACGATGATCGCGATCCAGGCGGGCTGCCGGCACATCGACCGCGTCCACCCGTACCTGAACAACCTGGAGCGGCTGGGCCTGATCTGGTTCTCGCGCGAGCCGCTCGAGGACCTCCAGCGCTACCACGTCCTCGAGGCGCAGCCCGACGTGGTGGAGGCCATGCGCGAAGCCGGCGGCCGCACGAAGACCGTGCGCCGCAGCATCCACCTGACCGCCTTCGGCGACGACTTCTGCGAGACCTGCCTGCCGATGGAGACCGTGGAGCTGGACGCGCTGCCGGCCTCCGCGGCGACCCCTCGCGAGGAGCCCGAGGGGCCCGCGGCCCCCGGCTGACGCCGTCACTTGGCGTAACGGCCGTCGCAGGCCGGCGCCCAGCAGGTTTACCCAGACCGAACAACGGCCACCACAAGGGTGAATGGTCTCGACCCCCGCCAAGTTATGACCGCGCCCGCATCGGCCGCCTCCCAAGCCCTCGAGGCGCACTGCCCGCACTGCCTCCTGGTCGTCGCCGAGGGCGTCGAGGGCGCCTGGCCGCCCGCCCCGACCCGCTGCCCCCACTGCCGGCTGATGATCGGCGTGGGGCGCGCTCGCGGCGCCGGCGAGGGCGCCCCCGGGGCCCGCGGCGCGGCCGCCGGCGTACTGGCGCGCGAGGCCCAGCGCCACACCGACCCCGACGACCACGCCACCCCGGACGAGGTCCGCGAGGGCATCCGGACCGTCGCGCGGGAGCTCGGCTCGCCACCCGAGCGGCTCCTCATGGTCGACTACCAGCAGCGCGCGGCGGACGACGACCAGCTGCCCGACCTGACCGACGTGTTCGCCACCTTCGGCTCCTGGAAGCGCGCCCGCCGCGAGGCCGCGGCCGCCTGAGCCGGCCGTCCCGGGCCCGCGCCGGAGGCGCGGCGACCGGCCGCGCGACGGTCCCGGCGCTCCACTAGCATCCGCGCCGCATGGCCGCCACCGCCCTGATCGTCTTCTTCCTGCTGGCCGGCGCCGGCGTCGCGTTCGTCGCGTTCTCCGGCGGCCCGGGCCGCGCCCGCGAGGCGTACCTGACGGGCGGCAGGCGCTTCTTCAAGCTGGTCCTGCCGGTCCTCTACATAGGCATCGGCATCGCGGTGCCCGCCGTGGTGATCGCCAACCGCCACGCGGCCGAGGGCGGGGTTGGGCGCCTCAAGAGCGTCCAGCCCACGGCTCAGGTGGCCACGGGCAGCCGCCTGTTCAAGCAGACCTGCGCCAGCTGCCACAGCCTGGCGGCCGTCAACGCCCGCGGGGTGACCGGCCCGAACCTCGACGAGATCGGCCAGGTCTCGAAGGGCCGGGTGCTGAGCGCCATCAAGGTCGGCGGCACCGGCCAGGGCCGGATGCCGCCCGGTCTGCTCCAGGGCTCGAACGCCGCCGCGGTGGCCGCGTTCGTCTCCTCGGTCGCGGGTCGGGGCGCTCCCTGAGCACCGCGCGGCGGTGCCGTCCGGCGGGCAGGGTTAACTGAAGCTGCTCTTTGGGGGAATTCCCCGGGGAGCAGGGAGATCGTGTGATCCCAGCCACACACCCGCTTGCTACCATCCCGCCCGCTGATTGCCGAAGTCCCGCCGTCATGGTGGGGCACGGGGGAACCACGAGGCCACTGAGGGCCGAGGGGCGAATCGCCGCCGGAGTGCGGTGTAGCGCAGCTCTTTCCGCGCAAGCCCGACAGCTAACCCCGTAGGCGCGAGAAAGAGAGCCATGCACGAAGACGCTGCACGCGCACTGCAGTACTACGAGGACATGCCGCGCCGCACGGGCCGGCCGGACCTGCGCCTGATCGAGGCGGAGGCCCATCCACGCCGCGCGGACCGCATCTCCGCGGCTCCGATGGCCGAGGTCCGGACGATCCGGATCGAGAGCCAGCCGCGCCCCAAGCGCCGCCGCGAGCCGGTGGCGCCCGGCATCGCGGGCCGCCCCGACAGGATCGCCATGTGGGCCGTCCTGCTGGGCTTCTTCCTGACCGCGGTGGCCGCGGCCAGCGGCCACGCCTGAGCGCCGTCGGTCACACCCCGCCGGCCGGCCTCGCGTAGGCATCCAAAGCGCGCGCCGGCTCGTATATCCCTGTGAGACGGGCCGCACACTCGCCGCCTCCCGCGGGCGGGACACTAGGTCCTGCCGCTGCCTATACTTATCCAACGTAAGCTACGCGCAAGAAGTGAAGCGATGAAGACCAAGGAGAGCAGGTTCCAAGTCCACGACGAGCTGACCGCCCCGGAGCGCAGCCTGCCCGTGCTGAAGGGCGCGCTGGCCAGCGGCGGACAGGTGTCCAACTTCCTCGGGGTGGTGGCCGGCGCCCCCGCGGTGCTGCGCGCGTACGCCCGCTTCCGCTCCGAGCTGCGGCAGGGCGCCCTGCCGCTCAAGTCGCAGCAGCGCATCGCGCTGGCGGTGGCGCAGCGCGAGCGCAGCGAGTACATGCTCGCCACCCTGCTCCGCACGGCGCGCGACGCCGGCGTGGGCCTGGACGAGATCGCGCTCGCGCGCGAGTTCGACTCGGGCGACGAGCGCGAGGCGGCCCTGCTTCGCTTCGTGCGCGGCCTGCTGGACCACGAGGGCACGCCGCCGCTCCACCTCCAGGAGGAGGCCCGCGAGGCCGGCTGGAGCGACGAGCAGCTGCTCGAGGCCATCGCACACGTCTCGCTCGGGCTGTTGACCAGCCTCATCGCCACCGGCGGCAACCTGCCGCTCGACGGCTCGGCCGAGTACGGCCGGCTCCTCCAGGCCGCATAGCTACCATCTGGGAATGGCCGCCCGGGGAGGAGCGACCGCCGCCAAACGGCCGGCAGACCGCCAGGCCTGCTGCTCCCTCTACCACGAGGCCGTCGAGCTCGTGGGCAAGCGCTGGACCGGGGCCATCCTGATCGTCCTCCTGGACGGACCCGCCCATTTCTCCGAGATCCGCGAGCTGGTGCCGGACATCTCCGACCGGCTCCTCTCGGAGCGGCTCAAGGAGCTCGAGGCCGAGGGCATCGTCGTGCGCCGGGTGCTCGGCGGCTCGCCCACCCGCGTCGAGTACGCGATGACCTCGAAGGGCCGCGCCCTCGAGCCGTCGGTCCGCGCCCTCAAGTCCTGGGCGCACAAGTGGCTGGACGCGCGCCGGACTTAGGCGCCGCCGCCCGCGCGGGCTGAGCGCCGCGCGACCGCTAGGCTGTCGCGCTTCGCCGCCAAGCCGACACCCCGAAGGAGCTCGATGGCCGACCAGCCGAAGACCGCCGACGACGTCAAGTCCCTCGTCAAGGACCACGACATTCGCTTCATCCGCCTCTGGTTCACGGACATCCTGGGGCAGCTGAAGAGCTTCTCGATCAACGTCGCCGAGCTGGACGACGCCATGGAGGGCGGGATGGGCTTCGACGGCTCGTCGATCACCGGCTTCAACGCCATCGAGGAGTCGGACATGATCGCCATGCCCGATCCGTCCACCTTCGCCGTCCTGCCCTGGCGCCCGGAGGACCGCGGCGTGGGGCGCATGTTCTGCGACGTCGTGACCCCCTCGCGCGAGCCGTACGAGGGCGATCCCCGCTACGTGCTGCGCCGGGCGCTCGAGCGCGCGCAGAGCATGGGCTTCGACGCCTTCAACGTCGGCCCCGAGCTCGAGTTCTTCTACTTCCGCAGCGCCCAGCTCAACGGCGGTCCGCCGGAGCCCCTGGACGAGGGCGGCTACTTCGACCTCACCACGCTGGACGCCGGCTCCGACGTGCGCCGGGAGACCGTGCTCGCCCTCGAGCAGCTCGGCATCCACGTGGAGTACACGCACCACGAGGTCGGGCCGTCGCAGCACGAGATCGACATGCGCTACGCGCCGGCGCTGAAGATGGCCGACGACTGCATGACGTACCGCATCACGGTCAAGGAGTACGCCATGAAGTACGGCTGGCACGCGACGTTCATGCCCAAGCCGCTGTTCGGCGAGAACGGCTCCGGCATGCACACGCACCAGTCGCTCTTCAACGAGGGCCGCAACGCCTTCTACGACGCCGACGACCAGTACTTCCTGTCCCCCACGGGCAAGGCCTTCATCGCGGGCCAGCTCAAGCACGCGCGCGAGGTGTCCTCGATCTTCGCGCAGTGGGTCAACTCGTACAAGCGGCTCGTGCCGGGCTACGAGGCGCCGGTCTACGTGGCCTGGTCGCGGCGCAACCGCTCCGCGCTCGTGCGGGTGCCGCTGTACCACCCGGGCAAGGAGCAGGCCACGCGCATGGAGCTCCGCTGCCCCGATCCGGCCTGCAACCCGTACCTCACCTTCGCGGCGCTGCTCCAGGCCGGCCTCGAGGGGATCGAGAAGGGTTACGAGCTGCCCGAGCCGATGGAGCGCAACCTGTACCAC
>DASVQK010000188.1:0-10952 GCA_036389105.1 Thermoleophilaceae bacterium
TGGCGAACGCGTTCATCATCCCGCGGAGGGTGGAGCCCTCCTTGCCGATGTCGGTGAGGAAGATCTCGCCCACCGAGCCGTCCTCGTACATGCCCGCCGTGATGTAGCCCTCGTGGCCGGCGATCGAGAACTTGTGCGTGAGCGACTGGCGCTCCTTGGGCATGCGCCGGCGAATCGGCTTCGGCAGGTCGTCCGCCGTGCCGCCCTCGGGCTGGTCCTTGGTCTTCTGCGCGTCGGTGCGGAGCGCCTGCGCCGTCTTGGAGCCGTCGCGGTAGATGGCCAGCGCCTTGACGCCCAGCCGCCACGCCTGCGTGTAGGCGTCGGCGATGTCGTCGACCGTGGTGTCGGCCGGCATGTTGACCGTCTTCGAGATGGCGCCCGAGATGAACGGCTGCGCCGCGGCCATCATCTTGATGTGGCCCATGTGCGAGATGGCCCGCTCGCCGACCGCCACGTCGAACACCGGCAGGTGCTCCTCGCGCAGCGCCGGCGCCCCGACGATCGTGCCGTGCTCGTTGACGTAGGCGACGATCTGCTCGACCTCGACCTGTGGATAGCCGAGCGTCTCGAGCGCGAGCGGCACGGTGCGGTTGACGATCGTCATCTGCCCGCCGCCGACCAGCTCCTTGAACTTGACGAGCGAGAAGTCGGGCTCGATGCCCGTCGTGTCGCAGTCCATCAGGAACGAGATCGTGCCGGTGGGCGCGAGCACCGTGGCCTGGGCGTTGCGGTAGCCGTGACGCTGGCCGAGCTTGATGGCCTCGTCCCACGAGCCGCGGGCGGCGCTCAGCAGGGCGTCGTCGGGACAGGTGTCCTCGGCGATCTCGTAGGCGGCGTCGCGGTGCTTGCCCATGACGCGCAGGTGCGGCTCGCGGTTCTCCGGGAAGCGCTCGTACGGCCCGATGGCCGCGGCCACCTCGGCGGACTTGCGGTACGCGCGCCCGGTCATGAGCGCCGTGACGGCGGCCGCGACCGCGCGGCCCTCGCCGGAGTCGTACGCCAGGCCGTTCGACATGAGCAGCGCGCCGAGGTTGGCGTAGCCCAGGCCGAGCTGGCGGAACGCGCGCGCGTTCCGGCCGATCTGCTCCGTCGGGTAGCTCGACGGCCCGACGACGATCTCCTGCGCGAGGATCATCACGTCGACCACGTGCTGGAAGGCGTCGACGTCGAGGGTGCCGTCCGCGCGCCGGAACTTCATGAGGTTGATCGACGCGAGGTTGCAGGCCGAGTCGTCGACGTGCATGTACTCCGAGCACGGGTTGGACGCGTTGATGCGCCCGGACGCCGGGCACGTGTGCCAGTCGTTGATCGTCGTGTCGTACTGCACGCCCGGATCGGCGCACTGCCACGCGGCCTGCGCGATCTGGCGCATGAGCTCGCGCGCGTCGAAGGTGTCGATCGGCTCGCCGGTCTTGCGGGCGGTGGTGTGCCACTCCTCGCCGGCCTCGACCGCGCTCATGAACTCGTCGTTGACGCGCACCGAGTTGTTTGCGTTCTGGTACTGGATCGAGGTGAAGCCCTCGCCGTCGATCGACATGTCGAAGCCGGCGTCGCGCAGCGCGGCGGCCTTCTCCTCCTCGCGCGCCTTGCACCAGATGAAGTCCTGGATGTCCGGGTGGTCGATGTCGAGCACGACCATCTTGGCCGCGCGGCGCGTCTTGCCGCCCGACTTGATCGTGCCGGCCCAGGCGTCGGCGCCGCGCATGAACGAGACGGGACCGCTGGCGAAGCCGCCCTTGGAGAGCTGCTCGCGCGAGCCGCGGATCTTGGAGAGGTTGATGCCCGAGCCGGAGCCGCCGCGGAAGATCATGCCCTCGCGCGTGTTCCAGTCGAGGATCGACTCCATGGTGTCCTCGACGGACAGGATGAAGCAGTTGTGGACGGCCACGTTGTTGGACAGGTACTCGCCGGACTCGGTCTGGATGTCGAAGACCTCGTGGACGCCGACGTCCTCGATCGAGACGATCTCCTCCTCGCGAACGTCCGGACACGTCTTGAGGCCACGAAGCCCAAGCGACTCGGAGAGCCTGCGCTGCTTGTCCCGACTCACGAAGCCGATCAGCTCGGCGAAGCGAGCTCGCTCGGAGCCAATGCTGATCGCGACCTCGTGAAGGTCGTGCCTGTCAGCACGCGGCTCGTGCTTGTGAGTCCGGCGCGAGTAGATGCCGAGCAGGTTGAGGAGGAGTTGGACGTCCTCTGTCCAACGGCGGCCGATGACCGCGAAGCCGACCCGGGCGTTCTCGTAATCGCCATCGCGCCTGACCGTCACGTAACCGTCGGCCTGGAAGAGGCTGCGAAGGTAAGCCGTGACCTCGTCGCGCGTAGCGGTCCATAGGTGCTTTGGAACTCGGATCTCGGTTCCCCTGTCGAGCAGTTCCCAGCGATCCACGAAGTCCCTGAGCACCTCGCCGTAAAGTCGGATGCGGCGTACGCGCGTGTCCTTGGTGTCCGCTTCGCGGACGTGGCTGTGAATGCCCGGTAGGGCGGTTTCGAGATTGCCGACGACCCAGTTGAACTCATCGTCGTTCGCCACCTGGAACTCGATGGTCAGCGACCGGTTGGTTCCAGACTCGTACTGGCCGACGAAGCCGTCGGCCTGCAGCCACCCCGCGAGCGCCGCCTCGGCGACGGAGACCGCCTGCTCGCCATCGACCGGAAGGTCTGCGGGCTCGACGGGCTCGCCGTCGCCACCGGCCGTCACCAACACACGGTCCCTGACCTTCGCCCGGTGCGGATGAAGGTGCATGCGCATCCCCGGGCGCAGCTCGTCCACTCGGAGCCAAGCCGGCTCAGTCCTCCGCTCGGTTGCCGCCTTCACGACGTGGTCGGCCGTGGCCTCGACGTGCTGGCCGTTCCGTAGGTTGACTCGAAAGACCCGCTTGCGACCGTTGGCCTTCGTCGCGACCACTCGCGTGGAGCCATTGGCGTCGTAGACCTCGCGGCCGACTTCGTCGCTCTCGACGAGCTCGCCGATGGGCACCATGCCCTCGGGGGTCGATACGAGTGCGTGGTAGGGCTGGCAGGCCGAGCATTGCGGGTGCTCCTCGAAGCCGACGTTGAACCACACGGGCGAGTTGAACGCGGCCTGCTGGTGCAGCAGGATGTGGGTGAGCTCCGCCTCGAAGGCGTCGCCGTCCTCCTCGGTGGCGAAGTAGCCGAGCTCGCGGCCCCAGGCCGAGATCGTGCCGGCGACGCGGCCGATCATCTGCCGGACGGAGCTCTCGCGCCGGTCCGTGCCGAGCTGCCCGCGGAAGTACTTCTGGGCGACGATGTTGGTGGCGTTCTGCGACCAGGTGGCGGGGAACTCGACTCCGAGCTGCTGGAAGGCGGGCTTCTCGGGATCGCCGATGACGGCGTCGCGGATCTCCCACTCGACGGCGTCGAAGGGGTGGACGCCCGGCTCCGTGAGACGGCGCGCGACGGTAACGCCCTGACCGGTGCGAAGGGTGGTGGTCATCTGGTCGGCGTTACCTGTTTGCGGCATCTCTGTCTCCCTGGGTGTCCGTCTCCTAACCGCCGTGGAGGCCCCACGAGCGGGTAGGACATGCTGCTACGAGGGTCGGACGGAAAGGGGGTCGGCGGAGGCGGTGACGACAGACCTCAATTCTAGTCGAGAGCAGGGATTTCTCCCACCCCGAAAGCCCGCTACGAGCGACTTTCAGCGACCTCGCCGGACCCACTCCCAGAACTCCGCCGCGGCATCGGACGTGCGCTGCCCCGCCTCGACGAACGACGCTCGGAGCGGGGTCCCGCGGCCGGCCGGCGCCCACCCCAGGAGCCACGCGACGGCCACCGCCAGGATGGCGACTCCGAGTGCTCCGAGGACGATGGCGGCGGCCATACGGGATCGACACGGTAGCGGCGCGAAGGGCTCGGCGCGCGCGGCGCTCAGCGCACCGACTCGAGCGTCTGGCCGAGCCCTTCGGACAGCCCGATCCGCGCCTCCCAGCCGAGCTCCTGGCGGGCGCGGGAGCAGTCGAGCGCGATGTGCCTGACCTCGCCGGGCCGCTCGGGGCGGTGCTCCGGCTCGAACGGCGCGGTGGCGAAGGGGGCCAGCGCCTCGACGAGCTCCAGGACGTTGGTCTCGACCCCCGTGCCGATGTTGATCGCCCCGGAGGCCTCCGTCTCGACCACCGCGAGGTTGGCGGCCACTACGTCGCCCACGTGGACGTAGTCGCGCGTCTGGAGGCCGTCGCCGAAGACGACCGGCCGCTCCCCGGCCACGAGCCGCCCGCAGAAGATCGCGATCACCCCGGCCTCGCCCAGGGGGTCCTGACGCGGGCCGTACACGTTGCCGTAGCGGAGCGAGACGGTCGGGAGCCCGTGCAGGCGGCGGAACAGCTCGCAGTAGCCCTCGGCCGCGTGCTTGGACTGGCCGTACGGGGCCTCGGGCGCGACCGGATGGTCCTCGGGCGCCGGGAGGATCCGTCCCTCGCCGTAGATCGCGCCGCCGGTGGAGGTGTTGACCACCCGCCGCGCGCCGGCGGCGCGCGCGGCCTCCAGCACGTTGATCGTCCCCTCGACGTTGATGCGGGCGTCGAAGGCTGGGTCCGCCGCCGACTTGCGCACGTCGATCTGGGCGGCCAGGTGGAACACGGCCTCGGGCTTCGCGCGCCCGAAGAGGTCGGCCAGGGCGGCGCCGTCGCGGACGTCGGCCTCGACCAGCTCGGCCCCGCCGGCCAGGGCGTCGTCGAGGTTCTCGCGCTTGCCGGTCGACAGGTCGTCGACGACGGTGACCTCGTCGCCGCGGGCCAGGAGGGCGTCCACGAGGTTCGATCCGATGAACCCCGCGCCGCCTGTCACGAGGGCGCGCACCACCGCGATGCTACCCGTGACGGTGGCCGCCTCGACCCCTGGTACCGTCGCCCGCATGGCCGGGCTGTTCGTGACATTCGAGGGGATCGACCGCTCCGGCAAGACGACGCAGGCGCGCCTGCTCTGCGCCGCGCTGGGCGAACGGGCCCTGCCCGTGCGCGAGCCGGGCGGCACGGCGCTGGGCGAGCGCGTCCGCGACCTGCTCAAGGACCCGGCCGCCCAGATCGGGCCGCACGCCGAGGCGCTGCTCTTCGCCGCCGCCCGCGCCGAGCTGTGCCGCCAGGTGATCCGCCCCGCCCTGGCGGACGGCCGGGTGGTGGTGTCGGATCGCTTCCTGGACTCGTCGCTCGCCTACCAGGGCGAGGCCCGCGGCCTGGGCGTGGAGGAGGTGCTCGAGGTCAACCGCTGGGCCACCGAGGGCCTGCTGCCGGACCTGACCGTCTACCTAGCGATCGACCCGGCCGCGGCGGCGGCCAGGGCCGGCGACGCCGACCGCTTCGAGGACGAGGGCGAGGCGCTCCAGGCGCGCGTGCACGCGGCCTACGAGCGGCTGGCCGGCGCCGACCCGGCCCGCTGGGCGCGCATCCCCGCCGACCGGCCGCCGGAGCAGGTGCACGACGACGTGCTGGCGGCGGTCGAGGCGGCCCGGGCGGGGGCCCCCGCGGCGTGAGCTCCGCCTCGGCGGGATCGTCCCCGGGCCTGCCCGGCACGGAGGACCACCCGCACGCGCGGATGGTCCTGGGGGCCGCGCTCGCGTCGGGCGCGCCGTCGCACGCCTACCTCTTCCACGGTCCGCCCGGCACGGGCAAGCGCACCGCCGCGCGCGCGCTGGCCGCCGAGCTGCTGGCCGAGGGCGAGCCGGACCCGGACGCCGCCCGCGCCCGCGTCCACGCCGGAACCCACCCCGATCTGACCTGGGTGAGGCCCACCGGCGCGCACGTGATGCGCGTGAGCGACGTGGACGAGCCGGTGGTCGCGGCGGCCACGCGCACGCCGTTCGAGGCGACCAAGCGCGTGTTCGTTCTCGAGCGGGCCGACACGATGAACGACGAGGTGGCCAACCGGCTGCTGAAGACGCTGGAGGAGCCGCCCGCGTTCGTGCACCTGCTCCTGCTGACCGATGCGCTGGGCCAGGTGATCGAGACGGTGGTGTCCCGCTGCCAGCTCGTGCGTTTCGACCCGCTACCGGGCGAGCGGATCGCGACGATCCTGGAGCGCGAGGGGGTGGACGCCGCGCGCGCCCGCGCCTGCGGCCGCCTGGCGCTGGGAAACCTCACCCGCGCGCGTTTCCTCGCTTCGGACGAGGGCCAGGCCCTGCGCGAGGACGTGGAGCGCCTGGTGCGCGACGCGCTCGCGGGCGAGACGCGCGATCCGCGCGCCGGCGAGCCCTGGGCGCCGCTGCTCGAGCGGGCCGAGTCGCGGCGAGCCGAGGCCGAGAGCGACGTGGCGAGGGCGGCGAAGGAGCGGCTCGAGCTGGAGCCGAAGGGCCGCGACCGCAGCGCCATCGAGCGGGAGTTCGACGAGGCCGCCAAGCGCGACGGACGCCGCGCCCGCACCGAGGTGCTGGACCTGGGCCTGGAGCTGGCGGCGCTCACGTTCCGCGACCTGCTTTGCCTGGCCGAGGGCGCCGATACGGCGGTGCTGACCACCGACCGCGCACCCGACCTGGCGGGCGCCGCGCGGGGGCGCGACGCGCGCCGCCTGCGCCATGCGCTCGAACGCTGCGAGGACGCGCGCATGTCGCTCGAGCTGAACGTGACCGAGGAGCTGGCGCTCTCCGCGCTCACGCTCAGGCTTGGCCGCCTCGTGGGATCCGCGGCCTGAGCCGGGCGCCCGCTCCGCGACCGCCCTCGAGGAAAGCCGTCGCGTCGCCGGCGTGCGACTCGATCGCGAGCGCCGCGCCGGGGCAGCGCAGCACGCGGCCGGCCGGCACGTCGCGGACCACGCGCAGCACCCGCCCGCGCGCGTCGGCGAACACCACGTCGATCGGGAAGCGCATCCCGAAGGTGTGCACCGACGAGCACGGGCGCAGCAGCAGGGCATGGCGCCTGGGCAGGTCGCGCGGGCGCAGGCCGGCGAGTCCGAGCAGGCGCGGACGCACGCGCGCGGCCTCAAGCACCGCGGCGCCCGCGCCGATGTCGTGTGCCGGAAGCCGGCCGAGCCTGGGATGGAGCACGACTCCCGTAGGCGCTCGCCGCCGCGGCCCCGGCCCCCCGGAAGGGGGTTCCGCGGCGACTAGACTCAGCCGGCAGCCCGCCGACGTAGCTCAGTTGGCCAGAGCACCGCTCTCGTAAAGCGGGGGTCGAGGGTTCGAATCCCTCCGTCGGCTTAACCTGTCCCCAAAGGTGAACCAGGCGTCACCAAAGGGTTGCCTCGCTATCATGCCGCCGCAGTGGGGACGCCGAGCAGGGGGATGTGGCAGGGGGATGGCCGTTCGCGCGCGGCGCGCATCGCGCTGCCCGCCATCGCGGCGCTCGCCGCGCTGCTCGCGGTCGTCGCGGGAGCCACCGCCGAGGTGGACGCGCCGTCCGCCAACTACCTGACGCCGGTCACCAGGAAGATCACGATCGGGGCGACCACCGGCGCCTCCTGCATCGAGCGCCGCCGCGCCCCGGGAAGCGCGGGCGCCGGCGTCACGCGCTGGACGGCGCCGGTTGACGGCTACGTGCAGGCGCGGCTGAACGGCGACGCCCGCAACGACTGGGACCTCGCCCTGTTCGACGCCGCGAGCGGCCGCCGCGTGGACGCCTCCCGCGCTTGGGGGGCCAACGAGGTGACGCAGGCCTGGGTCCGGAGGGGCCAGCGGCTGGACGTGCAGGCGTGCAGGCTCCGCGGCAGCTCGGCCGTGCAGACGCTCACCATCCGGCCGGTCGCAATTCCCCTGCGGCCGTCGACCGCGCCCGCGCCCAAGCGCTCGCTGGTGTCGATCCCGATCGCGAGCAAGCTCGACTTCACGGCCCTCGAATCGACCGGCCTCAACCTGGACGAGGTCCCCAACGGCAACCAGGCGATCGCCGTGCTGGAGGGCCCGGCCGACGCGGCGAAGCTGACGAAGGCCGGCTACTCGTACAGGACCCTGGAGCCCGACCTCGCCGCCTCGGAGCGCCGCTACCGCGCGAAGGAAAGCTCCTACGCGCGGGCGAAGGCCGCCGGGTCGCCGCTTCCCTCGGGCCGCACGGACTACCGCCACTACCCGGACATCCAGGCGGACTTCAAGAAGATCGTGCAGGACAACCCGGCCATCGCCAAGGCGCTGACGCTGCCGGTCAAGTCGTTCCAGGGGCGGGACATCTTCGGCGCGGAGATCACCGACAACGTGAACGCCAAGGACGACGGCAAGCCGATCTTCTGGCTGATGGCCACGCACCACGCGCGCGAGTGGCCCGCCGCCGAGGCCAATACCGAGTTCGCCCTCTACCTCGCGCAGAACTACGGCAAGGACTCGCGCGTGACCGACCTGCTCAAGCGGGTCCGCGTGGTGATCACTCCGGTCATCAACCCGGACGGCTACATCGCGTCCCGCGAGGCGAACGACCCCGCCGACCAGAGCGGCGACCCCGGCGGCGCGCCCTCGCTGGCCGAGTCCGTGGCGCCCCCGGGCGGCTCGCTGGCCTACCGCCGCAAGAACTGCGACGGCGCGACCCCCGACCCCTCCACACCGTGCGAGCTCCAGTACGGGATCGACAACAACCGCAACTACGGCGAGGGCTGGGGCGGCCCGGGCGCGGGAACCGACCCCAACACCCAGAACTACCGCGGCCCCAGCATGTGGTCCGAGCCCGAGAACCAGGCCGTCTGGCGCTACTCGCAGAAGCACGACGTGACGACGCTGATAACCACCCACAACTTCGCGTCGCTCGTGCTGCGGCCGCCGGGCCGCCACAACGACGGTCTGGCGCCCGACGAGGTGGCGCTCAAGAAGCTGGGCGACCGGATGGCGCGCGACACCGGCTACACGTCCCAATACGGCTTCCAGCTCTACGACACCTCGGGCACGACCGAGGACTGGAACTACGGCGCCGCCGGCACGTTCGGCTACACGATCGAGATGGGCCCCGACTCCCAGCACGGCGGCAACTTCCACGTGGCCTACCAGGACGCCGTGATCGACCAGTGGACCGGAGACAAGACCGTCGACGGCAAGGGCAAGGGGCTCCGCGACGCCTTCCTGGCCGCGGGCGAGGCGGCGGCGGACAGGCAGCAGTTCGGCACCCTGCGCGGGGAGGCGCCCCCCGGCACCCTGCTGCGGGTGCACAAGGACTTCACCACGTTCTCGAGCGAAATCTGCTCGCTCGAGACGACGGGCTACGACTGCACCGAGGACACGCCGCGCAGCGGCAGGGACTCGCGCCCCGACTTCCTCGACTACACCACGATCGTGCCGGGGTCCGGCAGGTTCGACTGGATCGTCACGCCCTCCACGCGCCCGTTCGAGCTGAAGAAGGGCAAGACCGAGCAGTGGACGCTGACCTGCGAGGACGCGGTGTCGAACAAGGTGCTCGAGACGCGAAAGGTGACGCTCGATCGCGGCCAGACGCTGAACCTGAGCCTGTGCGGAGCCAAGCCGGCGAAGGTGACGAGCCGCAAGTGCGTGGACAAGCGCAAGCTCCGCCTGCACGTGCACAAGCCGCACAAGGGTCGCATCACGCGCGTCAACACGTTCGTGAACGGCAAGCGCAACGCGCGGCTCTCGGGCAAGAAGGCGCGCAAGGGGCGCATCGTCCTGAGCGGGCTGAAGAAGAAGCGCGGCAAGTTCAAGGTGACCGTGGTGGTCTACATCTCCGACGGCAGCCTCCGGGTCAGCACGCGCACCTACCGCGGCTGCAAGAAGAGCAAGGTCAAGGGCCGCGTGGTCCGGAGGCACCGATGAGCCGGCTCCGGCTCCGCGCCGCGTCCATCGCCGCGCTGGTCGTGGCGGCAAGCCTCGCGCTGGCCGGCGGAGCGGCGGCCAAGACCACGCCCAACTTCGACTTCAAGGCGGCGGGGACCGCCGTCCAGCCGACCGCGGCCGGCGCCGACCCGAACAACGACCCCACCACCCACGAGGACTTCCCGTTCAAGATCGCGGACGACGACGCGGACGGCGACATCTCGGTCCACATCGAGTGGCTGAACCCCGCGGACGACTGGGACGTCTACGTCTACCGCAAGGGGCCGGGCGGAGAGCTGATCACCGTGGGCAGCGGCGCCAGCGCCCCGCCGGGCGACGAGGAGAACGCCGTCACCCAGTCGCAGGGCGTCCCGATCACGCCCGGCGACTACGTCATCCGCGTGGTCAACTACGGCGCCACCGATCCGACCGCCTTCAGCGGCACGGCGCGCTTCGGTGTCTTCACGCCCCCGAACGAGATCCCGGTGGCCAAGCTGAGCGCGCCCACGCTGGTCCAGGCCGGCAACGTCGTGAGGCTCGACGCGTCCGCCTCGCACGATCCCGACGGCTCGATCGTGAGCTATGCCTTCGACCTCGACGGCAACGGCTCGATGGAGGTGGACAACGGGAACAACCCCGTGCTCGAGCGGACGCTCGGCACCGGGGTCCACCAGGTCGCCGTTCGCGTGATCGACGACAAGGGCCTGCGCGCGTTCGACAACGCCACGGTCGTGGTCCAGAAGAAGGCCACCGCCAAGCACAAGAAGAAGAAGAAAAAGAAGAAGAAGAAAAGGAAGAGGCGCTGACGTCCTGAGTCCGCGGCCAGCGCCGTTTGCGGGCCTTTAGGTCTCTTTTCGGCCGCCGATAAGGCCGAATGCTCCTCGTTCCCGGTCTCATCGCCATGGCAGGCGGCGGGCTGCTGCTCGGCTCGCTCTGGATGCCGTGGTACGGCGCCTCCGTGTCGGGCCACGGGGTGACGGTGTCCGACACCGTCACCGCCTGGGAGGCGCTCGCGCTCATGGACTACGGGCTGGCCGCGGCCAGCGGCGTCGTCCTGCTCGGCGGGTTGGCCCTCTGCACCTCGGCGGCCGCGAAGCCGGACACGTACAACTCGATCGTGCGCGCGATGCGCTCCGCCGGGGCGCTGACGGTTTGCTTCGTTCTCTACCGGATCGTCAGCCCCTTCTCGGTGAGCTCGATGCACGACGTCATGGGCACGGGGATCGACATCGAAGTGACGCACGAGGTCGGCATGTACGCGGGGCTC
>DASVQK010000189.1:0-18924 GCA_036389105.1 Thermoleophilaceae bacterium
CTCGGAAAAACGAGCCAAACGGCCCTTTTGCCGAAACGTCCCGCCGTGGGACCACGGCGCATGCTCCTGCGAGAAAGCCGAATGCGACCGCACCAGCGATCCCGGCCTTGCTCTGAATCCCAAACAGGCACGCTGCGGCGAAACCGATGAAAACCAGAGTCGCCACGTCAGTGCGCCAGTGCGCGGCAAGATCCCAACGCCGGAACTCGCGGCGCTTCCTCTTGCCGTCGTTTTCGTGGCCCCTGCCCACGTCCTCAGCCATACCACGCCAGTCGCGGTCCTCAAACATCGCTGCTTTAGACCTCGCTTGCCAGGGGCGAACTAAACAGCCGACCAATGCTGAACGTAAGTTTCTTAAGCTGGGGTGTGGGCAGGCAGCCATGGGTGAGTGCCAACGAGCTCGCTGGCACACCTGAGTCGGATGGGAGCCCGAGCAGGGCGAACGGCCGGTGAGCCGCGTGACGCGCGGACCTGCCAGACGTTCGCCGCGTCTCGATTCAAACTGAACCCACTTACATCGGCGGGGCTATACTTCAGTTTGTGAAGCAAGACCTCGCAGCCAAGCGGGCGGCCAACGAGAGCTGTCCCGTCTGCGCCACGGCGGAGCTCGTCTGCGCCAAGTGGACGATCCTGGTGGTGCGTGACCTGGCAGCCGGCGTCAGCCGCTTCTGCGAGCTCGAGCGCTCGCTGGCCGGCATCAGCCCGAGAACGCTGTCGCTGCGCCTGCGGGCCCTGGAGCAGGAGGGCATCGTGGAGCGCAACACCTACCCCGAGGTCCCGCCGCGCGTGGAGTACGCGCTCACGGACAAGGGGCGCGCGCTGCTGCCGCTGATCGAGGACATGCGCGCGTTCGGGCGCGAGTGGATGCCCGAGCGCTGCGCCACGCCGGCCGCCGCCGCGGATACGCGCCGCGAGCCGGCCCCCGCCGCGGCCTGACCGCGCCGCGACCCGACGTGGATGCAGTTGATCTCGCATAGCGAGACCAAGTGCATCCACCCCCAGCCGGTCCGTTATCGCTGCCGTTGGGGGCCGCTCGCGCAGGACCGCACACGCGCGCGGCGAAACCCGACCGCGTGCGCAACCGCGAGCTTCACGACGCACTGCGCGAGTTCGCCCTCGAGTCGGCCGCGCTGCTCTCCGCGGAGGTGGCCGCGGGCGCCGAGCTGCCCTACGACGTGATCGAGGAGCCGGGCACGGGCTCGGTCCTCTACCGCTACCTGCCGCTCACCTCGGAGTTCATCGTCGCGCGCTGGGACGCCCTGCGCGCAATACCGGCGTACGCGGGCGCGGCCAGTGCGCTCGGCAGCGGCGCGGAGGCATACCTGCGGCTGCGCGGGCTGCCGGCCGCCGCGGACTCGGAGCCGGCGCTGCGCGCGATGCTCGACCGCCTGTACGAGGACGCAACCGACTTCCAGTTCCCGGAGGAGCGCTTCGAGCGCGTGTACGCCGAGGTCGAGCGGACGCTGTACGAGAACACCATGCGCACGGCCGTCGTGGCGCCGGTGCACGGCCTGCTGCTGGAGAGCGAGCGCCTGGACCTGGGCGGCGGCCTGATCCTGGCGCGCGGCGACCGCGTCCCGGCCCCGCCCGAGGCGGTCTGGCCGCTCGGCCCCGGCGAGCGCGAGCGCGCGACCGGGCCCAACACGGTGTGCGCGGTGGAGCGCGACGTGGAGACCGACGCCCCGCTGCCGGCCGGCGAGGCGCGCGTGCGCTTCCGGCGGCTGCTCACGGCTCTGCGGCTGTTCAAGCCCGGCCGCGTGGCGATCGGGCCGGTGGCCTGGGGCCGGGCCGACGAGGGCGTCTGGCAGCCGCTGGCCCTTGCGCTGGGCGGCCCCGGCCGCGGCGAGCCGTGGGTGCTGGGCGCCGACGAGGAGGCCGAGCTGCGCGAGCTCGTGGAGCTGATGGCGTCGGCGCGGCACGGCGGGCGGATCGCCTGGGCGCTGTCGCGGTTCGAGATGGGCTGCGAGCGCACCGCCGACGTCGAGGCCCTGCCGGACTACCTGCTCGCCCTCCGGTCGCTCCTCGGAGCCGACGACGAGGCCGGTGAGGCCAGCCTGGGCCAGCGCCTGGCGGCACTCTGCGCGGAGGAGCACGAGCGCGCCGGCGTGCGCGCGCGCCTCGAGCAGGCCTTCGCGCTGGAGCGACGCGTGATGAGCGGCGGCGCGATCGACCCCGACGTGGACGAGACGGCAGGCGACCCGCCGCGCGCCGTCGCGCCGGAGATCGAGCAGCATCTGCGCGCGCTGCTTCGCGACGTGATCTGCGGCTATCTGGACAGCGACCTGAGGTCGGTGGCCGACGACCTGCTCCTGGCGGGCTCGGAGCCGCTCGACATCCGGGCGCGCGACCTGCGCGAGGAGCCGGGCGACCAGGACCGGCTGGGCATGGAGCTGGGCGATGGGCGCCGGTTCGAGCGCGAGCCCGAGCCGATGCCGGACCCGCTTGCCCCCTCCCACGCGCCCGAGCCGATTCCGGAGCCGGTGGGCGCCGCGCGTGCGCCCGACGGCCCCGGCACGGCGGCCGACCCGCGCTCCGCGGCCTGGGCCGTGGCGGCGCTGCCCGGGCCGCGCACCAAGCGGGAGATGCCGCCGCCGCCGCGCGCCGAGGACAGGGTGGAGGACCCGCGCGCCGTCGACCGCCACGAGGCCGAGACGATCGACCGGCGCGTCGAGCCCGACGACGACCCCGGCGTCACGCCGTCGGCGGACTGGGAGTTCGACGACGACGCGGCCAGCTACTCGGCCCCGATCTAGCCTTCGCGGCCGTGAGCCGCGGACTGAGGACCAGATTCAAGGCGGCGCTGTGGGCGCGCGGCATCGAGGTGCGGCGGCGCGGCGGGGGCGTGCGCCGGACCGTCGAGGAGCTGATGGACCACGTCAACCGGATGGGCTTCCAGCCGGCCACGGTGATCGACGTGGGCGTGGCCTACGGCACGCCGGAGCTGTACCAGGCGTTCCCGCGCGCCCGTCACCTGCTGATCGAGCCGCTCGAGGAGTACGCCGAGGCGCTGGGCCGGATCGCGCGCGAGCACGGCGCCGAGTTCGTGCTCGCGGCGGCGGGCAGCGAGGCGGGTACGACCACGATCAACGTGCACCGGGCGCCGGCGCTGTCGTCGACGCTGGGGGCCTGGCAGGGCGCGGGCGGCCAGACCAACGCCCGCGAGGTACCCGTCGTGCGCGTGGACGACGTGGTGGCCGAGCGCGGCCTGCCCGGTCCCTACGTGCTCAAGGTGGACGTCGAGGGCGGCGAGCTGGGCGTGCTGGGCGGCGCGCCGCGCGTGCTCGAGGGCGCCGAGCTGGTGCTGCTCGAGAGCTACCTGTTCGAGCTCCTGCCCGGCGCCCCGCTGCTCCACGACGTGACGGCGTACATGGCCGAGCGCGGCTTCGTGGTCTACGAGCTGTACGGGGGCGACGTCCGCCCGCTGGACGGCGCGCTGGCGCTGGTCAACGTGGCGTTCGTGCGCAGGGACGGGTTCTTCCGCGCCGACCAGTCCTACGCCACGCCCGAGCAGTTCGAGCGGCTGGTGCGCAGCTGGGGCTACTGACCGGCGGCCGCGATCCCGTCGAGCAGGAGCTCGAGCCCGCGGTCGAACTCGTCGTCGCCGGCAGGCGCTCCGGCCACCGCCGACATCGGGAAGCCGAGCGTGTAGCTGAGCAGCGCGCGCCAGGCGCTGGCGGCATCCGCGCGCGCGAGGCCGGCGCCCTCCAGGATCGCCAGCCCGGCGTCTGAGATCCGCGACACGCCCTGCGCCAGGCTCGCGCGCGGCAGGCGGCTGGCCAAGCCGGCGGGATCGGCTCCCACCGCGCGGCGGGCCTCGTGCAGCAGCTCGCGCATCCGGTCGCGCCACGAGGGACCGGCCGGCGGCAGCACGGCGGACTCCGCCGCGCTCGACGCGACCGCGTCCACCAGCTCGTCCTTGTCCTCGAAGTAGCGGTAGATGCTCATCGGCCAGGCGTCGAGCTCCTGCGCCAGCCGGCGCATGCTCAGCGCGTCCAGGCCCTCGCGCTCGACCACCGCGAGCGCCGCCTCGAGGATGCGCTTGCGGGACAGGCGGGGTGTGCGGCCGGCGGGCATGTGCGCGAATTAGTGTACGCTGTACACCGACGGTCGGACAGGGGGTTGGGACCCGTGAAAGTGAGCAGGCGGACGGCGCGATTCCTGGTGTGGTTCGCGCTGACGGCGCAGGTGGCCTTCGTCGCGGCGTGGATCGTGGCGGGAGCGCTCGAGCCGAGCTACTCGCACCTCGACACGGGCGTGAGCACGCTGGGCGGCGACCAGGCGAGGCACCCGTGGATCGTGAACACCGCAATCGTCCTGTTCGGGCTCTCGTTCGCGGCGCTGGGCCTGGCGCTGCGGGCCGTCCTCCCGCGCCGGAACGCCGCCACCGCCGCGGTCTGGCTGTTCGCGGTCGCCGGCATCGGGATGATCGCCAGCGCCCTGCTGACCGTCGACTGCGACCTCAGCAAGGACCACTGCCGCGATCTGTTCGACGCCGGCCGGCTGTCGGCGCACAACGACGCCCACCTCTGGCTGAGCCTGATCGTGCCGTTCTTCCTCGTTGCCACGCCGTTCGCGCTGGCGCGCGCGCTGTGGCCGGGGCCGGTGGCGGCCCTGGCGCTGGCGGCGGGCATCGAGGGCGTGGCGATCGGCGCGCTCTCGTGGGTGCTCTTCGGCGTCGGCGTGCCCGACGGGCTGACCCAGCGGATCGGCCTCTTCATCCTGCACGCGTGGGTGTTCATCGTCGGCGTCGGGATCCTGTACGCGCTGCGGCGCGCGCCCGCGCCGGGGCGCCTCGTCCCGCTCCGCCCGCGCGACTTCTTCGCCCAGAGCTGGCGCGGGGAGGGCGAGCTGCTCCTGTGGCCGTACTCGCTCTGGCGGCGGGCGGGCAACCGGTTCGAGGCGCGCCGAGAGGCCACCTGGATCTCGGACCGGGTCTGGCGGGTCGACGACGTCTCGCGCTTCGCGGACGGGCGCGAGCAGCGCCGGCTCACGTTCGCGGAGCTGGTGGACGACGACCGCGTGCGACTGACCGCCGGCGACCTGCCCGACGGGGCCGAGCTCGTGATCGAGGACGGCGGCTACCGCATGGTCCCGTTCCGGATGGACTTCCCGGTCGGGCCGCTGAAGGTGCCGATGCGGGTCCACGACATATCCCACGTGGAGGGCGACGGGACGCTCGTCAACGCGTTCGAGGCGCGCGCGCTGATCACCGGCCTGCCGATCGCGCGCCTGATCTTCCGCGTGCGGCCGGTGGCCGCGGGCGCTCCTCAGGCGGCGACGGCCTCCTCGGCGAACAGGTGAGCGCCCACCTCGGCCAGGCCGCCGAGGTCGTGCACGTCGTCGTCGAACAGCGGCACGCTCACCAGCGGGTCGCCGGCCAGTTCCTCCGCCAGGCGCTCGACGTTCGCGCGGTCGCGGTCGCCGATCCGGCGGTAGTCGTCGAAGTTGCGCGCCACCCTGTGCGCCAGC
The DNA here is from genome assembly GCA_036389105.1 of Thermoleophilaceae bacterium. Lineage (GTDB taxonomy): Bacteria > Actinomycetota > Thermoleophilia > Solirubrobacterales > Thermoleophilaceae > AC-37. Next base: position 5,470 of record DASVQK010000189.1, read on the forward strand.
CGCTGGTCGAGCATGGCCGCCAGGTCGCCCTCCACGTCGGCGCCGGTCCACTCGCCGCTCACGCCCTCGTGCACGCGGTTCACGATCGCCGCGCCGAACGGCATGCTGGACTCCCGCAGGCGGCGGCGGAAGAAGATCGCCTCGTCGATCGCGTCGCGACGCGGCGAGGTGACGAGCAGGAACGTCGTGCGCGGGTCGGCCATCAGCTCCTTCACGCGTCCGGCACGGTCGCGGATGCCGATGGCCATGTCGCCGAAGGCCCCGAAGAACTCCGACAGGTCGCTCAGCAGGTCGCTGCCCGTGACGCGCTTGAGCACGCCGAACATCAGCCCGGTCCCGCGGCCGAACGCCTTCACGCCGAACAGGCCGGGCCTGAGGAAGAACTGGAGCGAGCGCGAGTCGACGAAGCGCGACAGGCGGTCGGGGGCGTCGAGGAACTCGAGCGCGTTGCGGGTGGGCGGGGTGTCCAGGACCAGCAGGTCGTACTCGCCCTCCTCGTGCAGCTCGTACAGGCGCTCCAGCGCCATGTACTCGGTCGTGCCGGCCACGGCCGTCGACAGCTGCTGGTAGATCCGGTTGCCCAGGATCGCGTCGCGGGTGCGCGCGTCCGGGGCGCGCCGCTCGATCATGTCGTCCCAGGTGCGCTTGGCGTCGAGCATCATGGCCCACAGCTCGCCGCGCATCTCGAGCCCGTGCCGGGCGAACAGCTCGGGGTCGATCCGGCGCTCCTCGTTGCCCAGCTCGTCGAGGTCGAGCGAGGTGGCCAGGCGCTTGGCCGGGTCGATCGTCAGCACCGCCACCTTCAACCCGCGGGCCGCCATGCCCATGGCCACCGCGGCGGCCGTCGTCGTCTTGCCCACCCCGCCGGACCCCGCGCACACGCACACGTGACGTCCCTCCAGCAGCTCCGCGACGTTCACAGCCGCCGCTCCAGCTCCGAGGAGAGCCGCTCCCAGTCCTCCAGCCCGAGGTCGGGCTCGAAGAGGTAGGGCAGCGTCACGACGGGCCCGTCCAGGCCGCTCTTCAGCCGGCGCAGCTGCGCGCGCTGCGCCCGCGCGCGGCGGTGCTCGGACAGCGCTGCGCGCAGGGCGGCGGCGACCGGCGGCGCCCCGTGGCCGCCGTTCACCCGCTCGATCGCCTCCGCGTCGGCGCCGCTGAAGCGCTCGGGGAGCATCGCGTTCATCACCGTCGCCTCCAGCCGCAGCCCCAGCTCGCGCTCCAGCGCGCCGGCGAACTCCACCGTCTCGGCCACGGGCATCTCCTCGGGCAGCGCGACGGCCACCACGCCCGTCTGGCGCGGGTCGCGTATGAACGAGTCGATCAGGTCGGCCTTGCGGCGCACCGGGCCCACGCGCGCGATCTCGCCGAAGGTGCGCGGCGTGCGCAGCGCGGCCAGCCCGTGGCCGGTGGCCGGCAGGTCCACGATCACGAGGTCGTACGGCGAGTCGCTGCGCTTGCGGCGCTCGAGCTGCGCCAGCTCCCACACCTTCCCGATCGTCGCCAGCTCGCGCAGGCCGGGGGTGGCCGCCGCCAGGTACTCGAAGATCCGGTTGTGGAACAGCAGGCCGGCGATGCGCCTCGAGCCGACCTGGTCGATCAGGAACTCCTCGAGCGACTCCTGCGGGTCGATCGAGATGGCGTAGAGGTTGGGCGCCAGCTCGGCCTCGTTGAAGCCCACGCCCTCGCGCTTGAACGCCTGCGACACGCGCTCCTGGCGGGCCACCTCGCAGACGATCGTGCGCTTGCCGGCGCGCGCCGCGGCCAGGCCGAGGGAGGCCGCGACGGTGGTCCGTCCGACCCCGCCCTTGCCGGCGACGAACACCAGCCGCTTGTCGATGAGAGCGGACACCTGAAGGAATCTTCCCTACTCATACGAATAGGCAGGGGCACATGGGCTTCTTCGATCGCAGGAACACAGAGGTTCAGCCGTCCCCAGAGCAGTCCCCGACCCAGGCGGAGGCCGCCATGCAGCCCGAGTCCCCCACGGCGAAGGTGATCGCCTTCACCAACCAGAAGGGCGGCGTCGCCAAGACCACCACCACCCTCAACCTGGCCGTCGCGTTCAGCGAGAAGGGCCACCGCGTCCTCTGCGTGGACCTCGACCCGCAGGCCAACCTGACCATGAGCCAGGGCATCGACCCGGACTCGCTCGAGTCGTCGATGTACGACGTGCTCGTCAACCACGTCTCGATCCGCGAGGTCATCCGCAAGCGCGAGGTGGACATCGCCTGCGCGTCGATCGACCTGGCCGGCGCGGAGATCGCGATGTCCACCCAGATCGGCCGCGAGCGCTCGCTGGAGAAGGCGTTCGCCCCGATCAAGGAGGACTACGACTTCATCTGCATCGACACTCCGCCGAGCCTCGGGCTGCTCACGATCAACGCCCTGACGGCGGCCGACAAGGTGATCGTCCCCGTCCAGTGCGAGTATCTGTCCATGCGCGGGCTGATCCAGCTCCAGAACACCCTGTCGATGATCCGCGAGAACCTCAACCCGGACGTCCAGATCGAGGGCATCCTGCCCACGCTGGTGGACACGCGCACCGTCCACGCCAAGGAGGCCATCGAGCTGCTGGAGGAGAACTTCGGCGACACGGTGTTCGCCTCGCGCATCACCAAGACCGTGCGCTTCGCGGAGGCGCCGGTCAAGGGGATGTCGGTCCTCAAGTACGACCCAGATGGGAAGGCGGCATATGCCTACCGGCAACTCGCAAGGGAGGTCCTCGAGAATGGCAAGCGGTAAGCGGGCGAGCATGCGCGAGGGCCCCCTGGCCGCCCTCTTCCGCAAGACGGAGGAGGAGGGCCTCGAGCCGCGGAAGGACCAGGAGCAGACCCGGCCGGCCACGCCGGCCGCCGCCGCTTCCGAGGCCGATCCCGCTCACCCGCAGCCGCAGGAGCTGCCGCCGCGCCACGATCCGCCGCCCCCCCGGGAGGAGCCGCGCGGCGCGCGGTCGCCCGAGCAGCGCCTGCGCGACGTCTTCTCGAGCGACATCCCCGAGAACATCATGGAGCGGGCGCCCGCCCGTCCGGCCGCGGACGAGCGGCCGCGCTACGGGCGCGAGGAGCCCGTGGCGGGCCTCACCGCGCCGCAGCCGGTGCTCCAGCCGGTCCTGCGCGTCGTCGGCGTCGGCGGGGCCGGCGTCAACGCCGTCAACCGGATGATCGAGGCCGGGGTGCAGGGCGTCGAGTTCGTCGCCATCAACACCGACCTCCAGTCGCTCCAGCAGTCGAGCGCGGACGTGACGCAGCACATCGGCAGCGACGTCACGCGCGGGCTCGGCTCGGGGTCCGACCCCGAGCTCGGCCGCCAGGCGGCGCTCGAGTCCTACGACCAGATCAAGGGCCTGCTCAAGGGCTCGGACATGGTGTTCATCGCCGCCGGGTCCGGCGGCGGCACCGGCACCGGGGCCGCCCCCGTGGTCGCGCGCGTGGCGCGCGAGATCGGCGCGCTCACGGTGGGCATCGTCACGCGGCCGTTCGCCTTCGAGGGATCGCGCCGGGCGGACCAGGCCGAGCGCGGGGTCGAGGACCTCTCGCGCGAGGTGGACACGCTGATCGTCATCCCCAACTCGCGGCTCCTGTCGGTGCTCGACAAGCGCGTGTCGATGGTGGACGCGTTCCGGATGGCCGACGACGTGCTGCGCCAGGGCGTGCAGGGCATCTCCGACCTCATCACCCTGCCGGGGCTGATCAACCTCGACTTCGCCGACGTCCGCACGATCATGGCCGACGCCGGTCAGGCGCTGCTCGGAATCGGCATGGGCGTGGGCGAGCACCGCGCGATGGAGGCCGCGACGCACGCCGTCGCCTCGCCGCTGCTCGAGACGTCGGTCGAGGGAGCGCGCTCGATCCTGCTCTCGATCACCGGCGGTCGCGACCTGTCGCTGTGGGAGGTCAACGAGGCCGCCAAGGCGGTGGCCGAGGCGGCCCACCCGGAGGCCAACATCATCTTCGGCGCCATGATCGACGAGTCGGTCGTGGACCAGGTCTGGGTCACCGTCGTGGCCACGGGCTATGGCGACCGGCCGCTGATGCGGTCGGCCGGCGGGCGCGAGCCGGCCCGCGAGGCAGCCAGGGAGGCCGACCGCGAGCCGCGCGTCTCGCGCGGGCCGGGGCGTGCGTCGTCGCAGCTGGACGACATCGACGTCCCCGAATTCGTGCCGCGCCGCTGAGGGTCCAGACCGCCGGCGGACCCCCCTGACGTTCGCGTAGCATCGCGCCCATGAGAGGAGTGGTGGCCGCCGGGCACCCGCTGTCGGCGGAGGCCGGCGCGGCGATCCTGCGGGAGGGCGGCAACGCGGTGGACGCCGCCGTGGCGGCGGTGCTGATGTCGTTCGTGGCGGAGTCGCCGCTGACGGGGCCGGGGGCCGGCGGGTTCATGCTCGTCCACACGGCCTCCGGCGAGGACCACCTGCTCGACTTCTTCGTCGCCGCGCCCGGCCGGGGCCTCGAGGGCGTCGAGCCCGCCGCCCTCCAGCCGATCGACGTGCGCTTCACCGCCGAGGCAACCCAGGTCTTCAACATCGGCCCGTCGTCGTGCGGCGCCTACGGCACCACGGCGGGCTTGGCCGAGGCGCTCGACCGGTTCGGCAGCGTGCCGTTGTCGAGGCTCGTCGAGGCGCCGGCGGCCGCCGCCCGGGACGGCGTGGAGATCACCCCGATCGCCGCCAGCCTGCTGGTCATCCTCGAGCCGATCCTGACGGCGCAGCCCGAGGGGCGCGCGATCTACGCGCCCGAGGGCCGGCTGCTCGGCGCCGGCGAGCGGCTGCGGATGCCCGAGGTCGGCGACCTGCTCGAGCGGCTGGGCGCGGAGGGGCCGCGCTTCCTCTACGAGGGCGTGGTGGCCAAGCGGATCAGCGACTGGGTGCTCGAGCGCGGCGGCCTGCTCACCGAGGCGGACCTGGCCGCCTACGAGGTCGTGGAGCGCGACCCGGTCCGGGCGCGCTACCGCGGACGCGACGTGCTCACGAATCCGCCGCCGTCCTCGGGGGGCATCCTGATCGCGTACTCGCTGGACCTGCTCGAGCGGCTCGGCCGCCCCGGCGACGTGCGCGCGCTGGTGGAGGTGATGGACCAGACCAACCAGGCGCGCACCGACGAGTTCGCGCAGGGCCTGCACTCCGAGGGCTACCTGGAGCGGTTCCTGGCGAAGGAGGCGCTGGAGTCGGCCGCCTCGCGGCTGGGGTCGCGGCTCGGCTCCACCACGCACCTCGCGGTGCTGGACGCCGACGGGGGATGCGCCTCGGTCACGTGCTCGAACGGCTCGTGCTCGGGCGTGATCGTGCCCGGCACCGGCATGCACCTGAACAACATGCTGGGCGAGGAGGACCTGAACCCCCTCGGCTTCCACCGCCACGAGCCGGGCCGGCGGATCCCGAGCATGATGGCCCCGACCGTGGTGCTGCGCGAGGGGCGCCCGGAGGTGGCGCTGGGATCGGCCGGCTCGAACCGCATCCGCTCCGCCATCGTCCAGACGATCCTGCGCGTGGTGGACGACGGGATGCCCGCGGAGGAGGCGGTGGCGTGCCCGCGCGTCCACTACGAGGGCCGGGTGGTGGAGGCCGAGCCGGGCGTCGAGGAGGAGGCGCTGGCCGCGCTCGAGCGCGAGGGGCTGCCCGTGCAGCGGTTCCGCGAGCGGCACCTCTACTTCGGCGGCGTCCAGGCCGTGGCCCGCGACCCGGCCACCGGCGCGCTGACGGGCGGCGGCGACCCGCGCCGCGGCGGGGCGGCCGTGGTCGTTGCTTAGCGCCGCCGCGCTCGGGTAGGAGACCCTCGTGCCCGCCGCCCTGGTCGTCATCGACATGCTCAACCCCTACGACCACGAGGACGCGGACAAGCTCGTGGAGAGCGTGGAGCCGGTCGTGCCGCGGATCGAGCTCCTGCTCGAGCGGGCGCGGGACGCCGACACCGAGGTGATCTACGTGAACGACAACCACGGCGACTGGAGCGCGTCGTCCAAGGAGCTCGGCAGGAAGGCCTGCGAGGGCCGCCGTCCCGACTTGGTGGAGCCCATCCTTCCGCCCGAGGACGTGTCGTTCGTGGTCAAGGCGCGCCACACGATCTTCTTCGAGACCCCGCTGGGCTACCTGGTCCAGCAGAAGGAGATCGACCGCCTGATCCTGACCGGCCAGGTCACCGAGCAGTGCATCCTCTACAGCGCGCTCGACGCCTACGTGCGCCACATCCCGATCTCGGTGCCCCGCGACGCCGTCGCGCACATCGACGAGCGGCTGGCGGGCGCGGCCGTGGAGATGATGGAGCGCAACATGGACGCCGACATCGGCGAGGCGGAGAGCTGCGAGCTGTGAGCGCGGCGGGCTGCTAGCCCGCCGACTTGGTGAGCTGGAACTCCACGTGGCCGGCCGCCGGCCGCTCCTCGTAGCGGTGGCCCTCGGCCTCCGCCCAGGCGCCCAGGTCGATCGGCGCCTCGGGGTCGGTGGCCAGCACGAGCAGCGTCTCGCCCGGCTCCAGCTCGTCCATCCGGCGCTTGGCCAGCGCCAGCGGAAGCGGGCAGGCGAGTCCCCGGGCGTCCACGGTCGTCACAATCGAATTGTGACCCCCGACCCTCCTCGGTACGGCCTCGCCGCCGTGCTGTCCGCCGGCGAGCCGGAGCGCCTGTACGCGGGCCTCTCGGTTCTCGTATCCACCGCCACGGACGGCGAGCGCTGCGCCGCGCTGGCGGGCTTCCGCGCCCTCGGCCTGATCCTGGACCCGGACCTGGCGCGGCTGGCCCAGGAGCCGGAGGCGACGCCCGGGCTGGCATGGGGCGGCCGCGAGATCTTCGGACGCTCGCTGGGCGAGCTGCGCGACGCGGCGCTGTCGCTGGACGCGCTGGACGTATACGCGTGCTCGGCGTCGGTGGAGACGATGCCGATCGCGTCCGAGGACGTGGAGCAGCGGCTGGCCGGGGTCATGTCCACGCCGCGCTTCCTGCGCGAGACCGCGGGCGCACGCCTGATCTTCGTATGAGTCGCGCGCGGCGGGCCGCTGCCGCGGCCGCCGCCCTCGCGGTCGCGGCGGCGCTGGCGGCGGCCGGCTGCGGCTCCTCGGCCGGCGACCTGATCGCGATCGAGGTCAGCGGCGGGCCCGCCCGCGTGAACGAGCGGATCCGGGTGACCGACGACGGCCGCGCCGGCTGCGGCGACGGCCGGCTGCGGGCGCTCGCCAGCCAGCAGGTGCTGGACGCGCGCCAGGTCAAGCGGGCGCTGAAGCCGCTCGCCAAGCGCGGCGCCAGCTACGGCTCCCACCGCCCGGGCAGGCGTCGCTACGTGGCGCGCTCCGTGGACGGCTCGGTCTCCTGGACCGAGGGCGCCCCCGGCCCGCCGGCCCTGGCCCGCGCCACGCTGCTCGCACTGCGGCTGGAGCGCCGGCTATGCCGCGGCTGAGGCCCGCCGGGCTAGGCGCCCTGGCCGACCGGGCGCCCGCGCGCGGCCCGCGCCCGGCGCTCCCCCTGCTCGTGGATCGGGCCCGGCAGGAGCGCCGCCACGATCACGACGAGGGCGAACGCCCCGACGCGCAGCGCGGCCAGCGCCGGGTTGCTCCCCACCTGGTCGCCGAAGACCAGGACGCCCGCCGCGATCGACGTCGCGTTGCCGACGATCGACGTGACCGCGATCACCGGCACGGCCGGGCCGATCTGAAGCGAGCGCGCCGAGGCGAAGAACGCGATCACACCACCTGCCACGACGATCGGGGTCCACGGACTCACGAGGCTGAGCGGGCCGTCGAAGTGGTGACCCGCCGAAACGCGCCCTCCCGCTAGAAGCGGACCTTGCCGTTCGAGCGCGCCGTCTCCTGCGCCTCCTCGGCCTTCTCGAGCCGTTGGAGGGCCACGCCGAACAGATCGGCGACGGTCCTCAGGCGCGCGTTTTCGGAGCGTTCCTCCAGCAGCGCCTGCTTGGGCTCCGGAGCCAGCTCGATCGTCGCCGCCATCCCGTAGGCGTCCAGGCCTTCCAGCTGCTCCTCGGTGGGGCGCTCGTCGGTCACGTGCTGCACCAGGTCGGCGTAGCGCTCGCGGGCCTCGCCCGCCAGGCCGGGGTCCGGCTCGGCATCGTCGTCGTCCAGGAACTCGACGTCGCCGGCCGGGTACGGCAGCTCCTCGACGCGCCGAAGCAGCTGGAAGGGGCGTCCGCCCTGCGCCAGGATGTTCATCCTGCCGTCCTCCATCCGCTCCAGCACCTGAGCCACGTGCGCGGCGCAGCCGATCTCGCGCAGACCGTCGTCCGCCATCCAGACGATCCCGAAGTCGGACTCCTCCTGCAGGCAGCGACCGATCATCGTCCGGTAGCGCTCCTCGAAGATGTGGAGCGGCACTACCTCACTGGGCAGCAGCACCAGGCCGAGCGGGAACAGCGGGAAGCTCTCCTCGAGCTCTGCCACGCTTGGAGCGTAACGCCGATGATCCCGCGGGCGCCCGCGCCGACATCAGCAGGTTGTAGAAGATCGCCGGCGGCAGCCGCCGCTCCAGCACGCGCGTGTCGAGCATCTTGAGCGCCAGGTAGCCGTGGTATGCCCACTGGAACCAGAGCACCGGGATCTCGTCCTTGCGGGCCGTGGACTCGAGCGTGCGGTTCATCCAGCCGAACCAGCCGGCCACCAGCTCCTCGCCGGTCACCCGTACGTCGGCGAACCCGGCCCCGCGGGCCACCGCGGTCAACTGACCAGGGGTGAAGGCGTGGACGTCAACGACGTGCTCGAGGTCGTGCTCGATGGCCTCGCGCTCGTCCACGGGCTCCATCCGCGGGCCGGCACGCAGCAGCCGGCGCCACGCGGGCGCCAGCGCCAGCGCGGCGCGCTTGGGCACGCCCGCCAGGCGGTCGCCGTGCCGCGACGGCTCGCCCGCGAAGGCGATCGCGCCGCCCGGCCGCAGCACGCGCCGGAACTCCGCGAACGCGGCCTCCAGGTCGGGCAGGTGGTGCAGCACCGCATGGCCGAACACGAGGTCGAAGGAGTCGTCGGGGTAGGGCAGGCGCGCCGCCTCGCAGCAGGCGGTCTCGACGGCCGCGATCCCCAGCCGCCGCGCGCTGCGCTCGAGCTCTGCCAGCATGCCCGGCGAGATGTCGGTGGCAACCGCCGACTCGACCGCGCCCGCGCGGAGCAGGTTGAGCGTGAAGTAGCCCGTTCCGGCGCCGATCTCGAGCGCCCGCTGGAAGCGAATACCGTCGTGCCCCAGCGCGCGCCCCATCTTGGCCAGAACCTGCGTGCGCCCCAGGGGTCCGTACGTGATGCCCCACTTGTCGTCGTACTCGGAGGCCGCGACGTCGTGGTAGCGCGCGTTGACCTCCTTGATCTGCTCCGCCGAGGGCGCCTTCATGGCGCGCGGAGTCTAGCCGCGCACCCCCGTCCCGCTATCGTCGCCCGCCGCTTTGGCCGCGCCGGCTACCTACACGCAGCAGGACCAGCCCGCCGGGGTCCCGCCGCTGTCCCTCACCGGCGAGCGCACACTGCCGGACGTGCCGGAGGAGAACTACTGGTTCCGCCGTCACCTGGCCGTCTACCGCTGGATCGCCGAGCGCTGTCGCGGGCTCGAGGCGGTGGACATGGCGTGCGGCGAGGGCTATGGCACGGCCGTCCTGGGCGAGCGCGCGGCGCGCGTGACGGGCGTGGACGCCAACCCCGACGCCTACGAGCACGCGCGCGTCAAGTACACCCGCCCGGGCGTCCGCTTCGTGCGCGACCTGGTGGAGTCCTACAGGGAGCCGTGCGACGCGGTGGTGTTCCTCCAGACGATCGAGCACCTCCAGGACCCGGGCGCGGCGCTGGACCACTTTCGCTCGATGCTGCGGCCGGGCGGCACGGCCTACGTGTCCACGCCCAACCTGCTGACCCTGGCCCCGCCCGGGGCGGCGAAGTCGGACAACCCGTGGCACGTGCGCGAGTACCGCGCGGAGGAGTTCCGCGAGCTGTGCGCGGCGAGCTTCGAGCGGGTGAAGCTCCTGGGGGTGTTCCACGCGCGCAAGCTGCGCCTGCACGAGCTCGCGATCGAGCGCGGCTGGGACTCCGTGCACAAGCGGCTCGGAATCACCAAGCGCTTCTACGATCGGTTCACGCCGGCGATATCCGAGACGGACTTCGCGATCCGGCCCGGCGACCTGGACCGCGCGCTGGACTTCCTGGCGGTGCTGCGGTGAGCGACCGCGACCGCGGCGAGCTGGCGCTGGTCCTGCACTCGCACATGCCCTACGTCGAGGGCTTCGGCACCTGGCCGTTCGGCGAGGAGTGGCTCTGGGAGGCGACGGCCGCGGTGTACCTGCCGCTGCTGGAGGCGCTGTGCGACGCGCCCGTCACGCTCGGCCTGACCCCGGTGCTGTGCGACCAGCTCGAGGCGCTCGAGGGCGAGGCCGGCGACCGCTTCCTCGGCTTCCTGCGCGAGGTTCGCGCGCCCATCCACGCCGAGGACGCCGACGGGCTCGCGAACGCCGGCTCGCCCGAGCTGTCGGCCGAGGTTCGCCGGGCGGCGGCCGACTACCGCCAGGCCGACAGCGCGTTCGAGGAGCTCCACGGCCGGCTGCTGCCCGCGTTCGCCGAGCTCGCGCGCGGCGGCGGGATCGAGCTGTGGACGAGCGCGGCCACCCACTGCGTGCTCCCGCTGGTGGCCACCGACGCGGGCCTCCGCCTCCAGCTCGAGACGGGCGTGCGCTCGCACCAGCGCCGCTTCGGCGGCTTCGGCGGCGGCTTCTGGCTGCCCGAGTGCGCTTACCGCGACGGCCTCGAGCGCGAGCTGGCGGAGTACGGCGTGCGCGCGTTCTGCGTGGATCAGACGGAGTCGCTCGGGCTGGGCTCCCTCGATCAGCTCGAGCCGATCGCCACCGCCGCCGGTCCGGTCGCCGTGCCGATCGACTGGGAGCTGATCTCCCTCGTGTGGAGCCCGGAGGGCTACCCCGCCCACGCCAGCTACCGCAACTACCACGGCCGCACGATCCACGACCTGAAGCCGTGGAGCAACGGCGGCGAGCCGTACCGCCACTGGCAGGCGCTGGTGCTGGCCCGCCGGCACGCGCGCGAGTTCGTCGCCCGCGCGGCGGCGCGGCTGGACGCGTACCGATCCGAGCGCGGACGCCCGGGCCTCCTGTGCTGCGCGCTCGACGCGGAGCTGCTCGGCCACTGGTGGTACGAGGGAGTCGCGTGGCTGCGGTTCGTGATCGACGAGGCCCGCCTCCAGGGCGTGCCGCTGGCCACGCTGCCCGACGCGCTCGACCGCATCGAGCCGGTCGAGCGGCCGATCGCGGCGTCGAGCTGGGGGCGGCCGAAGGACCTCTCCACGTGGGACTCGCCGCGGGTGGCCGAGATCGCGTTCGCGGCGCGCCGGGCGGAGCTGCGCACCGTGGCGGTGGCCGCGGCCGAGCGGCGGCGCGGTCCGGCCCTGGAGCGCGCGGTGCGCGAGCTGATGGCGCTCCAGTCGAGCGACTGGGCATTCCAGGTGACCTACGACCTGGCAGCCGACTACCCGCTCGAGCGGGTCGCCGCGCACGAGCGCGAGGTGGACGCCGCGCTGGCGGCTCTGAAAGACTCCGGCCAATCGTCAGACCCGGCGGTGCGCAACCTCGCGCCGCAGCTCGACCTCGCCTCGCTCATCGCCCCGTGACATGACCCGCCAGCCATGCGCGTCCTGATCCTCTCCTGGGAGTACCCGCCGCTGATCGAGGGCGGCCTGGCGCGGCACGTGCGCAAGCTGTCCGAGAACCTGGTGGCGCAGGGCGTCGAGGTGCACGTGCTCACGCGCGGGATGGAGGAGTCGCCCGCCGAGGAGGAGATGCGCGGGGTGGTGGTGCACCGCGTGCGCGAGCCCGAGCGCCCGAGCGAGCTGGCCGAGTTCGTGGCCTGGGTCGAGCACATGAACGCGGACATGCTCGCCGCCGGCGTGGAGCTGGGCGACGGCTACGACTTCGACGTGGTGCACGGCCACGACTGGCTCGTGGCCGTGGCCGGCGACCACCTGGCCAAGCGCTTCCGCTGCCCGCTGGCGGTCACGATCCACGCGACCGAGTACGGGCGCCACCAGGGCTGGGTGGACAAGCACCCGCAGTCGCACATACATGGGGTCGAGCGCTGGATGGCCAACCGCGCCGACCGCGTGATCACCTGCTCCGCGTACATGCGCGAGCACGTGGCCGACATCTACGGACTGGAGGAGGAGCGGATCGCGGTGATCCCCAACGGGATCGACCCGAGCGACCTGGTGCCCATCGCCGACCTCGACACGCTGCGGGGCCGGTTCGCGGCGCCGGACGAGCGGCTCGTGCTGCTGGTGGGCCGGCTCGTGTACGAGAAGGGCTTCCAGCTGGCGCTGGAGGCGTTGCCTGGCCTGATCCAGCGCCTGGGCGACGTGCGCTTCATCGTCGCCGGGTCGGGCACGCACGAGCAGGAGCTGCGCGCGCAGGCGCACGACCTGGGCCTGGACGAGCACGGCACGTTCCTCGGCTGGATCGGCGACGACGTGCTGCACTCGCTCTACCGGATCTCCGACCTGTGCGTGATCCCGTCGATCTACGAGCCGTTCGGGCTGGTCGCGCTGGAGGCGATGGCGTCGGGCTGCCCGTGCCTCGTGGCCGACACCGGCGGCCTGCGCGAGGTGGTGCCGAACGAGGACGTGGGCCTGCGCTTCCGCTCGCGCGACCCGGACTCGCTGGCCGAGCTGGCCGAGCGGGTGCTGACCGACGTGGAGCTGCGCGACCGCCTGGTGGCGGAGGCCTCGGAGCACGTGCTGACCTTCGACTGGGCCGACATCGCCGGCCAGGCGTCGGCGGTCTACGCCGAGCTGGCGGGCGAGTCCGCCCGCGTCACTCCCACCGCATAGTCCGCGGCTCCTCGCGCATCCTGATCACGCGCGCGGGAATGCCGGTCACGACGGCGTTGGCGGGCACGTCGCGCGTGACCACTGCGCTGGCGCCGACGATCGCGTTGTCGCCGATCGTCACCCCGCGCAGGATGCACGCGCCGTAGCCGATCCAGACGTTGTTGCCCACGCGCACGTCGCGCTTGTAGATGCCCTGGAGGCGGATCGGGCGGTCGACCTCCACCACCCCGTGGTCGAAGTCGATCAGCATGACCCGGTCGGCGATCACGCACTCGCGGCCGATCGACACGTGCTGGTAGGCGGAGATCGTGCACTCCTGGCCCAGGACGGTCTTGGCCCCGATCGACACGACGCCCTCGTGGCAGCGGATCTTCGTGCCGTGTCCGAGCCAGGACCAGCGGCCCAGCTCGATGCGCCCCCTGCGGCCGATCTGAAGGGTGACCCCGGGGCCGATGAACGCCAGGCCGTCGCTCCTCAGGCGGCGTGCCTGGAGCCTCCGCCGCACCAGGCGGACGATCAGGCGCGCGTACTTGGGCGTGAGCATCCTGTGCCGGCGCATGAAGCGCAGCAGCGTGAGCGGGCCGCCGTGAAGCGGGGGCGGGGGGCTGCGGAGGCCGTCCTCCATGTCGGAGGGCGGGGGGCCCGCGATCTCTTCCGTCG
>DASVQK010000190.1:0-3779 GCA_036389105.1 Thermoleophilaceae bacterium
GACCTCGCGGCCGCCGGTCTCGGCCACGCGCCCGTCCTGGCACACCGACACGTCGCACGACGTGCCGCCCATGTCCAGGCACACCGCGTCCGGCGACCCGGCGCGCGCGGCCAGCCGGGCCGCGCCCACCGCCCCGCCCGCGGGCCCCGACAGCACGGTCCACGATCCGTGGCGCGCCGCGGTGCCGGCGGCCACCACGCCGCCGCCGGACAGCATCACGTCGGGAAGCGGCAGCCCCGCCTCGCGCGCGCGCTCGCCCAGGCGCTCGAGGTAGCGCCGGAGGAGCGGCGACAGCGCGGCGTCCACCACGGTCGTGGCGCAGCGCTCGTACTCGCGGAACACGCCCGCCGTCTCGTGCGAGGTGGACACGTGCACGCCGCCGTCGCGCTCGGCCACGAGCTCCGCCACGCGCCGCTCGTGGTCGGGGTGCCGGAAGCCCCACAGCAGGCACACCGCGGCGGACTCCACCTCCTGCCCGTCCAGTCGATCGAGCGCGTCGCCCACGCGCGCCTCGTCGAGCTCGCGCATGACGCCCTCGGGCCCGTTGCGCTCCGGCACGGGAACGCGCAGCTCGGGCGGCACGAGCGGCGGCGGATGCCCGGCGCAGAGCCGGTACAGCTCCGCGCGCGCCTGCCGCCCCAGCTCCTCGAGGTCGGTGAACCCCTCGGTGGCCAGCAGCACCGTGCGCGCCACCCGCCCCTCGAGCAGCGCGTTCGTGCCCACGGTCATGCCGTGCACGAACCGCTCGACGGCGTCCACGCCGGCGCCGGCCCGCTCCAGGGCGGCCTCCACCGCCGCAATCACGCCTTCGGACTGGTCCCCCGGCGTGCTCGGCGCCTTGGCCGTGACCAGCCGCTCGCCGTCCAGCAGCGCCGCGTCGGTGAACGTCCCGCCGACGTCGACGCCGAGGAGCATCGCCCGGCCCCGGTGGGGGCTAGCTCGCCTCGACCCCGGCGGACCTGAGGCGCTCGACGATCTCCCGCGGCGCCTTCTCGGGCGAGCCGGCGTCGAACGGCGGCTGCGGGTCGTACTCGATGCCGAGCTGGATGGCCTGCGCCACCTCGGGCCCGGCCGCGCGGTCGGCCAGGGTCAGCGCCATGTCGATTCCGGACGACACGCCCGCCGCCGTGAACACCTTGCCCTGCTCCACCACCCGGTCGAGCGTGGGCTCCGCGCCCAGGTCGCGCAGCATGTCCATCGCCATCCAGTGCGTGGTGGCCCGCAGCCCGCGCAGGACCCCCGCCGCTCCCAGGAGCAGCGCGCCGGTGCACACGGACGTCGTCCAGGTGCTGTGCTCGTGCGCGCCGCGGATCCACTCGAGCATCGCCTCGTCGTGCATCAGCTGCCGCGTCCCGAAGCCGCCGGGCACCACGAGGATGTCCGGTCGCGGCACGTCGGCCAGGGCGTGGTCGGCGGTCAGCGCGAGCATGCCGGTCTCGGTGCGCTTGGGGCCCGGCTCGAGCGCCGCGAACACGACCTCGGCCTCGGGCAGCCGGCTGAGCACCTCGTACGGTCCGACCGCGTCGAGCGCGGTCAGGTCGTCGAAGATCGGGATGACGATCTGCACCCGGCGGAGGCTACTCCGCCGCGCGAGCCGGTCGTCAGGCCGCGGCGTTCGCGGTGAAGGACTCCTCGAGGTGCTTGTGCGACGGGCAGTACTTGCTGCCCGGGAGGGGGACGCGCTGGCACGGCGTGCCCTTGCGCGTGCTGGCGTGGCAGCAGAGCGGGCTGCCGTCGCAGGTCACGCCCTCCTGCTCGCGCTGCGCCACGTATTCGGTGGCCACGCTCATGTAGCGGTCGATGACCCTGTACACGCGCATCTGGCGCGTCATCGGGAAGTGGATCCGCACGTCGTTGAAGAGCGACCGCGCGGGGCGGGCGAAGTAGTGCCGGTCGGTGGCGAGGCGCGTGAAGGCGCGCTCGCACGCCTCGAGCAGGTTGCGGCGAGCCTCGGCCGACACCGTCGTGCAGTGCTGCTCATCGACTACCAGCGGGCTCAGCTCGCGATAGACGGCGCGACTGAATTGATACATGCTTCCCCTCTCCTCTCACCAACGCCTGCGTCCTGCGGCGATGGGCGAGTATCCCAGCGGGCTGCTAAGGCCAAACGAAGGCTGTATTAAGCTGACGTTAACGCCGGAAATCCGCTGATTTCCTGGTGACCGTCCCCCCATTCGGGGCTGTTAACTCATCGCCAAGTCATCAGCTGCGGTACGTCGTCTCCCGAGATGGTGACGTGCTGTCCGTCGAATGCGGGATCGGAGGCGGGCTGGTCCCTGCGCTGGTGCGCGCCGCGGCTCTCCTCGCGGGCGAGCGCGCAGGCAGCGACGGCGCGCGCGAGCGGGAACGGGTCGCCGAGCAGCTCGGTCAAGCCCTCCGCCGTCCGCTCGAGGCCGGCGTGCCGCCACAGCGCCGCGCGAGTGGCCGCAGGCGGGATGGGGTCGGGCGCGGCGCCGGCGGATGCCCGCGACGGGGCCGAGTCGGCCCCTTCTTCTGCGCCCGCGACCGAATCGCCCGCAGCGGCCAGCCCCGCGCGACGGCCGAACACGAAGCACTCCGCGAGCGAGTTGGACGCCAGCCGGTTGGCCCCGTGGAGCCCGTTGCAGGCGCACTCGCCCACAGCGAACAGGCCCGGCAGCGACGACCGGCCCTCGACGTCCGTGGCAATGCCGCCCATCGTGTAATGGGCGGCCGGCGCGACGGGCACGAGGTCGCGTCCGGGGTCCAGTCCCGCCCGGCGCAGCGTGGACGCGATGTTCGGGAAGTGCGTCATGTCGATCGCGCGCAGGTCGAGGAACACGCGCGCGCCCGCGTCCGAGGCCAGCACCTGCTCGATGGCCAGCGCCACCTGGTCGCGCGGGGCCAGCTCGTCCACGAAGCGCTCGCCCGAGTCGTCCACGAGCAGGGCGCCCTCGCCGCGGATCGCCTCGGTGATGAGGAAGCCGTCGTGCGTGGCGGAGACCAGCGCCGTGGGGTGGAACTGCACGAACTCGAGGTCCGCCAGCCGGGCGCCGGCGTGGGCGGCCAGCGTCAGCCCGGCCCCCAGCGCGCCGGGCGGGTTGGTCGTACGGCTCCACAGCGCGGCCGCGCCGCCCGTGGCGAGGATGGTCGCCCGCGCGACCACGTCCAGGTCACCCCCGCGCCGTCGCTCCACGCGCAGGCCGAGGCAGCGGTCGGCGTCGCGGCGCACGGCGGCGGCGGTGGCGCGCTCGAGCACCTCGATCCGGTCGTCCGTCGCCGCCAGCGCGGACAGCGCGCGCGTGATGCGGCGGCCGGTCGAGCTCCCGCCGGCGTGCACCACGCGGCGCACCGAGTGGCCGCCCTCCAGGCCGAGGGCGAGGGCGCCGTGGCGGTCCGCGTCGAAGCGGACGCCGAGCGACTCCAGGTCGTGCACGCTGGCGGCCGCCTCGTCGCACAAGACGCGCGCGGCGCTCGTCCTGGAGGCGCCGCGGCCGGCGGCGAGCGTGTCGGCCAGGTGGCGCTCGGGGGAGTCGTAGACCGCCAGGGCGGCGGCGATGCCGCCCTGCGCCCAGTAGCTGGCGGTCTCGGCCAGCGGCGAGCGCGACACGAGCACCACGCGCGCCCCCTCGCGCGCCGCGACCAGCGCCGCGTACAGGCCGGCGGCCCCCGCGCCGACCACCGCCACGTCCGTTCGCAGCACCGGTGTCTGCTCGCTCGCCAAGCGCGGATTACCGTATCCGGATCGGTCCGCCGGTCTACTTCCGTCACGACTCCTCGCTCGAGCACGACACCGGCCCCCATCCGGAGGGGCCGGGCCG
>DASVQK010000191.1:0-41363 GCA_036389105.1 Thermoleophilaceae bacterium
GGTGAGACGGAGATTGCGGCGTGTGCACGCCCCATCCGGGCGCACTACCCAACCTTGTGAGGTTGGGCACGTTGGTTTAGGGGAACACTGGGGGTAGGGCACATCGATGCCCACTCTGAGAGTCAGAGGGAAGGAGTCCCACATGATCGGCGTAATCATCGCCGTGCTGTTCGCGGCGCTCGTCTGGGCCATTTGCGTTGCGCTTGGCCTGCCCTCGATCGTCGGCATCGTCGCCGCGATCCTCGTACTGCTCGCCGGAATTCCGAGCGGCGGCTACGGGCTCGGCAGCAGGTTCGGCGGCAGCCGCTACTAGCCAGACCGGGGAGGAGTACCGGCCGGCCCGCGGCGTATGTACCCCGCGCCGCGGGCTCGCGCCGGCTAGAAGCGCAGCACCGCGGCCAGCCCGCCGCGGCTCTCCAGCTCGTCACGGTGGTGGCGGGTGACCAGCACCTCGGCGGACTGCATGATCGCCAGCTCGATCGCGCTCTCGATCACGTCGTCGCGCTGCTCGAGCTCGCCGCCGTCCGCGGGACACGGGCCCGTCGCGTCCGGACCCACCCAGCCGCACTGGCGGCAGTGGACGCCTGACGCGTTGTAGCCCTCGACCACCAGCAGGGTCTCCACCCGTCGCTCGTTCAGCGCGGCCAGCGTGTCCTCCAGGCCGGCCGCGCCGCGGCCGCCCGCGCCGACTCCCTCCACCACCCGGTCGAGCGCCTCGCGCTCGCGTCCGCGGTCCACCTCGTCCATCACCGGGAGGGCGGCGTCGCGCACCTGCTCGGCGGTGGTGTTCTCCACGTCCACCTTCACGCGCCCGGCCAGGCGCTCGCGCAGGTATGGGTGCAGCGTCTCCTCCACGGCGGAGAGGATCTCCTCGGGCCCGCCAAGGAGGACGCGGTCGAACGGCGCGCGCTGGAAGCGGCGGAACGCGACGTCGGCCGTGTGCTTCAGGTGGTCCTGCACCTCCTTGTCGACGCTGCGCTGGTAGCGCGCCTGGGACCAGCCGCCCTGGTCGTGCTGCCCGTGCACCTCGTCCTCGACGGGCGGCAGCTCGTCCAGGCGCTCCCGCGAGCCCCTGAGCATGCGCGCCATCTGACGGTTGACCAGCAGCACGCACCAGCTGCCGCGCATCGCGAGCTCCGCCAGCGGCTCCACGAGCGGCGAGTCGTCGATCGTCACGCGGGACTCGATCGCGCGCGGCAGCCGGATCGCCTCGAACAGGCCGGCCGGCCCGCACGCGAACACGGCCAGCCCGTGCGCGCCGTCGCCCTGGAAGCCCTTGAAGAAGCCCTGCACGCGGTCGATGTCCTCGCGGAGCGACTTCTGCTCGTCCTGCGAGAGGCCGTCGCACTCGCGCAGCTTCCGCTCGGCGTCGTCGATCAGCGAGCGCATCTCGGTGGCCCGGGCGGGCGCGGTGGCGAACTCCGAGGGGTCGAGGTTCAGGAACACGCTCAGCACCCGCGCGCCCTCCGGTCGGAGGTCGGCCAGGCGCCGCAGGAGGTCGCTGTTCAGGTCGTTCGTCTGCATGGTCGCGGGCTACCCGGTCCAACGACGGCCCAAGCGGCGACTGTAGCGGTAAGCGTCAGGGTCGCGTCAGCAGCCGGCGCCGACGGCCTCGCGCGCTCTCGTGAGCACGTTCAGCAGGGCGTTGGCGGCGAGCGGGCAGAACTGCGTGCCCGTGTGGCGACGGAGCTCCGCCAGTGCGGCGTGGCGGCTGAGCGGACGGCGGTAGGGGCGGCGCGAGGTCATGGCGTCGTAGGCGTCGCAGACCGCGGTGATCCGGCTGGGCAGCGGGATCTCCTCGCCGCTCAGGCCGTCGGGGTAGCCGCCGCCGTCCCAGTGCTCGTGGCCCGAGCGGATAGCCGGCGCGAGGTGCGCCAGGCCCGCGATTGAGCCGACGATGCGTGCGCCGAGTCCGGCGTGGTCGCGCACGACCTCCATCTCGTCCTCGTCGAGCGGCGCCGGTTTGAGCAGGATCTCGTCCGGGATGCCGACCTTGCCCACGTCGTGCAGGAGGGCCACCTGCTCGACCTGCTCGATCTCGCGGGCGGTCATGCCCAGCTCGCGGGCCACCAGCGTGGACAGCATCACCACGCAACGGGAGTGCTCCCCGGTGTAGCTGTCGCGCGCGTCGACCGCCGCCACCAGCGCCTCTATACCGGCATCTCTGCCCGCCGCGATCGCTTCACCGACGGCGTGCCTCTCTCGCCCCGAGAACATCCTTACCTCCTCGGCCTACAGAACGCGGTGGCCGGTCCGAGGTTGAGGGTTTCCGGGAAGTCCCCCCGTTAGGGGCTGGAATCGGGCTTGGAGGCGTCGTCGTCGGCGTCCTCCGAGGCTTCGCCCACCGCCTCGCGGCGCTCCGCCTCGCGCTCCTCGCCCTTGCGCTCGCCCGTGGCGGGGTCCTCGGCGTCGATCCGGTGCGGTCCCGACGACTCCGCGCTCGTCGCACCGGGCACCGACTGGTCGGACTGCTTGGCCTCCCAGTCCGAGCGCGCCTCCTCGATGTCCTGCCCGAGGTCGTCCTTCGGCTGCTCGATCAGGTCGGCTTCCTTCTCCAGCTCGTCGGCGCGTTCGTGGTGCTCCATGGTCCCTCCGTGTCTCGTCAGTCGTTGCGCTCCGGCCGGCCGGCCTTGCGCTCGGCGTCGGCGCGCTGCTCCAGCTTCTCGCGCAGGTAGCCCGCCTTCTCGGAGCGGCGCTCGTGCTGCTCGACCTCGTCCTCGTCGAGCGACCCCTCCGCCCGCTCGTGCTCCGCCGCCTCGCGCCGGAGCTGCTCCACGCGGAGCTCTGGGTGGTGGGGTCCTCCTCCGCGCTCAACGCGCGGTGGCCCCCGGCTGTGGATGCTCCACCGGGTCCGGGCTCGGCACCTCGGGTCCGTCGGGAGCGGGCGCGTCGGCCGGCTCGGCGTCGGGCACAACGGGCCCGTCCGGCGGCGTCTCGGGCGCGCTGGGCGGCTCGGGTGCCTCCGGCACCTCGGGGGCGTCCGGGTTGGGGATCTCGAGCACCGGCATGCGCGTGACCTTACAGCCGGTCGGCGATCGCCGTGGCGATGGCCGAGGCCAGCGGCCCGGCCGGCAGGCCCGCCACCGACCCGTCCACCGACCGCAGCTCCGGCCGGCCGCCACGGCTCTTGATCTCCGCGTCCACCTCCACCGGGATCGGCTCCGCCGAGAACGGCACCATGTTGCCGGCCATCCGGCCGAGGAAGCCGCCGAACGGCCCGCCCAGCTCGTTGCCCGCGTAGCTCGACAGCGCCCGCGCTGTCACCGACGCGCTCAGCACCAGCTCGTACGGGTCCTCGGCGTGCCTGCGGGCCAGGGTCACGGTGCGGACGGCGAAGGGACCGGCCGACATGCGGCTCAGCTTCACGTCCGCCTGGTCGAAGCGGTCGAGCTCGTGGAATACGGGGTTGCTCGTGGTGGGGGCGAGCAGCTCCACGTGCAGCCCGTCGCCGCGCACCTTGATCCGGCGCCCGTCGCCGAACAGGAGCCGCACCGCGGGCAGGGCCTCGATGTTCACGCGGGCGTGACCGCCGCGCTTGGTCAGGCGGGACTCCGCCCGATGCTCCAGGTAGGGCGGCACCACGAGCTGGCTCACCACGAGCAGCACGACGATCCCGACGGCGACGAGAATCAGCACGCGACGCATCCTGGCGTAAGTCTCCCGGAGCGACGACTGGAGCCGCGGCGCCGGCCGGCCGATACCGCTGACGGGTCGTTGGCCGATGCCGGGCCGGCGCCTAGAATCGCCCTTCCCGGAGAGGTGGCCGAGTGGCTGAAGGCACTCGCCTGCTAAGCGAGTAGGGGGCTAAAAGCTCTCTCGAGGGTTCGAATCCCTCCCTCTCCGCTCCGTCTGGCCCGATGCCCGCTCGCGCGCTACGTGCAGGTGAGCGGCGTGCGCGGCGCGGGCGTGCGGAAATAGACGCCGTTCGAGCTGCCCGGCCGTCCGCTCGACGTGAATCCGCGCGCGTACGCGCGGTAGTTCTTCTGCGAGCTCAGCCCGGTCAGCGTGACCGAGTGCGCCGTCCTCAGGCCGGCCTGCTGCACGAACTGGTCGGCGATGAAGTCGTCGGCGAGCAGCTGGTCGTTTACGGCACTTGCCGCCACGAAGCTCCACGTGCCGAAGTCCACGCGCGAGTACGTGGGGACGTTCGTGGTCCAGGTGATCGTCGCGGTGCATGGGGTCACGGAGCTCACCGCCACGTTCGACACGACCGGGCCCGCGGTGCCCCGGTACTTGAGGCCGAGGGTGTCGTACGTCTTCGTGGTGACGCGGGGGCCGGCGGTTAGATCGGGCATGTTGTGGTTCGCGCCGTACCACTCGACGCTCGTACCGCAGCAGTCGGCGGGCCCCACGTCGTGGGTCTCCGGGTTGCTCCCACCCTGCTTGCTGGTGAACGGCCAGATCGCGAACCACCACAGGTCGGACCACATGAAGTTGGTCCCGCCCGCGACGGCTCCATCGGCGGGTAAGCCGGCGCTCAGGTGAGCCGCGATGTCGTTCCAGTTGCTCCCCACCCAGGACGACTGGCCGTCGGGGTCCTCGTAGCTCGCCGTCGGGACCGCGCCCCCGCCGAACTGGCAGTTCCCGTTCGGCGGCGGGTTGGCGCAGTGGTAGCGGTCGGTGCCCCACTCGCTCAGCCAGACGGGGCGGTTGTGCGTCGCGTCCTTGGTTCTCGCCACCAGCCCACTCCAGTTGCCGAAGCCGCCGGGGCCGAAGTAGAGGTTCACCCCCCACATGTCGACGTGCGGGTCGGTCGACGGCTGGACCCCGCCCCAGCAGCTCTCGCCGGCCGTGCAGAAGCCGAAGAACTGCCCGTAGCGAAGCGAGGTAGACGTCACGTGATCGGGGTCGTACGACTTTGCGAAGGCGGCCACTTCCTCCAGGTGCCTGAACCACACCGCCTGGGACCCCGAGCTGGCCCCCTTGACCTCGTTGCTCAGCACGTAGCCGATCGTCGCCCGGTGGCCACGGACGACGTCGATCACCTGCTTGAGCGTCTGCTTGTAGGCCTCCACCCAGGCGTCCGAGTCCACGTCCGTCTGCAACGAGTCGCCGGGATCGACGAGCCACATGACGTAGACACCGGCGTTGGCGAAGGCGTCGAGGCAGCGCGAGATGTTCCCCTGCGGCGAGTTCGAGAGCAGGTAGTGGGCGCGAAGGACGTTGACGCCCGCCTCCCGCATGAGCTGGGCGTCCGACTCGCACTGAGCCGGGTACGAGTACCAGTAGCGCGTGAACGGCGTGTGCCCCGGCGGTGTCGGGATGTAGTTGTAGCCCTTCATCGTGAACACGGACCCGTTCACGATGAGCTGCCGCTGGGAGACCCTGGCACTGGTCGGTGCCGCGGCCAGGACCTGAGCGTTGGCGAGCGTGAAGGAGTCGCCCTGGCTGGCCGAGGAGTCGGCCCCCTCGCGCAGCACGCCCACGCGTGTGCGCGACCCCGAGATAGGGGCGCTCACGGCCACCGTCTGCCACCACGGGTGGAGCGCGACGGGAGCAGAAAGCGTGCGCTCACCGGTCGCCGGATCCTCGATCACCGCGCGCACCCGCTCACCGTCGCTCGACGGGCCGCCCCTGACGGCGATCGCGAAGGCGTACGCAGCGTCGGACCGCACCGCGAGATCGCCCTGCACCCCGGCGCCGGCCACCTTCAGCAGTGATCCCTCGGTTGAGGTGAGCGCGCCGTCGATCGGCTGCAATGTGTCCACGTCCAGAGGCCGCGAATTACCCGTCGCCCAAGCCAGGCCGGGTGCCGGCGGTTCGTCGGAGACCGCTTGCTCGGTCGCGCCCTGCACTGCTGACGGTACACCGCCGAACACAGCCGCCAGGATCGAAGCCGCGACTACGAGCGACCGCATCGATTCGCCTCGCCGAAAGTCACGATCGATCGATGATCACACGCGCGGCCATGGGCCAAACCACTTTTACTCCCGTGCGCTGTCAAGCGGCTTGGGACGGCGCCGCGCGGCGCCGCTGGGCTTGGCCAACAGGCTCAATCAGGGCCGCCAGGAGTCGATCGAGGTTCGCACGTCGTCCCGATCTCTCCGCTGGCCGCTCGGACCCCCTCGTCCGACCAAGGTGCGGGTGCGCGTCCGCAACTTCACCGGCGCCGGGCCGTGGACCTCGGCTCGATGACCTACCCCTACATGTCCTTCGACTTCTAGCGCCCCAACCACGGCGTTCCGGAGGCTGGTTTCGACCGGCCCGCCGGCGCTACCCTTCGCCCGCGAGCGCCCGTAGCTCAGCTGGATAGAGCGTCGGTCTACGGAACCGAAGGTCACAGGTTCGAATCCTGTCGGGCGCGCTGCGCAGGGCCAGTGGTGAAGTGGGATTTCCCCGGCTGCCGAACCCCGACGGGTGGCAACGGTCGCTGGCAACGGGGCAACAATGAGCGCGTTGCCCTGCCTCACTGGTCGGCCGGGTCGTCGCGCTCCTGCAGGAACATCGGCAACGGCTGCAAGGGGTCCAACGGGACTCGCAGCGTGCCGGTGTACGGCTCGATCACGTTGCCGGCCGGGTACTTGAGGCCCTTCAACGCCTGGCCGGGCGTCGTGATGTCGATGACCGACTGGTTGCCGATGTCCAGGCGATAGTCCGGGAATATGTTGTTGCCCTTCGCGTTGCGGCCAAAGGCCCGGCGGAAGATCACGTCCTGCACGAGGATCGGGTCGCCGCTGTTCAACATCTTGGCGTCGACGACGGACTCGACCGCCCTGCCGTACCACATCGCCGCCTGCCGGGGCGGCGCCGCGCGCCAGCGACGCACGTGCCCCATGGCGTCGTGTAGCCCGCGCCCGATCTCGCCCTCGGCCTCGTAGGTGAAGCGGGAGACCGACTCGCTCGCCGTGTACGTCGGGTAGTTCGCGTACTTCGACCCACGCACTATCCCGAGCCGGACGGAGAACCGCGGGGCGATGCCGATGCCGTCGTAGGTCGTGGCCCAGCGGCGCATGCCGTAGCCGACGCCGCGGAAGGCGGTCCAGCCGTTCTGCCCCAGGCCCCGCGCCATCTGCGCTGCCCCGCGCACGGCCGATACCCCGCCGCGGACCACGCCGTAGGTGGTCATCGCGGTGTCGCCAAAGACCTCCCCCGAACCGAAGTAGTCGCCGCGATTCTCGGCGGCCTCGATCGCGTCCATCCGCTTCTGCACGCCGTCGCCGACCCAGTCGGTGAAGCGCCCCTCGCTGACCGCCTCGATTCCGCTTCCGAACCACTCCTGGGCCCCCACGATGCGCCCGCGCGCCGAGTCCGAGAACGACTGGGCCCAGGAGTCGTACAGGCCGAGCCGCAGGAAGCCGCCGAAGTTCTTGAGCGCGCCCCAAGCGCCGCCCCCGGCCCGCTTGAAGAAGCGCGTGACCGGGCCCGGCTCGTCCCCGAACGGGTCCGCGTAGCGGAACGGGTTTGCCAGCGCGTACAGGTACGGGTTCGGCGCGGTCACCGGGCCCGCGGGGTCGGTTTGAAGGAACCGCCCCAGCCGCGGGCTGTAGACGCGAGCGCGCATATCGAGCAGCCCGACCTCCTCGTGCCATGGCCGGCCGGCGAACCTCAGCGCGGCCGCGAGCCCGCTCTCCTCGAACGGTGCCCCGAACGGCTCGTAGCGCGAACTGCCGGTCGCCGCGCCCGCCGCGGACAGGACGCGCACCGAGCCCACGGCATCCTTGTGCAGCGAGTGCTCGGCGCCGCCCGTGGCGACGTGGACGGTGGAGTCGGCGCGGCCCTGGTGGGCGTACTGCGCGACCAGCACGTCGTCGTGGCGCTCCTCGAGCCAGGTCACGTCGTCGAGGACGACGCGCCGCAGCCGCCCGCGGGCGATGTCCGCGACGCACCGCCCGCGCGCGTCGTGGAAGAGCTGGAGGGCGAGGTCCCCGGTCGTCGCGTCGCGCACCGTGGTCAGGAGGCCGCGCGCGTCGTACTCGTAGGCCCAGCGGCCGTCGTCGCGGACCCGGTTTAGGCGGTCGTGCTGGAACGGCACGCTGTCGACCGTCACGATCCGGCTCATCGGGTCGACCGCCGTCTGCACCGGCGGCCCGCCGTCGGGGCGCTCCAACAGCCGGTTGCCGGCCAGGTCGTACTCGAACGTCGGCGGCGCGCCGGGCGGCGGCCCCGCGAGCGCGTCCATCGCCGCCTGGAGGCTCGGGATCGGGTCGAGCGCCGTCGGCGGAGCGTCGAAGGGGCTGAGGTCCAGCCCGCCGCCCTGCGGGTCGAGCTGCACGCTCGTCAGCTGGTCGAGCGCGTCGTAGCCGAAGCGCTCCACCCGCCGGCCCGCGGGCGAGCGGTCCACGAGCAGCCGCAGGTTGCCCACCCCGTCGAGCAGGCGTTGCTGGTGCAGGAGCGTCGCGCCCCCCGGAGCGCGGTGCTCGATCTCGATCAGCCGGCCCGCGGCGTCGTACCCGAACGACGCCGTGGACCCGTCCGCGTAGGTCGCGGCGTCCCTGCGCTGGCCGCGGTAAGCGACGGTCAGCAGGTCGCGCGGGAGCGGCGCGGCGGCGTCCCCCGGGTGTGCCGGGCCGACGGCGGTCAGCCGCGCGCGAGCCACGCGGCCGAGCGGATCGCGCAGGTACTCGACGGCGCCGCCGCCCGGGTAGCGCACGGCCGACAGGCGCCCGGCGTCGTCGAAGTCGCGCCCGACGACGAAGCTCGACGGCGTCGCGAGCAGCGGGTCCAGGTAGGTGAGCTCGTCGCTCGTGGGACGCCCCAGGGAGTCGCGGCGGGTCTCGAGCTGCGCGACGTCGTTGCGCTCGCGGCGGACGAGCCCGTGCGCGTCATAGCCGTATTCCTCGAAGGTCTCGCCGCCGAGCGACTCCCCCGGCTCCAGCGCGCTCGCGTCGACGTCGATCCGGCTGGTCCGGCCGGCCGCGTCGCGCTGGATCCGCCGGAGGGCGCCGTTCGCCTCGGCGAGCAGTGTCGCGTTGCCGTCGGGGTCGTAGGCGTAGCGGGTCTCGCCGCCGTCGGTCGCGCGGCGCCGCACCAGCTGGTCCAGGGCGTCGAAGGCCTGCTCGGTGCGGGTACCCAGCGCATCCACGACCGCGAGCACGTTGCCCTCGCTGTCGTACTCGTAGCGGCGAGTCCGCGGGGGCAGCGGCGTGCCGGCATCGGTGCGCTCGTCGCGCTCCTCGATACAGCGGCCCTGGAGGTCGTACGCGCGCCGGCGAGTGTTGCCGACCGCCACGGTGGTGGCCGTCAGCAGGTCGCGGCTGTCGTACTCGTGACGGGTGACGTTGCCCATGCCGTCGGTGACCGTTCTGAGCCGGTGCAGCTCGTCGTACTCGAAGCTGCTGGAGAACACGCGGTCGCCCGCCGGCCCGGTGTCGACCTCGTCGCGCCGCAGCAGGTTGCCCTGCGGATCGAACCGGTAGAGCAGCCGGTTGCCGAGCGGGTCGACCTGCTCGAGCGGCCGGCCGAGCGGGTCGTAGGACGTCACGCCAACCTGTCCGAGCTCGTCCTCGCGCTCGGTCAGGCGGTCGGCTGCGTCGTAGGTGTACGAACGGGTGAGCCGCCGGCCGGGGCCGGGCGCCGCCAGGAAGTCCGCGGCGAGGTCCGACGCCGGCAACGGGTCGGGGAAGAGGTTGCGGTGGTCGCGAACCAGCCGCCCCCACTCGTCGTAGTCGTACTCCCCCCGGGCGGCGAGCGCGAACGATCCGTCCGCGGCCGACTCGAACAGCCGCTCGACCACGACGTTGTCGGCCTTGTCGTAGTCGAGGCGGACCACGTCGCCGGTCGGCAGCTCCACCTGCCGGAGTCGACCGAGTGGGTCGTGCCGGTACTCGACCCGCCGGCCAGCGCCGGAGACGACGGCCGCGAGCAGCCCGTCGTCGTCGTAGGAGCGCCGCTCGCGAGAGCCCTCGGGCCGTCCGAACGCACGCCGGATCGTCGCCACCCGCCCGCGCGGGTCGTAGCGGACCGCGGTCCGGACGCCGGACGGGCGGATCAGTGAGATCGGCTCGCCGTCACCGTTGTAGCGGTAGCACGTCCGCAGCCCGCCGACCTCCGAGCACGACGTCAGCCCACTCCGGTCCTTGCGGAGCACCTGGGTGAGCGGCGAGTCGGGGGTTAGCGTCCCCGCCGCGTCGCGGATCTCGTGCTCGGCCCGCACGATCTCGCCCGTTCGGTCGTGCGCGAAGCGCGAGGCGTGCTGGAACGGCGGCGAGGGAAGGAGCGCGACGACCCGGTCGAGCTCGTCGAGCACGCTGGTGGTGACGAAGCGTCCGCCCGTGCCGACCGCGTTCGGCTGTCGGATCGCGGTGACGGCACCGCGGTCGTTGAGCTCGAAGCCGGTGGTGACCGCGAGCCCGCCGGGGTCGGCGACGGTCTCCCGCACGAAGCCCTCCCGCGGCCCGTCAGCCGCGCCGTGCAGTCGATACTCGGTCCGCAGCCCGGCCGCGTCCACCTGCGCGAGCAGCCGGCCGCGCGCGTCGTAGGGGCCGAACCGCTCCTCGACGCCGGTGGCCGCACCGCCGGACGGGAGGGTCACGTCCGGGTGGCGGATACGGGCCAGCAGCCCTGCGGCGCCGCTGTAGTGGAAGCGGGTGAGGGTGGCCGCGTAGCCGGACGGCTCCGCCGCGTCGGGGTCGGCGCTCGTCGTGAAGCGCGGGTCCGAGATCGTCGCCGGCTGGTGGAAGTCGCTCTCGTACGACAGCTTCGTGACCACGTCGTCCGCGGACGCCGTCCGCACGTCCGGGAAGATCGGCCCCCAGTCGCCGACGACCGCGGCCCGCGCCGCCGGGTCGTAGCTCTCCGCCCGGCGCACGGTGGCGAGCAGGTCGCCGAAGCCGAGCCGGTCGGCCATCGTGAGCTCGGGATCGGCCGACACCTCCGCCTCGTCGACGGCGCGGCGGTTGGCGTACTGCTCGCGGCCGTAGAGGTATTGCGTCAGCCGCCCCTCGGCGCTGAGGCTCGCGATCCGGCGGCCGTCCCCGTCGTAGCGGTGCCGGCGCCCGACCCAGCGCAGACCGCTCGCCGACACCACCGGCTCCTCCTCGAGCAGCGTGTTGCCGGCCCGGTTCAGCAGGTAGTGGACCCGGCGTCCCTCGGGGCCCAGGTAGTTGACCTGGTAGGCGGGGCGCTCCGGCGCGGTGTAGTCGTGGGTGAACTCCTCGATCACCTCCTCGTACTCGAAGAGGTGCTCGCCGGCCCCGGCCACCTGACGCGTCACCCGGTTGAAGTCGAGCCGGCCGGGCACGGTGCCGTACTCGTTCTCGATCAGCGCCCGGCCCTCGGCGTCGAGCGCCGTGACGAGGTTGTGCGCCAGCGGACCGGAGTGCGTCCCACTCGAGTACTCGTACTCGACCGTCGTGCCGTAGGGGTGCTCGGTCGTCGGCGGCGATCGGACGGCGATCAGGTCGCCGTGATCGTCGTAGCCGTAGCGCCAGAGCCGGCCGCTGTGGTCCTCCATCGTCGCGATCCGTCCCTGCGGGTCGTAGCCGAAGGCGAGCCAGCGTTGCGGGTGGTTGACCTCGACGCGGGCCAGGCGCCCGTCGGCGTAGCGGAAGTCCAGGCGGTTGCCGAACCGATCGGCGATCGCGCTGATCCGGTGCAGGCCGGGAACGGCCGGGTCAGCCGCGAAGTGGTGTCGCTGCCCGTCCGGGAGCACGTAGTCGAACGACGCCCCCGCGTCGACGATCGCCCCGATGGCCCCGTCCGGCGGCACCGAGTACGCGAAGCCGGCCTGGGGATAGCGCTCGTGCCGGACGAACGTCTCGTCGCTCATGGCCCCGGTGGAACGGCGCAGGCGGGTGGTGCCGACCTCGGTCAGGCCGAGGTTGAACGAGTGGTCCCAGTTGTGCCCGAGCGGGCCGTCGAAGGCGGCCTGGCTGCGGTAGGTCCGCCGGAACACCGCGTCCATACCGGCCCCACGGATCAGCACGTCCTCGTCGTCGAGGACGAGCGAACCGGTCGCGAGTTCGATCGGGTCCGCCTTCACGTTCCCGAACATGGCTTCCAGCTTCTGGAACGCCGGCGTCTTGAAGTTCGCCAGGGTGAACCCCAGCCGCTCCGCGAACTGCTTGGAGATCGCGAGGGTCCCGAACTGGAGCTGCCAGCCCGTGGTGACCAGGTCGGCCAGCTCCTCGGGATCGACGTGTCCGTACTCGATCTGAAGCTGGCGCTCGAAGTAGCGCAGCATCGCCTCGAGCGTCGCGTCCGACTCGCCGGTCCGCCGGACGCTGTCCGCGACCTCCTCCTCCAGCCGCTTCAGCTCGGGGTCGGAGTCGACGGCCGACTGGGTGAGCGGGTCGGGGGCCACACCGACCCCTAGCCGGCTGGCGCCTCCGGCGGGGTCCGCCCCTCCGGTTGGGCCCGCCCGAGCAGCGACCGGCGGAACCGCACCAGCTCCTCGTCGGACAGGCCGGTCCGCGCCGCCAGCTCCACGAATCCGAGGCCCAGCAGCTCAGCGGCCGTGGCGGGCGCGTCGAGCCGGTCAGTCACGCGGCGATCGGCGCGCTCGATCGTCTGGCGCAGCCTCCGGGCGACGTAGTCGGTGTCCAGGTATCCGACCCCGCCGACTGCTCTGCGGTAGCGCGAGTGGGCGGTCGTCGTCATCGTGAACTGGACCCGGCGCAGCACCTCCTTGAGCGCCGGCAGCGCGGATGCCGGCCGGCCGGATGCGGGCACCGGGGGCGCCCGCAGGGTGAGTTGGTCCTCGTGGACGACGACCACCGGGTACGGCCAGCGACGTCCAGGGGACACCGGCTGCGGATCCGGACAGCCGTTGCGCATCTCGTAGCGCGCGCAGAGGTCGCGGTGGGTGACGAGGAATTCGGCCGTGACCGTGCCCCCCGACTGCTGCGGCTTCGGCTGCTCTGACCGCATGAAGACGCGGTACGTGCGGTTGAACTCCGCCTTGTCCTCACTGGTGTTGTTCGAGTACGTGTCGCCGCAGACCTTGCCCATGACCTGCACGGTCGCGTCCGACACGGCCTGGTAGTTGTACCCGGAGAGGGTGTCGTCGGCTTGGTCGTTGGAGTCGTTGGCCAGCTCGGCCACGCCGGGGTGACCCGCGTCGCCGCGGCTGCGGTCGATCACCCAGCCGGCGGGCACGGTGTGCGTGGCGCTGGGCTCGTCGACCAGCTGCTTGCACTCGTTGTTCCAGTTCCAGCTGGAGTCGGCGCTCGCCGTCACCACGAAGTCCTCCTCGGCGAGGTCGTACTCCGGCTTCGGCGGCTCGACTCGCGCCTCCTCGGGGAAGTGCGCCGTCTCGAACGACAGGTCGATGCGCATCCCATCCTGGTCCGCGGGCCGGCTGACGACGAGGAAGAACTCCTGGATTCCCTCGATGATCCGCAGCCCCTGGATGAATGTGCGGAAGTCGGTCGGCTGCATGGTGTGCGGGCGCGGCAGGAGGAGGAACGAGGCCCGGTTGGTGCCGGCGTGATAGCCGGTCAGGAGGTTGTACAGCTGGCTGATGTTCGTCGAGGTGGCCTGGCGCTCCCGGCGCTCGCGTCCTGCGTCGATCTGCGTCGAGTGGGTGTCCTGCGAGGTCTCGCCCCACTTCTTCGTGCCCTTCCCCATGATGTCGACCGGGCCGGCCTTCACTCCCGCGCCGGCCTCGATCCCGGTTTCCGTGCTCTCGGTGTGGGTCATCGTCTTCGTGGTGCTGACCTCGGATGTCGACGCGGTGAGGATCTCGCCGTCCTCGGTCGCCGTCTGGTAGAGGTCGCGGGTCTTCGGCTCGAAGTCGACGAAGATCGGGTACCGCTCGACGTCCAGGTCGCTGGGCCCCGGATCCTCACCAGTCTCGATCACCGGATCCGGGTGGACCGAGACGTTGAGCAGCGCGCCGTAGCAGGCGAAGTAGGCGGCCATCACCTTCTCGACCTCGTCGGATCGGGTCCCGAACTCCGCGTACCCCTCCTCCACCTCGTCGTTCGACGGCTGGTACCCCGTGATCGAGCACGTCACCTTGAGGAAGGCCACCCGTCGGCCGCAGAGCTCGTCGGGCAGCTCCTCGTCCGGCGGCTCGTAGACCGAGATGGAGACGGACGAGCGCCAGTCCGGCGGGTACTCCTTGTCGCAGAAGCGCCGGTCGATCATGTCCGCGCTGACCGCGATCTCCTTCCACGGAACGTCGAACGGAATGTCGAGCAGTCGACCTGCCATCGCGCCTCCTCGTACGCCTGTGCAAAGCATTCCAGAGATGCGCCGCTCGGCGCCGTCAGACCCTGTAGTCCATCCAGCCAGGCTGCACGTCGGTGCGGCTGGTGAAGCTCTTGCACTGCTTCGCGGTCAGCGTCTTCGCCTTGCTCGCCAGCCCGCGCTCGGCGTCGAGGATCCGACAGGTGGCACCGACGCCCTGGAGTCCCGGCGCGTTTGGGAGCTTAGGGCTTCACCTCTATGCGGCCGTTCATTCCCGGATGGAGCGTGCATACGTAGGTGACGGTCCCGGCCTGCTTGGGCGTGAAGCGATAGGTGCCGCCCGAGCCGAATGCCCGCGAGGCGAAGCGAGCGCCATTGCGCGCGGTGACGTTGTGGTCGACCGTGTCGTCGTTCCTCCAGGTCACGGCGTCGCCGACCTTCACCTGAACGACGTCCGGGTGGAACTCGAGGTCCTTCATCGAGACCGCGTTCGGCGCACCGCCGCCGCTCGAGCCGCAGCCGGCAGCTGTCAGGACGAGCGCGAGGACGGACGCGCCGAGCGCGGCCTTCCGCCGCCGCCTACTTGACCGTGAACTCGGTCTTGGCCTCGACACCGGTGTCGCTGTGGTCGTTGTTGGCGAGGTAAACCTCGAGCTCGTGCTTGCCCTTGGGCAGGTTGGTGTACACGATCGAAGGCGTCACCGACGGCGAGTACTTGCCGTCGACGCCGAGCTTCACCGCCAGCTTCCCGTTGGCGCCGGAGTACTTCGGATGGTCGTACTTGCCCTCGTCCATCGCGAAATGCAGGTGGCCGTGGCCCTCCACCGACGCTGTCCCGACCGCCTTGGGGTCGAGTGCGAAGCCGCTCAGGTTCACCTTCACCTTCACAGGGCCCGACACGCTCGCTCCCTCCGCGGGCGAGACGAAGGAGACCTTCGCCCCCGGCGCGCCGACCTGTCCGCCGGTCGTCGCGGTTGTATCGGTGGTCTTGGACGACGACTTGTCGTTGTCGTCGTCTCCGCATCCCGCCGCCGCCAATGAGGCGACGGCGGCGAGCGCGACGGCGGCGGTTCGGATCGATCGCACGGTCTCGGCTCCTTCGTTCGGGTGGGCCTCTGACCTGTTCTACGACTGACCCTCCAAGATGGATCAGAGGACGGCCGCCGGCAGTCGCCCGGAGGTGTCCCTATGCGGCTGTTGCCGGTCCTCCGGCCGGGCGTTGGGCGGGAGTGGCGGCGTAGGCCGCGAGCCCCGCCAGTCCGAGCACCGTGTGCAGCACGTTGTCCTCCGTGTTCACAGGGATGAAGCCCAGGATCGAGTCGCCGTCGCCGATCGCGAAACCCCAGACTGCGACAGCCACGTAGACCACGCCGAGGAGCAGCGCGTAGCTGCGTGACGCACCGTAGGCGAGCGCCAGGAGCCCGAGCGCTCCGGTCGCGATGTGGACGACGTTGTGCCAGCCGTTCACGCTCAGGATGCCGAACACGTCGTCGACTTCGCCCGGCGAGCCGAACGCCGACGAGTAAAAGAAGCCGATGATGCCGGCGACGACGAGCGTGCCGCCGACGAGCAGCGCGTAGAGCTGTGCCGGAGTCCTGCCGTTCATGTTGCCTCCGTTCGATTCGACTTGGTTGGCTCGGGCTCGACCCGCCCTGGGACCAGCGCGGCGGCGATGGGGGCCTCGGGGCGGCCGACGACCCGTACGCCATAGATGAAGACGAGCGCCCCGCCGATGTATCCCCCGGCGGCGAGAAGGATCTCCGCGGCCAGGCCGAGGCCGAGCCCGAGCGACTCGACCTGTCCGTCCAGGTAACCGGGTCGCTGAGCCAGCCACGCTCCCGCGAACACCAGGGTCGCCGACACCATCGTGATCAGATGGATCGTGGCTACGGTGCGCCGCGGTGTGCCCTTCTCGATCCGAAGCCAGTCGAGCAGTCCGGTCAGGGCGGTGGGTGCGGCGAGCGCGAGCCCACCCGAGATCGCGATCAGCGAGCCGTGGGCCATCTCCTCCTCCTCGATGCCGAGCGCGCCGGCGGCGAGCATCGCGACCCCGACCGTGTAGGCGCCGATGCTGGCGTCGGTCAGCGGTGGATGGGATGGCTTCCCTGGCCACCCCCGGACGAGGTCGATCAACCGGCCCATCGCTCTCTATCTACCCTGAGCGCGCGATAAGCAACACGACTAGTAGCGAAGCTGGCCGGAGAACGTCATGGTTATGCCGCCCGGGCTGCTGCGTCCATCCACAGTCAGGCTCGTCGCCGTCAGTCGGGCGTAGCGGCGCGTGCCTCGCGTTGTCGTCGCGTTCCCCGAGTAGCGGACCTCGCCCCGCCCCAAGCTGCTGACCACGCTGAGGCTGCCTTCGATGGTCCCGCCCCGCAGGCGGGCCACGAAGTTGCCGTAGGCACTGGGTCCCTGGAGGGTCAGGCGTGCCCTCACCTGCCCGGGGAGCGGGCCGGACACCGGTCCCCTGTAGGTGGAGACGCGGCCCTTGGTCGCTATCAGCTGGAGGCTTGCCGTTCCAGACCATGCTCGCGTCCTGACGGAGGGCGTCCGGTCATCGCCAGACGGCGATCGACGCGGGGATTCCCGTCCGCGGCGCTTGTGGGAGCGGCCGCCGCTCGACTCGCCCTTCCGAGCGCGGCCGGCGTCGGCAGGCTCCGTCGATGGGGCGGTGGTCGTCCCTCTGACACCGGCACGGCCCGGTTCGTCTCCGCCTGACGAGTCTCCGCCACACCCGCCAACGACCAGACCGAGCAGCACCGCGGACAGCACGTAGGTTTCCTTGCGTCTCAAGCGCTTACCTCCGTTGACGATGACCCGGCACGTGGACTCCGGCCGCCTCGTCGGCCAGAAGCGCACGGCACCGGAACCGCTGGATCTTGCCGGTGGGAGTCTTGGGAAAGCGCCCTCGCGGAAGGAAGAGGCACTGCCGGACGCGGACGCCGGCCAGCTCGTGTGCGGTGCGGCGCAGCGCCTGGGCAAGCGCGGCCTCATCGACGCTGCCGGCATCGATCTCCGCGACCAGGGCGACCGATCCGGACCCGTCGCGTGGGTCGATCATCGCGCAATTGCCCGCTCGCACGCCGGGATGAGCGCCAAGGCGGGTCTCCAGCTCGTGCGCGTGCACGTTGCGACCGCCGACGACGATCACGTCGTCCGAGCGCCCGACGATGTAGAGCTCACCGTCGACGATCAGGCCGACGTCGCCGGTTCGCAGCTCTCCATCCTGAAACGTTCTCCGCGTCTCCGCCTCGTTACCGTGGTATCCCGCCGCCAGGCTCGGGGTCCTGACGCGCACCTCGCCGACTGACTCCGAGATCCGCAGCCGCACATCGCGGATCGGCGACCCCGCCGAGACGAGCCGGAGCGCGCGCGGGCCGTCCGGCGCCGCCGACTCCAGGTTCCCCGCCATCAATGCGGGGCCGTCCACGTCGACCACGTTCGGAGCCTCCCGAAGGTCTCCGACGGTGACCGCCAGGGTCGCTTCGGAAAGCCCGTACGCGGGGGTGATCGACTCCAGGCTCACCCCGAGCGGCGCCAGAGCCTCGACGCCCTGGGTCAACCGGCTCCAGTCGATCTGGTCGGCGCCGATCAGCCATGTCCGTACCGAGAGCGGCCCGGAGACACGGCGCCGCGCCGACCTGGCGGCGAGATCGAGCGCGAACGGGGGCGCGGCGGTGACCGTCGCCCCAACGGCCGCGCAGTCCTCGAGCCAGGTGTGCGGTCCGGTGATGAACCGCTCCGGGGTCCCATAGAGCAGCGGGATGCCGGCCGCCCAGGCGCACAACACGCATCCGAACAGCCCCATGTCGTGCGATAGCGGCAGCCACGTGACACCGACGTCCCGCTCGGGGTCGAGCTCCATGGCCTCGGCGAGACGCAGCAGCTGGTTCCCGATCGCGTCGGCGGTGAGCATCGCCCCCTTCGGCTCGCCGGTCGTGCCCGACGAGTACTGGATGAAGACGACCTCGTCGCGCCCGAGCGGCTCCGGATCCGCGCGGCCGTCCCCTTCGAGCAGGCTCTCGTAGGAGACCAGCTCGGCTCCCAGGCCGTCCTCGACCGGCAGCAGCTCCAGGAAGCGCGCCTCGGCCAACAGCACGCTCGCGTCCAGCTCCCCGATGAGCCTGCGCAGCTGCGCCACGTACTGCGAGGGCGACATCCCCCGCGCGAGGACCGGCAGCGAGGCCACCCGTCCGCCCGCGAACCACGCCCCCACGAGCCCGCCGATGGCCGCATGCGAGTTCGTGATGACCGCGGCGACGATCTCGCCCCGCTGGACCCCGCGGCGCCTCAGGGCTGCGGCCGCTCTGCAGGAGGAGCCCAGCAGGTCCCCCCAGCTGCCCTCCCGGAAGCCGGACCCGGTCCACTCCCACAGGTCCCGCGACAGCGTCGACGGTCGTGCGATCGCCTCCCACAGGTCCGCGGCGCCGCTCGCAGGCGCGGTCGTGCGCGGCTCGAGCGCTGAGCGTTCCCGAATCATCTCAGCCCTGGGAGGACAGCTCCGAGCGCCCGTCCGGCCTGCGGGCCGCAGCTGAGCAGTACTCGTCGTAGAGCTGCCCCGCGGTCACGCCGTCCCACGTCTTCTCCCCGAGCGACTCCGCCAGGGCCTCCATGTCGTAGTCGTCGATCAGGACCAGGGCGAGCTCGGCGAGCGCCAGCGAGTCGTACCCGAGGTCCTCGACGATGCGTGCTTCGGGGCCCACCTCGGTGGAGGGCACCTCGGCTATCTGGGCGATCTCAGCCGCGAACCGCTCCCAGCCCGCTTCACCACCGCCCTGGTCGTTCACTGATACTTCACTACGACTCGCCGTTTCGTCGTCGAACGGCCACGGAGCCCGTCCGGCGAGGCGCTCTCCGGCTGCTCGGCGGCGAGCAGCTTCGGCGCGATGGTCATCCACCTGTCGCGATAGAGCGCCAGCGTCAGGACGTCCCACAACTGCCCGTCGAAGTACCAGTGCCCCCGTAGGTGACCTTCGATCTCGCACCAGCGCGCGGCGCTGGAGGCGAACTGGGAGTAGTTGTACTCCGGGACCTCCATGTAGAGCTTGCGAAGGTTCCAGCAGGTGAACGCGTAGTTCACCCCGAGGCCGATGCCGATCGTCATCAGGGGCGACGGGTCGGGCGGTCCGAACCGAGCAGCCGCGAGCCAGGCGAATCCGTCCTGGAAGCTGGGGTTGTAGAAGTACACGATGCCGATCGGGCGATGCTCCCGCTGCTCCACGACCATGAACTGCGCCAGCATGCCCTGGGACGACGCCTGCGCCCACTCCTCCGGGCTGGGCACCGCTCCGCGAAACCGCCACCTGTGCGCAATCGGGCTGCTCGTCTCCATCTGCCGCAGGAAGGAGTAGTCCTCAGGCATCGTCGCGCGGAGATACACGTGGCGCCCATGGAGCACCGGCGCCTCGTACGTCTTCGCATCGTCACCCACCGCCAAATCCCCCTCGGCGGGCGCTCAACACCAGCAGGGCCAGCCGCTCCCGTCGAACTGGATGTGGTTGATCCCGAAGACCCTGCCCCGAGATTCCGGATAGCGAGTGTCCCAGTAGTGGTAGAGCATGAACATCTTGTTGTCCCACGGATCCCATTCGAGGTTCTGACCCCCGGGCCCGTGAACCCAGTCGTGGGACGCGAGGACCACAGAGCCGCCGCCCGCCGTGAGGGCTCGCCCTGACTTGTCGACGAACGGGCCCGTCGGCGAGGTCGAGCGACCGACGCGAACGTTGTAGTCGCTGCTGAAGCCGTTGCAGCAGGAGCCCTGGGAGAAGAACAGGTAGTAGTACGAACCCCATCGCATGAGGTCGGCACCTTCGATGGGGGCGCCGTACCCGTGGTTGACGATGTTCGTCGCGTAGGCTCCCGTCGGCAGGCCGGTTCCGGGATCGACCGGCTCCGTGTAGATCCCGTTCTCGAACGAGCCCCAGGTGAGCCACGCCCTGTTGCCCTCGTGGAGCAGGTGCGGATCTATCGCGTTCCAGGGGTCGTAAGGGCTGGACCACAGGACCGGGCTGCCGTGGTCGATCCATGTTCCAGGCAGTCCACTCGAGCTCACCGCCATGCCGATTGCGGAATACGGCGATCCCCAATTGGTCATCGCGTAATACATGAAGTACTTACCGGCGTTGGGGTTCCACCGAACGTCGGGCGCCCACGGGACGCTGTTGCTGCTGTAGTTCGACCACCACCGCTCAGGCCCGTGAGCCAGGCCGGCGTTATAGAACTTGACGCGATCGTTGAGCGACGTGAACGCCTGGTTTCCGGTGCCGTACAGGACCCAGGTCGTGTTCCCCTGCTTGGGATAGTCCAGCTTGGTGATCATCGTCGGGTCGGCCGCGGCGGGCGGCCCACCATCGATCGTTGTCGTATAGCCAGGACCGGGATACTGCGCCCAGGCGGACGGCGCCGCCGCGGTGAGGCCTACGGCCTTCGTGGCGACCGCGGAGACGCAGCCGATCGTGAAGCGATTGGCGATCACTTCACTGGTGCCCTGCGTCGGTCGGCCATGCCCCCTCTCCTCCCGGGCGGCTCGCCCGAGGAGAACTGCGGCAGGCTACACGTTCGCGGCGCGCGGCGCAAGCGCCCGCCCGCCCCCCAGGATCGCGCCTCGGAACGGGGAATCTCACCTGGTTGTGGCGAGATTTCGAGCCTCCCGGGATAATCGGCGTATCCGGACAGCATGGACGCCTACGGACCGTCGCCAGACGGACGGGGACCCGATTCGATGAGGACGCTGCGCACACGCCGGCGCCAGCGGCCGCCGCGGCGGCGCGGAGCCGACGCGCAGCGCGCGCCGGGCCGCGCCTCCGACCTGCCGCCGTCGCTGGCGGACCCGCAGGCCGTGGTCGCGGGCGCCGTGGTGGCGACCTTGCTCGCGCACAGCCGCGACTGGGTGGAGCGGCGCACCGAGACGATCGCCCCAGAGGGCGGCGGGGCGGTGCGGCGGTCGGTGGCCGTCGACTTCGAGCTGCCGGGGATCGCCTGGGCCAGCGCGCCGCGCGGAACGCCGGTGTTGGTCCCACTCGGGCTGCTCGACAAGAACCTGGACGCGGAATCCGCCGACCCCCGTGACGAGGCGGGCGAGCCGGTGGTGGCCCTTGGCCGCAACGAGACCGCGGAGGTGCTGGCCGCCGGGCTCCTGGCGATCGCGCAGGGCGCGGGCGCGGCGGTCGACGACGACGTGCGCCGGCTCGTGTGGCGAGTGGTCGCCGGGTCGCCGGAGGACGCCGGCGCCGCGCTCGACGAGATCGCGGGCGGCGGCTCGGAGGCGGTCTCGCGCGCGTGGGCGCACGAGCCGTTCCGAACGCTGGCGCAGACGCTGGCCGGCCAGCTGCCCGTGCTCGTCTCGCTGCGCGACGCGGACCGGCGCAGGGTGCTGCGCTACTCGTACGAGGAGCGCCCGGGCGCCGCGCGCGAGCCGCTGCGCATACGGTCGCTGGGCGACCGGATCGCGCGCTGGCTCGGGTGGCGGGAGGCACGCGTGTGGTGTGCCGTGCCGAACCTGGGCGACGCGGCGAGCCACCGCTTCGAGGTCGAGCCAGGGCCCGACCTCGAAGCCTCCTGTCAGCTGATGGCGGCGACGCCGGGAGGCGGCTCGGTCGCGTCCGGCCCGGCCGGCTTCCTCCCCCACGTGCGGTTGACGGTGGACGCCGCCCCGCGCGGGACGCGCGGCCTGCTCGCGCTGCGGATCCGCGCCGGCCGCGTGGACCTCCTTCGCGCCGAGCCGTTCGTGGGGCTGTTGCTGGCGCTGCTGTTGACCGGCACGTGGCTGGCCCTGCCGATCGTCGGCGGGAGCGGGAGGAACGCGTTCGCACTGGTCGTCGCGGCGCCGTCGATCCTGGCCGCGTACCTCGGCCGCCCGTGGGGCCATCCGGTGCTGCGCGCCCTGCTGCGCGGGGCACGATCGATCGCGATCGCCGTCGGCGTGCTGTCGTTCGCCGTCGCCGTGACCCTGGCGAGCGGCGCATCCACGAACACCCTTCGAGTGGTCGTGGGCGACGCCGGCGCGCTGGCGTGGGCGGCCACGTGGCTGCTGTTCGAGACGAGGCGGCGCGTGACGGGGGTCCCGATCCTCACGTCGCCGCTGCCCCGCACGCGGACCGAGCGGGGCGCCGCGGTCGAGCCCGCCCGCCCGCTCACGGCGGGCGTGAACGCCGCGCGTGCGGCAGCGCTGGCGCTGGCGATCGCGATCGGGCTGCTGGTGGTC
Source organism: Thermoleophilaceae bacterium (assembly GCA_036389105.1). Lineage (GTDB taxonomy): Bacteria > Actinomycetota > Thermoleophilia > Solirubrobacterales > Thermoleophilaceae > AC-37. The sequence goes on from DASVQK010000191.1 coordinate 22,274, forward strand.
GCGCTGGCCGACGACGCGGCGCGCGACGGGCGCGGCGGCGCGTACACGCTGTTCTGGGTGGGCGTGCTCGCGATCTTCGTGCCCGCGCTGGTGCACGCGCTGCGCGTTCGGTCGCGCCGCGAGGCCGTGATCGGGGTGGTGCTGCTGGGCGTCGGCCTCTACCTCGTCAAGGTGCTCCACAGCCCGACGCACTTCACGTTCCACGACGAGTTCTCGACGCTCCGCACGACCGTGGACATCGAGCGCTTCGGCCGGCCGTTCGAGCACAACCCGCTGATCCCGGTGCACCCCTTCTATCCGGCGCTCGAGCTCGTCACGTCGGCCATCTCCACGGTCACCGGTCTGTCGATCTTCACCTCCGGCCTCCTGCTGATCGGCGTGCTGCGGGTGGCGCTGATGGTCGGGCTGTTCCTGGTCTTCGAGGCGGCCGCCTCGGCGCGCGTGGCGGCGGTGGCGACGATCGTCTACGCCTCCAACCCCAACTTCGTCTTCTTCGACTCGCAGTGGGCCTACGAGTCGTTCGCCCTACCGCTCGCGGTGGTCGCGCTGGCGATGACGGCGCGCTCGCGGCCCGACCCCCGCCGGCCCGACGCCCGCATGCGCCGCACCGCGTGGCTCACGCTGCCGATCGTCATCACGATCACCGTGGCGCACCCGCTCACCTCGCTGGCGCTGGTCCTGTTCCTGGCCGTGTGGGCCGGCATCGACGCGTGGACGGCCAGGCGCACTGGCGGGCGGCGCCGCGACGACCTGTGGATCCTGGCCGCGGCGGGGGGCGCGTTCCTCGCCGTCTGGGTGACGCTCGTGGCGCAGAAGACGGGCGGGTACATCGGCCCGGTGCTCAGGGAGGCGGGCGGATCGCTCGTCGACCTGGTGCTGGGCCAGTCGGGAGCGAAGCGGATCTTCGAGGCCGCGGGCGTGCCCAGGACACCGATCCCGGAGCAGCTCCTGGGCTTCGCCGCGGTGGCGATAGCGCTGGCGGCCGTTGCCTTCGGCACGCGCGCCCTCTGGCGGCGGTTCGAGCCGCTGGCGGCCACGATCGCGCTCGCCGGCCTGGTCTACCCGATCACGCTGCCGCTGCGGCTGACCGAGGAGGGCACGGAGATCTCGAACCGGGCGTCCGAGTTCGTGTTCATCGGGATCGCCTTCCTGGCCGCGATCGTGGCGCTCGAGGGCGGGGCGCGCCTCCCGCGGCGCCTCGCGCGGCCGCGGCTGGCCGTGCCGGCCGTCGTGGCCGCGGCGTCGGTGCTGTTCCTGGGCGGCATCGTGATCGGCTGGGCGCGCTACGCGCGGCTGCCCGGGGACTACCTGGTGATCGGCGATCCCCGCTCGGTGGAGCCCGAGGGCATGGCCGCCGCCCGCTGGTCGCGCGACCAGCTCGGGATCGGCAACCGCGTGGTGGCCGATCGCGCGAACGGCCTGCTCTGGGGGTCGCTCGGCCTCCAGGAGCCGCAGGGCGGCGAGATCCTGGGCCGCAACGTGCCGCGCACGATCACCGCCCCGGCGGTGGACGCCGACGTGCGCTACGCGCTCGTGAAGGACGACCTGCGCTATCTGGTGGTGGACCGCCGGCTGAGCCGCGCGCTGCCCGCCGTGGGCGTGTACTTCGAGCGCGACGAGCCGGGCGCCTACCGGCACCGCTTCGCGCCGAGCCTCCAGGCGCTGCTCAAGTACGACCGCGTCTGCCCGGTCGGCCGCCCGCTGGACAGCGGCAACCTGGTGGTCTACGACACGCGCAGGGCGGGCGAGCAGTACCGCTGCGACACGGGGCCGGTGCTGGTGGCGCCGGGCACGCCGCGCCTGGGCGGCGCCGGGCCGGACGCGCCGCCCGCGGGGCCTGCAGGCGGACCTGGAGGCGCCGGGCCGTGAGCGACCGCTACCGGGTGCTGCTGGTGACCGACGCCTACGCGCCGATGATCGGCGGCGCCGACCGGTCGGTGCAGCTGCTGGCCGCCGGGCTCGCGCGCCGCGGCCACGGCGTGGCCGTGGCCACCGCCTGGCAGCGCCGGCTGCCGGCGACGGAGGAGCGCGACGGGATCCCCGTGCACCGCCTGCGCGACCTCACGTCGCGGGTGCCGTTCGTGTCCGACGACCCTTACAAGCACGTCCCGCCGCCGTTCCCGGACCCGGAGGCCGTTCTCCGCTTCAGGCGCCTCTTCCGCCGGTTCGCGCCGGACGTGGTCCACAGCTACGGCTGGCTCACCTACTCGTGCGCCGCCGCGCTGTCGGGCACCGCGATCCCGCTCGTGCTGTCGATCCGCGACTACGGGAACCTGTGCGCGGTTCGAACGCTGGTGCGCTTCCAGCGCGAGCCGTGCTCCGGGCCCGCGCCGGTCAAGTGCCTCGAGTGCGCGGCGCAGCACTACGGCCGCGCGAAGGGCGCCGTGGCCGTGGGCGGCGTGCTGGGCGGCCGCCGGCTGCTGGCGCGCCGGGCGCGCGGCGCGCACTTCAACAGCGCGCACACCCGGCGCGTCGCCTGGCAGCACCTGCTGGCCGGACGCACCCGGATCGCGCGCGGCTCGCCCGCCGACGCGGCGGTCCCGCCGTTCCTCGGCGAGGCGCCGGCCGGCCCGCCGGACGCGGAGACGCTGGCGCGCGTGCCGGAGGGCTGCATCCTGTTCGTCGGCGCGCTGCGCCGCGTGAAGGGCGTCCCCGAGCTGCTCGAGGCGTACGGGCGGCTACCCGCCCCGCCCCCGCTCGTGCTGATCGGAACTCGCGAGATCGACACGCCGCGGAGCTTCCCGCCCGGCGTCACGGTGCTCGAGTCGGTGGCTCACGCCACGGTCATGGCGGCCTGGGACCGAGCGCTGTTCGGCGTCTTCCCGTCGCGGCTGGCCGAGCCGTTCGGCAACGTCGTGCACGAGGCGATGAGCCGCGGGCGCGCGGCGATCGGCACCACGCCCGGCGGGCACTCGGAGCTGATCGTCGACGGGGAGAGCGGGCTGCTGGTGCCGAGCGGCGACGTGGACGCCCTGACGGCCGCCATCCGGCGGCTGATCGACGACGGGGCGCTGCGCGACCGGCTCGCCACCGCCGCGCGGGAGCGAGCCCGGCTGTTCGCGGCCGAACGCGCGCTGCCGCGGATCGAGGAGCTCTACCGGGCCGCGATCGACGGAGCCGCCGCGTGAGCCCCCTGTTCGCCGTCACGGTCGCGGGTGTGGCGCGCGCGGCGGCGTTCGCGCTGCTCCTGCTGCTCCTGGCGCTGGCCGCGCGCAGGTGGGCCGTCGGCCGGCGCGACGCCGTGGACGCCGGCGCGGTGGCGATCGTCGTGGCCGCGTCGATGCTGGTGGCCGCGGGACTGGCGCTGTCGGTGGTCGACGGAGTGACCGCGGTCGGTTGGCTCGTCGTCCTCCTGGCGATCGACGCGGCTCTGCTGGCCCCGCGCGAGAACCGTGCCCACGTCCGCCGCGCGCTCCCGGCGGTGCTCTCGATCGCGGCGGCGGCGGTGGCGGTGGGCGCGATCGCCCACTCGCGAGCAAGCGCGCAGGATCACGACCGGACGGTGCGCTTCACGCAGCTGTGGGCCGTGCCGGCGGGGAGCCTTCCCGCCACCTCGGCACGGATCGGGGTGCGGAACCTGGAGGGGGGGCCGCGCTCGTACCGGGTGGTCGTGACCGGCATGCGCCGCACGTTCCTCGACCGGACGATCGAGCTGGGCGCGTCGGCCACGTGGTCGGCCAGCATCCAGCTGCCGTTCACCGAGAGCCCCAAGCGCGTGACCGCGGAGCTGTACCGCGACGGCGACGTCTTCGCCTACCGGACGGCGTTCGTCTGGACGCCGATCCTGCCCTAGGCGGCGCCAGGACCGTCAGCTTGACTTAATCCGAATAGTCCGCCACGATTCCCCTAGCGGACGCGGAGCCTCGAGGGGAGTAATCGCGGGCCGCCACAGAGGGGCGCATGGAAGCTGCAGCTGTGAGGGGGTACCTTCGCGAGCCGGTCGCCGCGACTCGCGAAGTCGAACATAGGCTGGGGGACCGTCCGCAGGACCCGCGGGTGAGCGTCGTGATCCCGACGCTCAACGAGGCGCGCAACCTGCCGGCCGTGATCGTCGCGCTCCCGCCCCACATCCACGAGTTGATCGTGGTCGACGCGAGCTCGCGCGACGGCACCGTCGCCATCGCGCGGCAAGGGTGGCCGGGCGTGCGCGTGATCCACCAGGCCGGGCGCGGCAAGGGCGACGCGCTCGCGCTCGGCTTGGCCGCGGCGTCGGGCGACGTGATCGTGACCCTGGACGGCGACGGGTCGACCGACCCGGCGGAGATCCCCCGCTTCGTCGCGGCGCTGACCGCGGGAGCGCACTTCGCCAAGGGCTCCCGCTTCCTGGCCGGCGGCGGCAGCGACGACCTCACGCGCGTCCGGCGCTTCGGGGCGCGCTACCTCACTACGCTCGTGAACCTCCTGTTCCGCACCCGCTACACGGACCTCTGCTACGGCTACAACGCCTTCTGGCGCGAGTGCGTCGACCACATGACCCTCACCGCGAAGGGGTTCGAGGTCGAGACGCTGATGAACATCTCGGCGGCCCGCTCCGGGCTGGTGGTGACCGAGGTGCCGAGCTACGAGCGCGCGCGCGTGCACGGGACCAGCAACCTCAAGGTGTTCCGCGACGGGTTCCGCGTCCTGAGGACCATCGTGCTCCAACGCCTGGCGCCACGGCCGTCGCCGACGCCCTCGGCCGCGGCGGCCACGCCGTTCCCCAAGTTCGGGCGGACCGGCGTGAACCTGCTGGCGGCGATGGAACCGGCGGAGCGGGCGGCGGAGGCGACCGATGCGCCCGCTCCCTGACGCGCTGACGGCCGACCCGGCCGCCTCCCGCCCGGGTCCCGCGGGCTCGGCCCTTCCCACGTTCACCGTTGTGGTGTGCGCATACACCTCCGCGCGCTGGCCCGCGATCGAAGCGGCCATCCAGTCGGTGCTCGACCAGTCGCACCCCCCGGTCGAGGTGCTGCTCGTGATCGACCACGACGACCTGCTGCTCGAGCGTGCGCGGCGCGCCTTCACGCGGGTGAGGGTCGTCCCCAACGACGGCCCGGCCGGCCTGTCGGGCGGCCGCAACACCGGCGTGCGCCACGCGCGCGGCGAGGTCGTGGCCTTCCTCGACGACGACGCGCGCGCCGACCGCCGCTGGCTGGAGCGCCTGGCCCGCTGGTACGACGACCCGCGCGTGGTGGGGGCCGGCGGGGTAGTGATCCCGGAGTTCGTGGACGGGGAGCCGGCGTGGCTGCCGCGCGAGCTGCACTGGATCGTGGGCGGCACGCACACGGGCGTCCCGACGGCCGTCGCTCCGGTGCGCAACTCGTTCGGCTCCAACATGTCCTTTCGCCGCGAGGCCCTCGACGAGGTCGGCGGCTTCGCGCCCGCGCTCGGCCGCGGCGGCGTGGCGCAGATGTGCTGCGAGGAGACCGAGCTGTCGATCCGGGTGGGGCGCGCGCGCCGGGCCTGCACCGTGCTGCACGTGCCCGGCGCCGTCGTGCATCACGCCGTGCCGTCCGAGCGGGCCACGTGGGACTACCTGTTCCGGCGGAGCTGGATCGAGGGCCGGTCGAAGGCCCTCGTCGCGCGGAGCGTCGGCATGGGCCCGGGGCTCCAGAGCGAGCGCGCCTACGTGTCGCGCGTGCTGCCGCGGGGGGTGGCCCGCGGCCTGCGCGACGCGCTGCGCGGCGACTCCGCCGGACTGGGGCGCGCGGCGGCGATCGTCGCCTCGCTCGCGACGACCGTCGCCGGTTACGCGTACGGCACGGTGGCCGCGACCCGCCGGAGACGGCGGGGATGACGCCGGCCAGGCGGCTGGCCACGGCGCTGTTCGGCACGGCGGCGGCGGCCGCGCTGATCGCCGCGCCGGCGGCCGGCGCGCCGGACCGCGTGGCGGTGGGCGCCTACATCCCGGGCGCCGCGGCGCACCCGTCGCTGATCAACCGCTACGCGCGGCAGGTCGGCCGCCGGCCCGCGATCGTCGTCTGGTACCGCCGCTTCGACGAGCGTCCGTTCGACGCGCGCACGCTCACGCGCGTGGCGCGCCGCGGGGCGCTCCCGATGGTCACGTGGGAGCCGTGGGACCGCCCGCTTCGCGACATCGCGAACGGGGAGTACGACGGCTACCTGCGGCGGTCCGCGCGCGCGGCTGCCGACTGGGGGCGGCCGATCATGGTCCGCTTCGCTCACGAGATGAACGGCGACTGGTACCCGTGGGGCGAGGGCGTCGACGGCAACGTGGCGCGCGACTACGTGCGCGCGTGGCGGCGGATCGTCCGGATCTTCCGTGGACAGAAGGCTCGCAACGTCCGCTGGATGTGGGCGCCGAACGCCGACGACAAGAGCGGCAACCCGCCGTCGCGCCGGCTCTACCCGGGCGACAGGTACGTGGACTGGGTTGGCCTGAGTGGCTTCAGCTGGGGCGGGCCGTGGGACTGGAAGTCGGCCAGGGCCATCTTCCGCGACTCGTACCACGAGGTCGAGCGGATCTCGTCGCGTCCCGTCGCCATCGCCGAGATCGGCGCTAGCGAGATCGGCGGCGACAAGGCCGACTGGATCAGGCAGACGTTCGCGCGCGACCTCGTGCGGATGGCCCGCGTCCGGGCGGTGATCTGGTTCAACGGCCGCAAGAACTGGGCCAACTGGAACGTGGACAGCTCGCCCCGGGCGCTCGCGGCCTTCCGCTCGGCGCTGGCCCTGCCGCGCTACGCGGGCACCGCCAGGAACATCGTGGGCTCGGCGCTCAAGCACCGCTGGGGAACGGTCCCCGGCATGCCGCCCCCGACCTCCGCCAGATGACCGCGCGCGCCGTGCGGGCGACCGCTTGGGCCGGCGGCCTGGCAGCGGCCGGGTGGTGCCTGCCGGCCCTGGCTCCCCGCGTGCCGCTCGCCTGCCGAGCGCTCGGCGCGCCGCGCCGGATCGACTCGGACCGCGCGGTGGCCGTGACCTTCGACGACGGGCCCCATCCGGAGGGCACCCCGGCGGTGCTGGCCGCGCTGGCCGCGGCGGGCGCCACGGCCACGTTCTTCCTCGTGGGCGAGCAGGTGGAGCGCGACCCGGCGCTGGCGCGCGAGGTCGCGGCGGCGGGGCACGCGGTGGGGGTGCACGCCCACCGTCACCGGCTGCCGCTGCGGCTCACGTCGCGCGCGTTCGCGGACGACCTGGCGCGCGCCCACGCGGCGATCGCCGACGCCGCCGGCGTTCGGCCCGCCCTCTACCGGCCGCCGTACGGCAAGTTCTCCTGGCCCGGCCTGCGGGCCGTCCGGGCGCGCGGGCTCGACCCGCTGCTCTGGTCGCGCGACTCGCGCGACTTCACGCCCGGCGCCCGGGTGGACTCGATCGTCGCGGCCGCCACCCGCGACCTCCGCGGCGGCGACGTGATCCTGCTGCACGACTCCGACGCCTACGGCGCCGAGGGCTCCCACCGCCGCACCGCCGCCGCACTGCCGCGCGTGCTCGAGGAGATAGCGCGGCGCGGCCTGGAGACCGCGGCCGGCTGAAGGGTTGTCAGCGCCGGACGAGCTTGACGCGGCGCCCGGAGCTCCCGCGGCAGCCCGACCCGGTCCGCAGGGTGACCCGCACCCGCAGGCGCGAACGGCTGCGGAGCGATGACTTCGCCCAACCCGGCACGCCGGTGATCACGTCTTGGCGCAGGCCGTCGTGCAGGTCCACGCGCGCCCGTCCGAGCACCCCGGAGCGACCGCGCCTCAGCACGATCGTGCCGCGGCAGGTGCCGGTGGCCGCGCGATTGCAGCGGATCGGGACGCTGACGTCCCAGGACGGCCGGAGGTCGAGCACGCGGCCGCGCCGCAGACCGCAGCGGGGCCCGCGGGCGCCTGTCACGGGCGGCCGGGCCTGCGCCGTCAGGTCCGATGTGTCGGTCGGGACCGGCTCGTCGCTCCCCGGCGCGCTGTCGAGCAGCGACTTCGCGTCGAGGCCGAACAGCGGCGACGAGAACACCGCCCGGTAGGCCTTGAGAGCGTCGCTCGAGCTGTCGATCCGCCAGACCGCGCCGTCCTGGTCCTTGTTGAACAGCAGCACGGCGCGCAGGCGCGGATAGCGGCTCATCGTGTCCTCGGAGAAGGACTTGCGGATCCAGGCGGCCTTGTCGCCACCCTGCTCGTTCACGCCGGTCTCGGCGATCATCAGCGGCTTCCTGCTCAGGCGCGTGATGGACCGGTACGAGTCGCCGAACACCTCGTCCCACGAGTCCCAGACATCCCACTTCGCGCCCCAGTTGTAGCCGTCGAGGCAGAGCCAGTCCACGTAGTCGTCGCCGGGGTAGAGAGAGTCGAACTTGCCGGTGTTGGGGCACCAGGTGAAGCGCACGTTGGAGGCGCCCTCCTGGTGGAAGATCCTGACCACGTGGCGCCATGCGGCCACGTAGTCGCCGGCGCTGTTGCCGTTGGCGCCCAGTCCCCAGGGGAACCAGTCGCCGTTCATCTCGTGGGCGTAGCGCACGAACATCGGGCTGCCCGCCGCGGCCGCGTCGCGCGCGGACTGGCGGATGTAGCCGTCGTAGCTGCCGCCGGAGATCGAGTGGAGCGCGTGCCCGTAGGGCTCCCAGGTGATCAGCGGGAGCGCGTCGCGGCCGGCCACGTCGTGCAGGTCGCGGGGCACGATCAGATCCTCGTCCCAGTTGCGGTACCAGTGGATCACGACCGGCTTGCGGCCGATCTTGTCAGCGAAGGCGTCGGCCCCCGCGCCACCGTCGGACAGCGCGTCGGGGGTGTACGCGCCGAAGGCGATCTGGCGGGCCGAGGCGCCGGCCGGCACGCCGAGCCCGATCGCCGCCACCGCGGCAAGCGCTACCAGGTGACGGGCGAGGAAGTTCACTCCCGTTATGTCGGATCGCGGGCGGTGGCTGTGAGCCGCCGTCTGGGCCATCGAACAAACGTCCAGCGGCGGCCCGCGGCATCCTGTGGGGGGAGGGGGATGAGCCCGCGGCGAAGAGAGCTTGGAGGCGGGCCGCCGGCCTGCGTAATCGGCGACACGGACGTGATCCGCCCGCTGGGGCTGGCAGGGGTGCGGACGGCGTGCGTGGCGCAGCCGGACTGGGCGCCGGCCCGCTCGCGCTTCAGCTCCGAGCGGATCGGGTGGGAGGACAGCTGGGAGCGGCCGGAGGCGCTGCTGCGCAACCTGCTGGCGTTCGCCGAGCGCCAGCCGCGGCCCGCGCCGCTGTTCGTGCAGCAGGACCGCGACCTTCTGTTCTGCTCGCGCAACCGGGACGCGCTGGACGGCGCGTTCCGGCTCGTCCTGGCGGACGCCGAGACGATCGAGGGCTGCGTGGACAAGGCGAGCTTCGGCGCGCTGGCGGAGGGCCTCGGCCTGCCCGTCCCGCGATCGGTCGCGCTGCGGCCGCGTGAGGGCTCCGCGCCGCCCGACCTGCCGCTGGAGTTCCCGCTGGTCGTGAAGCCGGTCACCCGGCGCGAGGCCCTGTGGCGCCCGCACGGCGCCGGCCGAAAGGCGCTGGAGCTGGGCTCGCAGCGCGAGCTCGGGGCGGCATGGCCGGGGCTCGTCCGGATCGGGATGGACCTGGTGGCCCAGGAGCTCGTGCCCGGCGCGGAGGACCGGATCGAGAGCTACCACGCCTACGTGGACGAGGGCGGCGAGACGGCCGCCGAGTTCACCGGGCGCAAGCTGCGCACGCTGCCCATCCGCTTCGGCGAGACGACCGCGCTCGAGATCACCGACGCCGGCGACGTGCGCGAGCTCGGCCGCGAGTGCACGCGCGCGCTGGGCCTGCGCGGGGTGGCCAAGCTCGACTTCAAGCGCGCGCCGTCGGGCGCGCTGCGCCTGCTCGAGGTCAACCCGCGCTTCACCCTCTGGCACCACCCGGGCGCGCTGGCGGGGGTCAACATCCCGGCGATCGTCTACGCCGACCTGGTGGGCCTGCCGCGCCCCTCCGCCGCGCGCGCGCGCCCCGGGGTCACGTGGTCGATGCCCTGGAAGGACTACCGCGCCGCGCGCGCGGAGGGCATGCCGCCGCTCCGCTGGGCGCACTGGCAGGCGCGCTGCGACGCCTGGCACGTGATCGCCGCGGACGACCCGATGCCGTTCCTGGCCACGATCCTCTGGCCGCGGATCAAGCGGCCGCTCAGGCCGCGGTCCTGACTCGCGACCGCCCGCGCAGCGCGTCCGCCAGGCACGCGACGCTGCCCGTGCACTGGCCCGCCAGCCACGCCACGCCGGCCCCGGCCAGCCCCATCGGCGGGAGCAGGATCCAGGCGGTGGTGACCGTGATGGCCGCCATCCCCATGGTCATCGCGGCGGGGAAGGCGAGCCGTCCCTGTGCGCGCAGCCGCGCCACGTAGAGGTTCGTGATCGCGTCGGGCACCGCCGAGGCGGTGAGCAGGATCAGGAGCGTCTGCGCGTGGTCGGCGTACGCCTGGCCGAAGAGGCCCAGCAGCCAGCCGGCGGCGACGAAGAAGAACAGCATCATCGGGCCGAGCAGGGCCGCGGTGATCCGCACGCTGGAGCGCGACTGCTGGTCAAGCGTGGGGGGGTCGTTGGCGCCCTCGGCGAACAGCGCGGAGCCGATCGCCGACGAGATGACGAAGAACGCGCCGCCCAGCACCCACGCCACGTAGAAGTACGCGTTGTCGGTTGCCGACAGCCGGCTGACCACCAGCACGGGCAGCAGGAACACCCCGAGCTGGTTGCCGATCGAGATCACGTAGTTGCCCGCGTAGGAGGTGCCCATCCCGCGGATCTCGCTCCCGACGCCGGACAGCGTCGGCCGGTAGCGGCGCCCCAGGCGCGGCACCAGCACCACGAAGGCGACCGTGAGTGCGAGCGCGCACCCCGCGATCCACGAGCCGAAGATGCCGAGCGCCGACTCGTCGCCGGCCTGCGCGATGGCCACGACGGCCGCGAGCTTGGCGAGCCCGAAGACCAGGTTGCGCACGAACATGTTCTCCGTGCGGCGCTCGGCGATGAAGAGGTAGTCCGAGGTCACCGACAGGCTCCACAGCGCCACGCCGACCGTGAACAGCAGCGCGTACGCGGCCTGCGAGCCGACCGCGTCCAGGTGGCTCGAGAGCTCGGGCAGCACCAGCGCGCCCACCAACCCGAAGGCCAGGCCGGCGACCGTGCCGGTGGCAAGGCTGGCGGTGGTGGTCCGCGACCAGTCGGCGTCGGCGCGGCGCGTCGGGAGCCGCTGCACGAGTGCGGCGCTGGTGCCCAGGTTGGCGATCGCCGCCAGCAGCGACATCGCGGCGATCAGCGCGCTCGCCACGCCCACCTCGTCGGTCGCGTACGTGCGCGCGACGACGATCCAGAAGACGTATCCCAGCGCCGAGTTGATCCCGGTCGTGGCCATGATGTAGGCGCTGTTGCGGAGCAGCGACCGGCCCGGCATCGCCGAGCGGATGCCCGCGTGCGGCGGCGCGGCGGGGGTCACGTCGTCGGCCATCGCGCGCTAATGATGGCCCCCCGCCCGGCCCACCATCTAGCGTCCCGCCGGTGACGGCGCGCAGGCGGCCTCGATTCACGCCGCGCCAGCTCGAGGAACGCGAGCTGGCGGGCGGCATCGCGCCGATCGAGCCGCGGACGAGCGCCGGCGGCGACCCCTACCGGGCCGTCCGCGTGCTCGTGCGCCTGCACTCGTACCCGCTCGGGCTCGTGGACCTGGAGCTGCCGGGGGGCGGCCTGGACGCGGGCGAGCTGGCGCGGGCGATAGAGAGGCAGCTCGGGCCGAGCGTGGCGGAGCACATGGCCCGCGACGGGGCGCGACCGCCCGGCTCGCTTGCCGAGATCCGCGACGAGCCGGCCCCGTCCTGCCAGGCCGAGCGGCGCGCCGTGCTCGCGGACGCGCCGCGCGCCACCGTCGTGATTCCCACGCGCGACAGGCCCGAGCGCCTGCGCGCGGCCGTCGACTCCGTGCTCGCGTCGACCTACCCGCGGGAGCGATTCGACGTCGTGGTGTCCGACAACGCGCCGCCCGACTCGCGCACCCGCGACCTCGTGGAGAGCACCTACGGCGGCGACGGGCGCGTCCGCTACCTGCTGGCGGAGCGGCCCGGCAGCGCCTCGGCGCGCAACGAGGGGGCCGCGCGGGCGGACGGCGAGATCGTGGCCTTCGCCGACGACGACGAGGTGGTGGACCGGCACTGGCTGGCGGAGCTGGCGGCCGGCTTCCGCACCGCGCCGGGCGTGGCGTGCGTGACCGGGCTCGTGCTGCCCGCCGAGATCGAGACCTGGGCGCAGCAGCTCTTCGAGGAGTACGGCGGGTTCGGCAAGGGCTTCCGCCCGCGCGTGCTGGACACCGGCCCGCACCGCCCGGCCGACCCGCTGTTCCCCTTCGACGCCGCAGGTCACGTCGGGTCGGGCAACAGCGTCGCCTTCCGCCGCGACGCGCTGCTCGACGCCGGCGGCTACGACCCGCAGCTGGGCAACGGCACGCCCACGCGCTCGGGGGAGGACTGGGAGCTGTTCCTGCGCCTGCTGCGGCGCGGCCACGCGATCGCCTACCAGCCGAGCGCCCTCGTGCACCACACCCACCGCCGGGGCTACGAGGAGCTGCGCGAGCAGGTGCACGACTACGGCGTGGGCATCGCGGCGGCGCTGGCCCGCACGGTCGCCCGCGAGCCCGCCGCGGTCGTCGAGATCGCGCGCCGCCTGCCCGCGGGCGCGCGCCACCTCCTCAGCTCGCGGTCGTCGAAGAACCGCAACTGGACCGCGAGCTATCCCCGCGACCTGCGGCGCGCCGAGCTGCTCGGCCTGAGCCGCGGCGCGGCGGCGTACCTGCGCAGCCGCCGGGCCACCCGGACCTAGGCGATCGTGCCCCAGGCCACGTAGGCCCCGCCCAGCGCCAGGGACTTCGACCTCATCTCGCCGGCGGTGTATCGCTCGAGCTCCCGCCAGGGCCGGTCGAGGCCCTCGAACGTGGTCATGTACGGGCGCGCGGAGCGCCTGACGAGACGGTTGACGATCGGGCTCCACCCGCCGGCCAGCTTGGCGCCGGTGCTGGCCACCCGCGCGCCGGGGCGCAGGTGCGCGGCCACGTACCGCACCGCCTCGGCGGACTGGAGGACGTCGTGTGTGAACGAGAACAGGGCAGCGTCCGCCCGACCCTCGAGGCGCGCCTGCTCGACCGGCGCTTCGATCAGGGTCACGTTGCTCCAGCCCGCAGCGGCCACGCGGTCCCGCCCCTGCGCGAGCATGTCCGGGCTCAGGTCGATGCCCACGATCGCGCCCGCCGGGCCGACCGCCGCCTCCAGCAGCCCGAAGTTGAGGCCGGTGCCGCACGCGACGTCGATCACGGTCTCGCCGGCGCGAAGCTCGAGCCGGTCCACCGCCATCCGCTGCCAGCGCGCGAACCGGCGCATGTGCCGGTCGTAGTCCGGGGCCGCGCTTCGGTACTGCTCCACGGCGGCCTTCGGGTCGGGGCCCCGCGGATGACCGCCCATGTCCGCCTCAGCCCTCCTCGGCCGTGGCGTCGTGCGGCGCCCCCACCGGCTTCGACTCCGGCGAGCCGCGCTGGCGCAGGTAGATGCTGAGCACGGCCATCGAGCCGATCGCCAGGAACTCCGACTGCCAGTTCTGGAGCGTGCTCTCCCAGAAGTTGGCGCTGCCGACGTAGCCCAGCCACGACACCGTGTGGGCCTGGTGCTCGATCTGGTCGGCGTTGTAGGTGCTCCAGCCGGTGACCGACTGGGCGAACCAGGACGCGACGAAGATCAGCCCCATCACCAGCAGCAGCGAGTTGGAGTAGACGAAGGTGCGGATGCCGCCGACCTTGGCCCAGCGCGGCGAGTCGGGGTCGGCGTGCCTGCCGATCCGCTGGTCCTCGTCCGCCTCGCGGCCCGCCTGGTCGAGCCGCTTGGACTCGGTGGAGCCCCGCTGGAGCAGCCAGACGGTGCCGAGGATGAACAGGGTGAACTGGAGGTACTCGGACTGCCAGTTCTCCGCGACCGCCCGGCCGAACGACGACGACGTGACGTAGCGCCCGAGCGAGAGCGTCTCCGGCTGCTCGTGCATGAGCCGGGCGTGCTCGACCTCGTCGTTGTTGTACTCCTCGTGCCCGGCGATCGCCTGACCCGCGAGGCTGCCGAGGAACAGCGCCAGGAACACCAGCGACAGGCTGCTGTTCTTGACGAACCGCATCAGTGGTGCGTCAGGCCCACGACGATGAAGGCCGCGAGCCCGCCCACGATCACGATCAGGTAGAGCACGAAGGGAACGACCATCTCCGGCGCGCGGCCGCCGCTCCCGCCTCCGGCCTGGGAGCTTCGATCGTCGGGATCGCTCACGCCGCGGGTATTAGCACCGGGCAAGGACGCCATACTCCAGCCGAGGAGCCAAATGGCGGATCGCATCGCGCAGCCCTGGGGGCAACGGACGCCGTACGCGAGGGGCGGCAGCTGGCCGGCCCGCGTCGACACCTTCCTGGAGGCGGGGCTGACCGAGGCCGACGTCGAGCACTGGGCTCAGTCCGCCTCGGTCCTGCACTCGAACGGCGACGCGATGGACATCGCGGTGAGGGACGGGCGGATCGTGGGGGTTCGCGGCCGCGCGGTGGATCGCGTGAACCGCGGTCGGCTGGATCCGAAGGACCTCTACGGCTGGCAGGCCAACAACTCGGCCGACCGGCTGACCAGGCCGCTGGTCCGCCGCGACGGCGAGCTCGTCGAGACCGGCTGGGACGAGGCGATGGACCGTGTCGTGACCCGCTCCAAGGAGCTGCTCGACGGGCCCGGCGGGTGGGGCCGGTTCGGCTTCTACACCAGCGGCCAGCTCTTCCTCGAGGAGTACTACACGCTGGCCGTTCTCGGGCGGGCCGGCCTCGGCACGCCGCACATGGACGGCAACACGCGGCTGTGCACGGCCACCGCGGCCTCCGCGCTCAAGGCCTCCTTCGGCACCGACGGGCAGCCGGGCTCGTACGCCGACGTGGACGAGTGCGACGCGCTGGCCATCTTCGGCCACAACGTCGCCGAGGCCCAGACGGTGCTGTGGATGCGCATGCTCGACCGCCGCCGCGGGCCCGACCCTCCCGGGCTGATCTGCGTGGACCCGCGACCCACTCCGGTGGCGCTCGAGGCGGACGTGCACCTGGCCGCGAGGAGCGGGACCAACGTCGCCCTGATGAACGGCCTCCAGCGCGAGCTGATCGAGAACGGGTGGATCGACGAGGCCTACGTCGAGCGGAACACGACGGGGTTCCACGAGCTGGAGCGCACCGTCGCGCGGTACACCCCCGAGCGCGTGGCGGAGGTCTGCGGCGTGCCGGCCGCCAAGGTGCGCGAGGCGGCGCGCATCCTGGGCGAGTCGGAGCGGCTCCTATCGACCGTTCTCCAGGGCTTCTACCAGTCGAATCAGGCGACCGCCGCCGCCTGTCAGGTGAACAACGTGCACCTGCTGCGCGGGATGCTGGGGCGCCCCGGGGCGGGCGTCTACCAGATGAACGGGCAGCCCACCGCGCAGAACACGCGCGAGACCGGGGCGAACGGCGACCTGCCCGGCCTGCGCAACTGGGACAACGACGAGCACGTGGCCGAGCTGGCGCGGCTCTGGAACGTCGACGAGCTGACGATCCCGCACTGGGCCCCGCCCACGCACGCGATGCAGATCTGGCGCTACGCCGAGCAGGGATCGATCGAGCTGCTGTGGATCTCCGCCACCAACCCCGCGGTGTCGCTTCCCGACCTGGCGAGGGTGCGCGCGATCCTGGAGCGCGAGGAGCTGTTCGTGGTCGTGCAGGACCTGTTCCTGACCGAGACGGCGCGCCTGGCCGACGTCGTGCTGCCGGCCGCGGGGTGGGGCGAGAAGCTCGGCACGTTCACGAACGCCGACCGCACCGTCCACCTGTCCGAGAAGGCGGTGGACCCGCCCGGCGAGGCCCGCCCGGATCTGGAGATCTTCCTCGACTACGCGCGGCGCATGGACTTCCGCGACAGGGACGGCGCGCCGCTGATCGCCTGGCACGACCCCGAGTCCGCCTTCGAGGCGTGGAAGCGCTGCTCCGCGGGCCGCCCGTGCGACTACGGCGCGATCACCTACGACCGGCTGCGCGGCGGAAGCGGCATCCAGTGGCCGTGCAACGACGACGCTCCCGGCGGGACGGAGCGCCTCTACGCCGACGGCCGCTTCAACACCGACCCCGACTACAGCCAGGGATACGGCCACGAGCTGACGACCGGCGCGGCGTTCTCGGAGGAGGAGTACCGCGCCAAGGAGCCGGCCGGGCGCGCGTTCCTGCACGCGGTGGAGCACCAGACCTCACCGGAGGTCACGAGCGACGAGTACCCGATGCTGCTGACCACCGGCCGCACGCTCTACCACTTCCACACGCGCACGAAGACCGGTCGCGCGCCTCAGCTGGACGCGGCCGCTCCGGGCTCCTGGGTCGAGGTCAACCAGGAGGACGCGGCAGAGCTCGGCATACGCGAGGGCGACGTCGTGCGGATGACGTCCCCGCGCGGCGCCGCGGTGGCGCGGGCGCGCGTGACGCGCGTGCGCCGCGGCGTCGCGTTCGTGCCGTTCCACTACGGCTACTGGGACCTCGACGGGGCGGCCGGCCCGTCGGGTGGCGAGCCGCGGGCGGCCAACGAGCTGACCATCACGGCCTGGGACCCGGTGTCTAAGCAGCCGCTCTTCAAGGTCGCGGCGGTCAGGTTGGAGAAGGTGGCCGACGCGGACGGCGCCACGGCTCCCGCGCCCACCACCACGGGCTCGGCCCCGGCGGAGGACGGCACGACGGCCGCCGGCGAGCGCGTCCCGGCCACCGTGGGCGGGCCCGCGGCGGAGTCCGAGTCGCGGATCGAGGGAGGCTGACCTGGACCTCGCGCACTACATCGGCCGGCTCCGACGGTCCGAGCTGAGCCTCGCGAGGGCGTTCCGCGAGGTGGCCGAGCGCCAGCGCGACGAGGTGGACGTCTTCCACATCTGCGGCCGGCTGGCGGGAGCGTGCGATGCCCACGAGGAGCGGCTCCGGCCGTTCGCGGAGCGCTACGGAGGTCACGGCCAGGGGGAGGCCGACCGGCTGCGGGGCGCGCTGTTCCAGGGCACGCGAAGCGGCGGCCTGGGGCTGCTGCGCGACCTGCACGACCTGCACCTTATGGTCAGCGACTGCGACATGGCCTGGACGCTCGTCGGCCAGGCGGCGCGGGGCCTGCGCGACCCCGACCTGCTCGAGCTGGCGACGGCGTGCCAGGCCGAGACCGAGATGCAGCTCAGGTGGCTGCGGACCCGACTGAAGCAGGCCGCCCCGCAGGCGCTGGTCGTCGCGCGCTGACCTGCGGCGCGGCTCGGGGCCGTCAGCGATGCCCGCGCCGGACCAGCCGGACCGTGGGCTTGCCCTTCTTGCAGCCCGTCCAGCGCCTGGTGCTGACCACCTTCGCCCCCGTGTTGTGGGTCGCCACGATCCGGACCCTGAGCCTGCCGGTGCGGCGCAGGCCCTTGAGCACGACCCGGCGCACGTCGCGGCCCTTCACCCGCAGCCGGCGCTTCCCGTTCACGAACGCCTCGACCTTCACCACCCGCGTGCCCTCCACGCGGTGCAGCCTGAAGGCGACCCGCGTCTTGCGCAGGCACACGCCGGGCTTGCCGCTGTCGCCGTCCCCGAACGGCCACACGCCCTTCGCCATCCGCAGGGCGTAGAAGCCGCTGTTGCCGTCGGAGTACCAGATCTCGCGGCGCGCCGGCACGAAGTCGGCCGCCGACATCGCGTAGTCGCTGCGATCCCCGGTCACCGGGGCCCGGCCGGGCGGCGCTACGAAGTAGGCGATCTCCTTCGGGTGCTCCGGGTCGCGGATGTCGAACACCCGCAGGCCGGACCCGATGAACGAGCACGCGACGATCCCCGGGTCCTTCCGCTGCGGGACGTTGCAGTAGTGGCCGGCGTAGCCCTGCACGAAGCTCTGGGCCCCGGGGTCGTTGGCGATCTTGTCGCGGTTCTCGGGCTGGTTCACCTCGAGCCGCATGTTGGACACCACGCGCGGCCTGCGCTCGTCCTGGATGTCGATGATCCGGGCGGCCCCCACCCACTTGCCGTTGAACGCCGCGTAGTCGTCGCCCTGCTTGTCGGTGCTGAACTCGTCGATCTCGACCGAGTACCGGTTGCCCTGGATCGTCACGGGGATCGCGATCTGCGGAATGGTCATCGTCTCCCAGTCGAGCCGGCTGATCTCGCGGACCTGGGGATTGGGCTTGCGCCACTGGATGTCGCTCAGGTCGAAGATCCGCAGGCCCACGTCGAGCTCCGCGGCGTACCCGCGCGTGCCGTCGTCGCTCACCGTCAGCCCGTGCGACGACGAGCTGAACACCGTGATGGTGGTCGGGAGCTTCGGGTTGGTCAGGTCCACGGCGGTGACGCGACCGGTGAAGAGCGAGGTGGCGTAGAAGGTCCTGCCGTCGGGCGCGAAGCCGCTCTCGTGCCCGAGGAAGCCCACCGGCAGGCTCGACTGGAGCACCGGGTGACGGCAGTCCTCGTTCAGGTCGTACACGTCCACGACGCCCGGGTGCGTGATCGGGTTTCCGAGCACCGCCACCAGCAGCCCGCGCTTGGTGCTCAGGTTGAGCGACTCGTGCGGCGACTGCATCGCGGGCGTGGCGAGCGTCGTCGTGCGCGCCGGCTTGGCCGGGTTGGACATGTCCAGGACAGCCACGCCGGTCGGCTGGTCGCCCAGGTTCTGCGCGTTGAGCGGGAACAGCAGCGTGGTGTCGTAGTAGGCGCACTCGTGCCCCGCCCTGTCCACGAAGCGCAGCACCTTGAACCCGCCCGACGCGCCCTCGTGGCCGATCTGCTCGATGTTGCAGTGGAAGCCCTGATCGGCCCTGCCGGAGTTGACGTCGTCCGCGGACACGCGCCCCTGCATTCCGGGCTCGGGTCGCGAGCCCGGGCCGCAGTGGGCGCGCGGCGTGGCGGGCGGGGTGACCGCGTCCGCGCCGGCGGCCGGTGGCCCGGCCAGCGCCAGCGCGACCGCCGCGCTCGCCCCCAATCTCGCTACCGCTCCCACGTCGATGCCCCTCATGAGCAGACGGTACCCGCTCCGCGCGCGCCGTCGCGCAGCCGCGCCTTCAGGGCGCGCCGCGCTGGCGCGCCGCGCGCTCGTACCGGTCGAGGAACCGCTTCAGGTCGCGCCGCCCGCGCGGGTCGTTCTCCAGCCGCTTC
>DASVQK010000192.1:0-5254 GCA_036389105.1 Thermoleophilaceae bacterium
CTAGAAACACTATTCTAGTGTTGTGGCTCAGACAGACCGGCCCAGGTGGACGTTCCTGACGAACCACGCGCAGGTGCTCCTCTGCATCGCGGACGACCCCGGCATGCGCCTGCGCGACATAGGCGCGCGCGTGGGGATCACGGAGCGAGCCGCCCACCGGATCGTCGGCGAGCTCGAGGCCGCCGGCTACGTGACCCGCCGGCGGAACGGCCGGCGCAACACCTACACGGTCAACTCGAACGCCGCGCTGCCGGACCCGCTCGCCAAGACGCGACGCGTCGGCCAGCTCCTGGACGTCCTCTCCGGACGCTGACCCTCCTGCCTTGACAGGTGACCATATGGTCACCTATGATCCCGGCATGGACGAGGTGTTCAGGGCCCTGGCCGACCCGACGCGCAGGAGCCTGCTCGACGAGCTGTTCGCGCAGGACGGGCAGAGCCTCCGTGCGCTCGAGCAGCGGCTGCCGATGACGCGCTTCGGCGTGATGAAGCACCTGAGGGTGCTCGAGGAGGCGCGGCTCGTGACCACGAGGAAGCGCGGCCGCGAGAAGCTGCACTTCCTTAACCCCGTCCCCATCCGGCTCGTCCACGACAGGTGGGTGAGCAAGTACGCCGAGCCCTGGGCGGCCGCGCTCAGCGGCCTCAAGAAGACACTCGAGGAGGAGACGATGGAGAAGGTGTTCGAGATCTACATCAAGACGACCCCGGAGCGCCTGTGGGAGGCGATCACCAGCCCCGAGATGCGGCAGGTGTACAGCTTCGGCGTCGGCACCACGTCCGACTGGACGCCCGGCTCACGCTACGAGTCCGTGCACCCGGGGGCGGGCGTCAGGATCGCCGAGGGCGAGAACCTCGAGGTCGACCCGCCGCGGCGCCTGGTCCAGACCTTCACGGCCCTCTGGAGCGACGAGGTGAAGAGCGAGGGCGCCTCGACCGTCACCTGGGAGATCGAACCGGTGGGTGACTCGTGCCAGCTCACCGTCACGCACAGCGACCTCCGCGAGGGCGCCAACGGCGAGCTCTACGGCGGCTGGCCGATGATCCTCTCCGGCCTCAAGACGCTGCTCGAGACCGGCGAGACGCTCACCACCCCGGGCTCACTGCGCTACGCCCGCGCCGGCTCGTAGGTCAGGATCGGCGGTCCGGTAACGGACCGACCAGCCGGAACAGGTCCACCGTGCCGCTCACGCCGCGCACGTAGCTGGCGCCGACGTCCTCCCAGCCGAAGTCCTCGCTCGTGCTCGTGGCCACGGCCGCCGTCGCCATCAGCTCGTCGCGCTTCGCCGCCGCCAGGATGCGCGCCGCGACGTTCACCACGGTGCCGAAGTAGTCGCCGCCGTGGACCACGGCCAGGCCCTCGTGCAGGCTCGCGTGGATCCCCAGCTCGGCGTCCTCGCGGTGGCGCTCGATCACGCGCCAGCCCGTGCCCACCGCGTCCCGCGCCTCCGAGAAGGCCAGCATGTAGCCGTCGCCCAGGCCCTTCACCACGCGGCCGGTGCTCCCGCACTCCTCGGTCACGACCACGGAGAGGTTCTCGATGACCGCGACCGCGGCCTCCTCCCCCTCCCGGGCCGCGTACGCCGTGAAGTCCTTCAGGTCGCAGAAGAGGATCGCGGCCTGCGTGGCGCCGGGCAACGTCCCGCCGCTCGACCGCGTCTCCGCCTGGCGGATCGCCACCTCTGTCAGCTCGCGCTCGAACAGGCGGCGATGCACGGCGGCCAGCCAGGGCTCCGCCAGCGGCAGCAGTTGCTCGAACGCCCAGTGCACGTCGGGGAGGGCGGCCACGCGGTCGCCGCTCTCCGCGCGCAGCCGCGGCTCGACGTGGAGCCGAAAGAGCTGCACCTGCGCCTGCGCGATGCGTCCCAGCGCGCGCCCGGAGACGCGCGAGAGCTGGATCATCAGGTCCGACGTCCAGACGTCCCGCAGCCGCGCCACCTCGAGGAACACGTGCGCCTCCTTCTCCGTGAACCACGGGTCGTCCGGGCCCGGAGCGGACAGGCCGGCCGTCTGCATCTGCAGCGCGATCTCGGCCGCCGTCAGCCCCCCGCGTGCCTCGATCTCGGCCGGGGTGACCGTCCGCTCCCTGCGCGCGGGGTCGAGGACGGCGTCGAAGATGGCGTCCTCGAGCCGGCCGCGCTCGAGCGCCTGTCGCATCTCGTCGGGACGGACGCCGAGCTCGAGCAGCACGGCCACGGTCTCGACGTCGTCCGGCTGGCTCCCGATCTCGCGCGCGACCTCGCGCGCCCGGGCGCGCGCCTCGGCGCCGATCGGCCTGCCTGCCACGCCGGACATGATCGCGGATCGGAGGCTAGGCTGGCGGCCGCCACGTGAGCTTCACGCCGTCACCCGAGCTGTACCCGTTCGAGTCGCGCTGGCTGGACACCGGCGCGGGCCGGCTGCACTACGTGGACGAGGGCGCGGGCCGGCCGATCCTGATGTGCCACGGGAACCCCACCTGGAGCTTCCTCTACCGGCATGTGATCCGCGCGCTGCGCGACCGCTTCCGCTGCGTGGCGGTGGACTACCCGGGCTTCGGCCTCTCGGACCGCCCGCCGCGGACGTCCTACGGCTACACCCCGGCCGAGCACGCCGCCGTGGTGGGTGAGCTGGTGCGCCACCTGGACCTGTCCGACCTGATCGTGATGGGCCACGACTGGGGCGGGCCGATCGGCTTGGCGGTGGCCACCGCGGACCCCGACCGCATCGGCGGGGTCGTGCTCGGCGGCACCTGGTTCTGGCCCCCCGACCGCCGCGCGCGGACCTTCAGCCGCGTCATGTCCAGCCGGCCGCTCCAGCGGGCGATCCTCAGGCGCAACCTGTTCGTGGAGCGGATCCTGCCCAGCGGGATCGCGCGCGAGCTATCGCCGGAGGAGATGGAGCACTACCGCCGCGTGCAGCCCACGCCGGAGGCGCGCGTCGGCGTGGCGGAGTTCCCGCCCCAGATCGTGGCGGCCACGCCGCTCCTGGCCGAGCTCGAGCGGTCGGTGCCGCGCGAGCTGGGCCGCACGCCGGTGTTGATCGCGTTCCCGATGAAGGACGTGGCGTTCCCGGCCGCCGACACGATCCCGCGCATGCGCGCCGCGTTCGACGACGTGACCGTGGTCGAGCTGTCGGAGGCCAAGCACTACTTCGTGGAGGACGCCCACCAGCAGGTGGCGGCGGCGGTGGTGGAGCGCTTCGGGTAGCGCGCCTACTTCCGCTTCTTCTTGGGCTTCTTGCCGAGCCGGACCGTGCTCACGAAGTCCCTCGCCTGGCCGCTGGGGGCGGTGAACGTCAGGGTCATCTGGAGGTCGATGTACTTGGCCTTGGCCAGCAGCTTCCTACCGGCCTTGGTCAGCTTGACGTTGATCGTGCCCGCGCCGGGCGTGGTGTAGATCCGCGACCCCTGGCCCACCACGACCAGCTTCTTCTTCTTGTTCGAGGCCTTGTCCACGGCCCCGCCGAGCTGCTTCACCGCCTTCTTGAAGACCGCGCTGATCTTGCCGAGGATCGCGTTCTGGACCTTCGTCAGCTTGAGCTTGCCGGTCTGGGCGACCTTGGCCGGCTTGAGCTGGGTGAGCTCCTTCTTGATGACCTTGGTCGCCTGCTTCGCCGCCTGCTTGAAGGCCGATTCCTGCACCTGCTGCACGAGCTGTCCGAAGCCGTCGGGGGTCTTCCCGCCCTGCCCGGTGTCGGGCGGCGGGTTGTTCACGGTCGCGCCCTCGGGCCCCACCGCGTACGCCCGCGTCGTCTCGCTGCCCCCGATCACGAACGACGTGATGCCGTTCAGCCCGGTGTCCACCGGCGAGTGGTACTCGTGCGCGTCGTCGTTGTCCACGCCCAGTCCCTGTCCCCACACGACCGCTTGGCCGTTGGTCAGCAGGGCCATCGCCGCGTAGCCGTCGCCGTCCACGCGCGCCACGCCCTGGAGGCCGGGGACGCTCACCGGGGCCTCCTCGCAGGCGACCTGCTGCGAGAGATCCGCGCACGAGTCCTGATCGTTCGGATCGTCGACCCCATTGCCCAGCTCGCCGTGGTCGTCGCGGCCCCAGGCCTTCACGGTCCCGTCGCCCAGGACGGCGTAGCCGTTGTAGTCGCCCGCGCCGACGCTCACGACACCGCTCAGTCCGGCGATCGCGATCGGCGCCTTGGCGCACTTCTGGTTCGAGTAGCACGTGTCCGGCGGCGTCCCGGCGTCGCCCAGGCCGCCCGCGCGTTCCGTGCCCCAGGCCTTGACGGTGCCGTCGCCCAGCAGCGCGATCACGTGGTCCTCCGCCACGCCCAGCTCCTTCACGTTCGTCAGCCCGGGGATCGTGGTCGGCGTCGTGACGCAGGGATAGCCCGGGTTCGGGCAGTCCGCCGCCGTGGCGCCGTCGCCCTGCTGGCCGTCCACGTCGGATCCCCATCCCTTCACCGTGCCGTTCTCGAGCACGGCGTACGACGCCCGATCGCCGGCGTATACCGCCTTCACGCCCGTCAGCCCCGGGATGACGGTGGGCGGGTACGGCGTGTCGCCGTGAGTACCCTGGCCCGCCTGGCCGAAGTTGTTCTGGCCCCAGGCCTTGACGCTGCCGTCGTTCATGATCGCGACACCGTGGTCGTGCGAGATCGCGAGGCTCTTGACGCCAACCAATCCGAGCGAGTCGTTGGGCTTGGTCGGGAAGACGATGTCGTCCGCGGTCGTGTAGCCGTGACCGGCCCCGTTCTCGCCCCACGACTTGACGGTGCCGTCGGGATACACCGCGAACGTGATGTCGCCGTCGTTGAGCGCGATCTGGGATGCGCCGGCCAGCTCCGTCATCACCGTCGGGGACGCGAGGCTCGCGCCGCTGCCGTTGCCCATGTGCGACTCGTTGCCGTCGCCGGCATCGCCCCAGCCGTAGACCGTCGAGGCGGCCGACGCCGCGCATGGACAGGCCAGGAGCGCGAGCGCCGCGAGGAGGGCGGCCAGGGGCCTCATCGCCCGACACTAACCCGGAAGCCCCGTCCTGGCAAGGAGCTCAGTCGGGCTGCGGGACCGGCGGGCCCGGAGCGGCGTCCGCCGCCGCGGCGCCCTCGTCGACCGGCTCGCCCAGCGTGACCGTGAGCGCGGCGGCCGGCCCGACGGTCATGCCCCTGCTCTCGAAGCTCGCCTGGAGGAACTCCTCGCCGCAACAGCGGTTCAGGTAGTCCACCACCTGCTGTCCCTCCGGCGAGCCGGGGTCCACGGGGCGCGGGCAGTTGTCCGGATCGATGATGCACGGGACGATGCCCGTCTCGACCGGCGCGTCGGCGT
>DASVQK010000193.1:0-2766 GCA_036389105.1 Thermoleophilaceae bacterium
AGCTCAGGGTGTCGCCGTCGCCCGTCGAGCGCAGGAAGTTGACCTTCAGCTCGGCGGTCGTGAAGCCCGAGGCGCCCTCGGGCAGCGAGGCCAGGCAGCCCATGCCGCAGGTGGTGTCGGCCAGCGTCACCACCGCGCCGGCGTGGAGGTAGTCGTTGGGCGCGAGGAAGTCGCCGCGCACCTCCAGGCTCGTCTCCGCGGCGCCGTGCTCGATCGCGATCAGCTCGACGCCGAACAGCCCCGGCAGCCGGCCGCGCATGGCCTCGCGGTAGCGGTCGCTGGGTGAGGCGCCGTCAGCCGATGTGCTCGACCGCCTCGATCGCGTGATCGAGCCCATGGATCTGGCCGACGTGACCGAGTTGGTCGAGGAAGTCCTGAAGGCGCTGCATGTGGTCGTACAGGCACAGCCGGCGAACGTGGATCACCGGGATCTCGTCGTGTGCGACGGTGCGCGCCTCGGTCTCGCCGGTGCGGCCCGGAGCCACGAAGAGGTGGGTGATCTGGGTGTCGGCGTTGCCGTGCCCGAGGTAGGTGCTGTCCAGCCAGATGCCGCGGTCGCGCAGCGTGGTGGAGAGCACCAGCGCGTTGGGCCCGGCCTCGGTGAGGATCGTCTCGCTGCGCACGGGCAGGCCGTCGAGGCGAATGCGACAGGCGATCGGGCGGCGCATGTGATTACGGTAAGCCAGCGGAGAGTCCCACGCAAGCCCGCGTTGGAGGACTTGCAGTCAGACCTGGACGAATGTTCGAGGGCGCCGCCTGGACGCTCAGGCGGCCGCGGACGGCCCGGCGGGCGGCGCGACGCGGTCGGTAGGAGGGCGCAGATCGCGGCGCTCGCGCGCCTGCGAGGAGAAGCGGCGACCAGGGCGGCGGCGCTCGGGCTTGAGCGGCTGGCCGCAGATCTCGCACTTCTGCGAGGCGTTCGCACCCGGCCTCTGGAGCAGGCTCCAGCGCAGGGCACCACAGCCGTCGCAGCGGACCAGAACGCTCATGAGTCAGGGATACCCGCTCCTTCCGGCGCTCGAAACATCCGTCACAAGCGGTGCACGGGATTAGGGTGCGGGGTCTCCATGGACCTTGGCCTGAAAGGAAGGGTCGCCCTCGTGACGGGGGCGTCGAAGGGCATCGGCCGCGGTATCGCGCAGGCGCTGGCGGCGGAGGGCGCGAGCGTGGCCGTCAGCTCGCGCTCGCGCGAGCGGATCGACGCCGCGGCCGCGGAGATGGGCGCGCGGGCGTTCGTGCACGACAGCGAGGACCTCGACGCGGCGCCGGCGCTGGTGGACGCGGTCGAGAGGGATCTCGGCCCGGTGGACGTGCTGGTGACCAACACCGGCGGGCCGCCGCTCGGCCCCGATCCGCTCGGCTTCTCGCGCGAGCAGTGGGAGGCGGCCTACCGCAGCCTCGTGCTGGCGCCGATGGTCCTGATCGAGCGCGTGATGCCGGGCATGCGCGAGCGCGGCTTCGGCCGGATCGTGAGCGTGGCGTCGAGCGCGGTGCGCGAGCCGATCCCCGGGCTGATGCTGTCGAACTCCCACCGCCCCGGCCTGATCGGCGCGCTCAAGACCCTCTCGCGCGAGGTCGCGCGCGACGGCGTGACGGTCAACTCGGTGCTGCCCGGGCGGATCGCCACCGACCGCCTGATGCAGAACTTCGGCTCGCTCGAGCAGGCTCAGGAGGTGGCCCGAGCGCAGATCCCGGCAGGCCGGATCGGGACGGTGGAGGAGTTCGCGGCCGTGGCCGTCTTCCTGTGCTCCGAGCAGGCCGCGTACGTGACCGGCACGTCGGTGCTGGTGGACGGCGGCCTGACGCAGGGGGTCTGACGACCGGACGCGCGGCGATACTCGCCGCATGGCCGCGGCCGGTGAGCGCACGCGCGGGATGGGCGAGATCAGGGCGGTCGCCAGGGCCGCGTCCCCGACGCACCAGCACCTGCGCGAGCGCGTCACATGGGTCGTGCTCGCCACCCTCGGCCTCGACCTCGGCGCGTCGGTCCTGGTGCTCCTGTTCGAGCGCCATGCCGGCGGCACCGGAATCCACAACCTCGGCGACGCGTTCTTCTGGACCACCACGCAGCTCCTGACCGTCTCTTCCCAGCTGCCCAATCCGATCTCCACGCCCGCGCGCGTGCTCGACTTCCTGCTCCAGGCATGGGCCATCTCCGTCGTGGCCGTCCTGGCCGGCTCGTTCGGCGCCTTCTTTCACCGCCGCGGCCTGGAACGCCACCCGATGGACGGCCGCGGCTCGGCGGCCGACGGGCGCGACGCGCCCTAGCTCTGCGCGAGCTCGCGCAGGCGCGTGGTGACCGTGATCAGCGCAGCCACCATGCCCGCCACGCGCGCGCAGGCGACCACGTAGGCCGAGCCGTCGCGCGTCTGGTCCAGCACGTCGTGGATGGTCATCCCGGGATGCCAGACGGCGGCCATCGCGAACGCGGTGGCCACCCCGAGATGCACGCGCGCCCAGACCGGCATGCGCTTCCACTCGAACGCGGCGAAGCCCGCGAAGAGGAGGGCGGAGACGAGCAGGGGGACGTTGAGGGCGGCGGTCATCCGGACTGGTATCGGCCTGTGTCAACTCTCTCCTGAGAGGGCCGCGGAGTCAAGCCCGGCGCTACCGCAGCCTGAAGCCCCGCGCCCGGCGCACGCGCAGGCCGAGGATCGTGCCGGTCACCGCGCTCACGTAGCGGCCCGGCACCACGCGCGCCCCGTGCGCGAAACGCAGGCGCAGGGTGCGCGGCCTGGTGGTCAGCCCCACGCGCGCGCGTGTGCG
>DASVQK010000194.1:0-6824 GCA_036389105.1 Thermoleophilaceae bacterium
CAGGTACAGGCAGCGCCGCTTCAGGGCCTCGGTCAGCTCGCGCGTGTTGTTGCTCGTGAGGAGGACGAGCGGGTGCGACTTCGCCTCGATCACGCCGAGCTCGGGGATCGAGATCTGGAAGTCCGAGAGCACCTCGAGCAGCATCGCCTCGAACTCCTGGTCGGTCTTGTCGATCTCGTCGATCAGCAGCACGACCGGCTCGTCCTCGGCGATCGCCTGGAGCAGCGGCCGCGTGAGCAGGAACTCCTCGCCGAAGATGTCCTCCTGCACGGCGTCCCAGCCGGTGCCGGCGGCCTCGGTCTGGATCCGCAGGAGCTGCTTGCGGTAGTTCCACTCGTACAGGGCCTTGGCCTCGTCCAGCCCCTCGTAGCACTGGAGCCGGATCAGCTTGCGGCCGGTGGCGCGCGAGAGGGCCTTGGCCAGCTCGGTCTTGCCGACGCCCGCCGGGCCCTCCACCAGCACGGGCTTGCCGAGCTTGGCGGCCAGGAACGACACGAGCGCGGTGGACTCGCCCGCCAGGTAGCCCACGGCGCCGAGGCCCTCGCGCATCGCTTCGACGCTGTCGCTCACGGTCTCCGTCGGCTCGGGCACGGGCTGAAGGATACTTTCGGGATGCAGGCCCCACTTGCCGCCGTCCTGGCCCAGTTCCCGAGCGTGCCCGACCCGGGACAGGGATCGGGCGGCCTGCGGGGCCTGCTGAACGCGTTCTACGTGCTGCTGGCGGTCGGCTTCCTGGTCGCGCTCGTGGGGCACGTGATCAAGGCGCGGACCATGATCATCACCGGACTCGTGATGATCTTCGCGGGGACGATCGCGTTCCTGGTGGCGGTGGGCTCGAGCGGGTAGCGGAGCCGCGCGCGGCTACGGCGCGGTGAGGTAGTTGTGCACCGGGTAGGTGGTGATCTGCGGCTCCGGCAGCCCGACCTCCTGCGTGTACGGACCGATCTGGCTGTCCGCGAAGGCCTGGAAGACCTCGGGCGACTCCCACACGTCAACGACCTTGATCCCTTCGTCCGTGACCGTGACCCAGTGGAACAGTCCGCCCGGCGCGCCGGTCCCGTGGTGGACGAACCCCATCTTCTCGATCACCTGCTCGTACTGCTCCACGGTCCCACCGGGAAAGAACAACTCGAAGGCGGTTATCGACATGGCTGCTCCTCGCGTTCGCTGGTGCGCCGATCCTATGCCTGCGCCCGCCGCGCCGCAACGCCGATCCCGTCCCCCACCGGCAGCACGCAGCCCAGCCAGCGCTCGTCCGACACCAGCGCGGCGTTCATCGCCCGCGCCGACGCGAGGTTCTCCGGCGACCAGAACGTGTCGCCGGCGCCCTCCGGCAGCGCCACCTCGCCCGACATCAGCAGGTTGTCCACCACCAGCAGCGCCCGCTCGGACAGCTTCGGCTCCGCCAGCTCCACGTACTCGCGGTACTCCACCTTCGTCCCGTCCACGAACAGCAGGTCGAACGGGCCGTCGAGGCCGGCGATCGTCTCGCGCGCGTCCCCCTCCACGATCTCCACGCGCTCGGCCACGCCGCCGCGCTCCAGGAAGTCGCGCGCCTGCGAAGCGCGCGCGGGGTCGCGCTCCAGGGTCACGACCCGCCCGCGCTCGAGCTGCTCCGCCATGTGCAGCGTGGAGTAGCCGATCGCGGTGCCCACCTCCAGCACGACCGGGTCCAGCGCGCGGCAGATCGCGGCCAGCAGGCGACCGGTCTCCCAGTGGACGATCGGGACGTGCTCGCGCTCGGCCAGCGCCTCCATCTCGGCCATCACGGGGCCGCGCTCCGCGCGCAGCTCGGCCAGGTACTGCGCGACGTGGTCCGCCAGGATCGGCACCGACGGAGCGTAGCCCGGACGGCTCGGGACGGCCGGCTCTCAGCCGCAGCGACGCACCCGGGCGACCGGCGTATAGACGCGGTCGTCCGAAAGCGATGCGACCGCCCGGACGGTGTTGGTGCCTCCGGGGTGAAGCCGGCGCCGGGGGATCGTCACCCGCAGCCGCCCGCGCACGCCGCGCTCGAGCCGATGCCCGTTCACGTAGAACGCGGCGCTCTCCACGAGCCCGCGGTCCGCTCCGCGGATGCCCGCGCGGACCCTGCCGAGCGCGCAGCGCTTGCCGTCGGCGGTGCGTCCCACGCGGTAGCGCAGCAGCACGCGCAGCCGCGGGTGCGCCAGGCAGGTCCTGCCGCGACAGGTGCGCAGGCGCAGGAGGCGGGCCGCCAGCGAGCTGCGGATGGCGGCGTATGCCGGGTCCGTCACCCGGTTCTGCAGCTCGTCGGGGTCGAGCGTCAGGTCGTACAGCTCGCGCTCGCCGTTCGACCACTCGTTGTAGAAGAAGCTCCTGCTGCGAACGCCCGCGAACGAGATCGGCGGGCGCGACCCCGTCACGCCCTCCACCAGCAGGTCGCGCCCCAGTTCCACGCGCGGCGAGCGCATGAGCGGCAGCAGCGAGTGGCCGTCCAGCCTGCGCCTGGGCCGCGCTCGCGCGGCGTCGAGGATCGTGGCCGCCAGGTCCTGGTTGGACACCAGCTGGCTGAGCCGCAGACCCCGCCGCGCGCCAGGCCCACGGATGATCAGCGGCACCCGGATGCCCTGCTCGTACGGAAGGATCTTGCCATTCTGGATCCGGTGCTCGCCGTGGTAGAAGCCGTTGTCGCTGGTGAACACCACCAGCGTGTCGTCCAGCTCGCCGGTCGCGCGCAGCGCGCTCAGGATCCGGCCGATCCCCTCGTCCACCGCCAGCAGGCTCTCCAGCCGCTGCTGGTAGTTATCGCGGATGTCGGCCTCGCGGGCGGGCGTGATCAGCGGCCGGTTGCGCACCCGCACCGGCTTGTCGCTCACGTCCAGCTCGTTGTAGGACGGCGGCTTGGGCAACGGCTCGGCCGCGAAGCGGTCCTTGTGCCGCGGCGCGGGCTCCGGCGTGGCCAGCCCCCGCGGGTCGTCGGACTCGTCTGTGGGGATGCCCGAGTGCGGCGCCAGGAACGCCGTCCATAGGAAGAACGGGCGCCTGCCCTTCGCACGCCGCGAGATCAGGTCCGACGCCTTCCGCGCGTACACGTCGGTCTGGTAGTGCGCGGGGTCGGACGGGTAGGTCACGAGCCTGCCGTTCTCGTTCAGCGTGTAGCCGTAGAACCTGTAGGTGGACGGGTCCACCGAGCCGTACCACTCGTCGAACCCGGGTGGGATCTCCGTCTGGTTGCGCGTTCCGTACTGGTTCAGGTACTTGCCGAGGTGCATCGTGCGGTAGCCGGCGTCCTGGAGCCAGACCGCAAGCGTGTTGGAGCTGTCGAGCTTGTAGTAGCCGCCGGTCGGGAAGACGTTGCCGAACACGCCGTGGTTGTGCGCGTACTGCCCCGTGAGCAGGGTCGAGCGCGACGGACAGCACAGCGCGTACGACACGAACGAGTTGTCGAAGGTCACCCCCTCGTCGCCCAGGAGACGCCGGACGGTGGGCATCACGCGCATCGACTCCAGCGTCTGGTCGTCGGTCTCGAGGATCAGGACGTTGGGGCGCCCGCCCTTGTTGCGCGCGTCGGCGGGGCTCGCGGCGACCGCCGCGGTCGCGAGCAGCACGGCGGCGGTCAAGAGCAGCGCTCGGGTGCCTCCCATGCCCCTCCCAACACCCGCCGGAGCCCAGGGTCGCGCGGTTGCCCTCTGTAGCCTGCACGGCGTCGGAAGCGGGTCACCGAGAGAGGAGGCGCCTTGGCAGTGCAGGTCCCATCCGGACTCGAGGGGGTCGTCGCCTTCCAGACCGAGATCGCCGAGCCCGACAAGGAGGGCGGCGCGCTCCGCTACCGCGGCGTGGACATCGAGGACCTGGCCGGGAAGGTGCGGTTCGAGAAGGTCTGGGGGCTGCTGGTGGACGGCACGTTCGAGCCCGGAATGCCGCCCGCCATCCCGTACCCGATCCCGATGCTGACCGGGGACACGCGCGTGGACGTCCAGGCGGCCCTGGCCCAGCTCGCCCCCAACTGGGGCTTCGGCCAGCTCTTGGACATCAGCGACCAGGATGCGCGCGACCAGCTGGCCCGCGCCTCGGTGATGACGCTGTCGTTCGTGGCGCAGTCGGCGCGCGGCGGCGGCCGCCCGCCCGTGCCGCAGACGGAGGTGGACAAGGCGCGGTCGATTCCCGAGCGCTTCCTCATCCGCTGGCGCGGCGAGGCGGATCCCAACCACGCGAAGGCCATCGACGCCTACTGGATCTCGGCGGCCGAGCATGGCATGAACGCCTCGACCTTCACCGCGCGAGTGGTGGCGTCCACCGGCGCCGACGTCGCGGCCGCGCTGTCCGCGGCGGTGGGCGCGCTGTCCGGCCCGCTGCACGGCGGCGCGCCCTCGCGCGTGCTCCAGATGCTGGACGACGTCGAGCGCTCGGGCGACCCCGCCGGCTACGTGAAGGCGGCCATGGACCGCGGCGAGCGCCTGATGGGCTTCGGCCACCGCGTGTACCGGGCCGAGGACCCGCGCGCGCGGGTGCTGCGCCGCACGGCCCGCGATATCGGTGCGCCGCGGCTGGAGGTGGCCGAGAAGCTGGAGGAGGCGGCGCTGGCCGAGCTGGCCGAGCGCCATCCCGACCGCGTGCTGGCCACCAACGTGGAGTTCTGGTCCGCCGTGGTGCTGGACTACGCCGGGGTCCCGCCCGAGCTGTTCACCCCGATGTTCACCTGCGCGCGCGTGGCGGGCTGGTCCGCCCACATCCTCGAGCAGAAGCGCGAGGGCCGCCTGATCCGGCCGACCGCGGAGTACGTCGGGCCCGCCCCGCGCCCGCCGGAAGCGGTCGAGTAGGCGACCGGCGCCGTGGAGGCCGCCACCACCGAGCAGCCCACGGCGCCGCAGCAGGGCGTCTCCTCGTTCGCAAAGTCGCTCTTCCTCGGCGAGATCCACGAGGACCTGGTCTTCCCCTACCCGCGGCCCGACGTCGCGGAGCAGGACCGGATCCGCGCCCTGGTCCGCTCGGCGCGCGAGTTCGGCTCGACGTACGACCAGCGCGCCGTGGAGGAGCGGCGCTGGATCGGCGACGACGAGATCCGGGAGCTGGGTGAGCGCGGCCTGCTGGGCCTGTACGTGCCGGAGGAGTACGGCGGCGCCGGGCTGGGCCAGACCGGCTACTGCCGCGTGTCGGAGGAGTTCGCGCAGATCGACGCGACGCTGTCGGTGGTGATGGGGGTGCATCAGTCGATCGGCATGAAGGGCATCGTCCTGTTCGGCAGCGACGAGCAGAAGGCGCGCTTCCTGCCCGACCTGACGAGCGGCCGCAAGCTCGCCGCCTTCGCCCTGACCGAGCCGGGCGCGGGCTCCGACGCCTACAACCTCGAGTCGCGCGCGGTGCGCCAGCCGGACGGGTCGTGGAAGCTGAACGGCGAGAAGCGCTACATCGGCAACGGCGATCGCGGGTCGGTGTTCGTCACCTTCGCGCGCACGGAGATCGACGGCGAGGACCGCCACACCGCCTTCATCCTCGAGAAGGGGATGGAGGGCTTCGAGGTGGGCCACCGCTACGACACGATGGGCCTGCGCGGCAACGACCTTCGAAAACTGCACTACCGCGACGTGCGCGTGCCGCCCGAGAACGTGCTGGGCGAGCCGGGGCAGGGCTTCCGCATCGCCATGCACATCCTCAACAACGGCCGGCTGTCGCTGGGCACCGGCTCGGTGGGCTGCTCCAAGTGGCTGCTCGACCACGTGATCGAGCACGTGAAGGAGCGGCGCCAGTTCGGCCATCCGCTGGCCGACTTCGAGCTGGTCCAGGAGAAGATCGGCTGGATGGTGTCGTTCACATTCGGGCTCGAGGCGATGGCCTACCTCACGACCGGGCTGGTGGACGCCGGCGTGCCCGACTACTCGCTCGAGTCGGCCATCTGCAAGGTCTCCGGCACCGAGTTCATGTGGTACGCGGCCAACCGCGCGCTCCAGCTCAAGGGCGGCGAGGGCTACATGCGCGACCAGGACTACGAGAAGCTGCTGCGCGACATCCGGATCTTCCCGATCTTCGAGGGCGCCAACGACGTGATGCGTGCGTTCGTCGCGCTGTCGGGCATGAAGCCGCTGGGCGAGGAGCTGAGGGAGCTCTCCGACATCACGCTCACCGAGCCGATCCAGATGGTGGGCGTGCTGGCCGACTACGTGACGGGGCGCATCCAGCGCGAGGTGCGGCCCGACCGGGTGACGAAGGCGCACCCCGAGCTGTCGGCGCTGGCCGACCCTGTGACCGACCAGGTCAAGCGCCTGCGCAGCGTGGCCGAGGCGCAGCTGCGCGAGCACCGCGGCGACATCGCCATGCGCCAGTTCCAGCAGAAGCGGCTGTCCGACGCCGTCTCCGACATCTACGCCCAGATCGCGGTGCTGTCGCGCGTCACGGCGATCTTCGACGACCAGGGCGTGGAGCCCTCGGGGCAGGAGCGCTACATCGCCGAGACCTTCTGCCCGCGCGCGGCCATGCGGGTGGGCGCGGCGCTCGACCAGGTGGAGTCGAACGACGACGAGCGCATGATCGCCATCGCCAAGCTGGCCTACAAGCGCGGCGAGTACGGCTACGCGCTGTTCGACGACTGAGGCGGGTCAGCGCTTGCGGCAGCGGCCGCTCACCGTGAGCTTTGCGCCTCGCCGCGCCGAAAAGCGGGCGATGAGGACCCCGCTCCTGCGGTCGTAGCGCCAGCTCTTGCGCTTCAGTGCCCGCTTTCCAAGTCGCACCGCGCACGGGCGCAGCGGGCGGTCCATGGCGGCGAAGCTAGCCTGGAGGCGGTAACGGATCTTGCGCGGCGAGCGGATGCGGAGGATCCAGCGCCGCGGCCGCGCATCCGAGCGCAGCCGCGGGCCGTTGCCGCTGCG
>DASVQK010000195.1:0-5084 GCA_036389105.1 Thermoleophilaceae bacterium
CGCGCCCGCGCCTGGCCTGCTCGGCCGCCCGCTCGGCGGCGTCGAGCTGCCCGCGGCGCTCCGCCAGCGCCGACTCCAGCTCCTCGCGGCGGCGCTCGGCAGCGTCCCGCTCGGCCCGCAGCCCGGCCAGCTCGTCCTCCAGGCGCCGCTCGAGGTCGGCCTCCACCCCGGCCAGCTCGGACTCGAGCGCCGCGACCCGCTCGGCGGCGGGCGAGCCGTCCGGGTC
Organism: Thermoleophilaceae bacterium; assembly: GCA_036389105.1. GTDB lineage: Bacteria > Actinomycetota > Thermoleophilia > Solirubrobacterales > Thermoleophilaceae > AC-37. The sequence continues at coordinate 227 of DASVQK010000195.1, forward strand.
GTCGCGCTCGACGGCCTCGAGCGCCGCGCGCTCGCGCGCCACGCGCTCGGCCGCGGCGGCGGAGCGCCGGGCCACCTCGCCCGCCCGCTCCAGGCGCATGGCGATGCGCTCCTCCGACGAACGGGCGGCGAACAGCCGCCCCGACAGCGCCTCCCTCCTGCGGCTGTGGGCGGCGAACTCCTCCTCCGCGCGCTCGCGCCGCTCGGATACCGCACCGAGCAGCCGCTCCGCGTGGTCGCGCGCGGCGCGGGCGGCCACCGCGGCCGCCTCGGCCACGCTCAGGTCGCGCTGCGCCGACCCGGCTAGGTCGCGCGTCAGCTCCAGGCGCGCCTCGAGCGACTGACGCTCCAGTCGCTCGTGCAGCTCGGCGGCCTCGGCCTGGCGCTTGAGCGGCCGCAGGCGCGAGCGGGCCTCGCGCTCCACGTCGAGCACGCGGTCGACGTTGTCCTGCGTGCGCTCCAGCTTGAGCTGCGCTCGGCGGCGGCGCTTGCGGTGCTTGCCGAGCCCGGCGGCCTCCTCGATCAGGAGCCGCCGGTCGCGCGGCTTGGAGTGGATGATGCCCTCGACGCGCCCCTGGGAGACCACCGAGTGCATCTCCTTGCCGAGCCCGGTGTCGGAGAGGGCCTCGATGACGTCCACCAGGCGGCAGCGGGCCCCGTTCAGCCGGTACTCGCCGTCGCCGGAGCGGTCCAGGCGGCGCACGATCGACAGCTCGGAGAACTCGGCGTTGAGCAGGCCCTGCGGGTTGTCGATCACGACCTCCACCTCGGCCGCGCTGCGCCCGGGCACGCCGTGCCCGCCGGCGAAGATCACGTCCTGCATCGTCTGCCCCCGCACCGCCAGCGGGCTCTGCTCCCCGAGCGCCCACAGCACGGCGTCGGTGACGTTGGACTTGCCCGACCCGTTGGGGCCGACGATCACCGACACGCCGGGCGCGAACTCGAGCCTGGTCCGGTCGGGGAACGACTTGAAGCCCTTGAGGGTGATCGAGCGCAGGTGCATCAGCCGGCCGCCTCGGAGTCCGCGGGCCAGTCCTCGTCCAGGCGCTCGATCGCCTGGAGCGCCGCCTCCTGCTCCGCGGCCTTCTTGGTCTTGCCCCGCCCGCGGCCGATCTGCTCGCCGGAGACCTCGGCCACGGCCACGAAGTCGCGGTCGTGGGCGGGCCCCGTGGCCTCGACTATGTCGTAGACGACCACCTCGGACCGGCGCGCCAGCGTCTCCTGGAGGAGCGACTTGTAGTCCACGGGGTTCTCGAGCGCGTCCTCGAGCTGGGGGGCGAACGCGTCCACCACCGCGGGCGCGACGCGATCGATTCCGAACGCGAGGTAGGCGGCGCCGATGACGGCCTCACAGACGGACGCGAGGATGCGGTCGCTGCCGATCAGCACGTCGGCGTTCTTGTCCACGCCCTCGGGAGCCAGCGCCCGCAGCCGCTCCGGCACGTCGAGCGCCCGCGCCACGTCGGCGCACGCCTGGCGCGACACCGCCTGGGCGCGCAGCTTGGTCAGGCGGCCCGCGCCCCACGACGGGAAGCGCGGGTAGATGTGGTCGGAGACCGCGATGCTCAGGACGACGTCCCCGAGGAAGGCCAGCCGCTCGTAGGAGTCGGTGCGGCACTCGACCCACGACGAGTGCGTGAACGCCTGGGCCGCGAGGTCGTCGGGCAGCGCTTCCAGGAGGTCCCTGAGCGTGTCCAGCTGGTCAGGACGCCTTCTCGGGAATGTGGGCGGCCACGAAGTCGGCGACGGATCCAACGGTCGCCATCTGCGCGGCCTCGTCGTCGGGGATGCGGATGCCATAGGAGTCCTCGAGCTCGACCACGAGCTCGACAAGGTGCAGCGAATCGGCGTTCAGGTCCTCCTTGAAGCGGGTGCCGTCGTGGATCGCGTCCCTCTCCACCTGCAGCTCGGTGGCCAGGTAGTCGCGAAGCCGCTCGAGCACCTCCTCCCTGGTCATGACCCGCCTCCGACGCTAACAGCGGGTGCGGACGCGGAGGCGAGCGAGCCGCTCTCCGCCAGCGCGGCCTCCGTGCGCTCCACGACGCCCTCCTCGACGGCGCGGTGGGCCAGCCGCACGGCGGTGGCCACACCGACCGGCGTGGCGTTCCCGTGCGCCACGAACCCGACGCCCCGCAGCCCCAGCAGGATCCCCGCCCCGACCGCGTCCTGGTTCAGCTCCTCGCGGAGGCGCTGCGCCCTGCTCCTGATCAAGAGACCGCCGACCGAGGAGACGCGACCCGACCGGATCGTGTCGCGCAGCGCGCCCATGACCGTCAGCGCCGTGCCCTCGATCGCCTTGAGCGCGACGTTGCCGGTGAAGCCGTCGCTGACCACGACGTCCACCACCCCGGCGGTTATGTCGTTGCCCTCGACGTTGCCGGCGAAGTCGAGCGGCCCCTCGCGCAGCACGCGGTTGGCCTCCACGACCTCGTCCGTGCCCTTCTTGTCCTCCTCGCCAATCGACAGGAGGCCCACGCGGGCGCGCTCCACGCCGTGCACGGCCTCGACGAAGGCGGCTCCCATGTAGGCGAACTGCACGAGCCACTCGGCCCGGGAGTCGACGTTGGCGCCGCAGTCGAGGAGCAGCACCGGGCGCCCCGGCACGGGCACGCGGACGGCGACGGCCGGACGGTGCACGCCGCGCATGCGCTTGAGGTGAAACAGCCCGGCCGCCAGCGCGGCGCCGGTGGGGCCGGCCGTGACGAAGCCGCCCGCCCGCCCGGCGGCGACCGCCTTGGCGGCCTGGACCACCGACGCGTCCGGCTTGGCGCGCACCGCGCGGGCGGCGTCCTCGTCGTTGCCGATGCCCACCGGGGCGTCGACCACGTCGTCGAAGCCGTCGAGCTCGGCGGCGGGCCCGAAGACGGTGACCGGGACGCCGGCGCGGCGGCCGCCCTCGGCGACGTTTCGCGGACCCCTGTCCGCCCCGTTCGCGTCCAGCGCGATCACGATGATGAGGCTACTCGGAGAGGTCCGGCCCCGGCGGGGCCACCACCTCGCGGCCCTTGTAGCTGCCGCAGACCGGGCAGACCCGGTGCGGCAGCCGCGGCGAGTGGCACTGCGGGCAGGAGCGCAGCGACGGCGGCACGATCTTGTGCTGCGACCGCCGCTTGTTCGTGCGCGAGTGCGACTGCTTCTGCTTGGGGACCGCCATGGCGCGGTGAGTCTAGCCGTCCAGCTCCAGCTCGCCGAGCTTCGCCCAGCGCGGATCGGGCTCGCGCTCGTGGACGTGATCGGGGCCGGCTTCGTTCAGGTTCGCGCCGCAGGTGGGGCACAGTCCGGCGCAGTCGGCGCGGCAGACGATCTGCGTTGGAAGCGCCAGCGCGAGCGCGTCGCGCGCCCACGAGCGCAGGTCCAGCTCGTCGCCGTCGACGTACGGCGAGGTCAGGTCGTCGCCGCCGCCCGGCTGGTCGATCTCGCGCGCGTCGATGTCCATGTCCGCGTGCGCGTCCTCGAGGCACCGCATGCACGGGCCGTGCAGCCGCACGCCGTAGCGCACCCGCAGCGAGTAGCCGGACCTGGTGCGCGCGGCGTCGAGCACGACCGGGGTCCGCGCCTCCACCGGGGCGTAGGCCTGACCGCCGAACTCGAGCCGCTCGACCTCCACGAGGAGGTCCACCCGCCGCGCCTGACCGGACGACAGCTGGAGCCGGCCGAGGTCGAAGACGTCCGTCCGCTGGGCCACGAGGCGAGGGTAGCGGGACCCCAGAGATCCCCCGAATGGGGGTTGACCGCCCCGAGCGATCGCCGGGAGTCTTACCCGAGTCGACAGCTCGCCGGCATGGGACTGAGCGCGTGGCAGACGTGGGTGATGAACGAGGCCGACCGCCTCGAGGACGAGCTGCGACTGCTCCCGCCGGAGCCCCCGACCGGAGTCGCGGCGCGGCAGTACTCCGCCGTGCGGGAGGCGGCCGCCGCGAAGATCGCCCAGGCGCGCGAGTCGGCCGCGCCCGTGAGCATGGACTGGCTTCGCGACCGCTACTCGGGCGCGCGCATCGAGATGTCGTGGGCATCGCTGCACCGGGCCGAGGAGGAGCTTCTCGGCGTGCAGCCGTCCGTGACCCTGCTGGCGCAGATCCCCGACCTCCTGGCCGGGGTGCGGGCGAACCTGACCCCCGACGACCCGCGCTTCGACCCGTTCACGGACCAGCTCCGGGCGATCGAGGACGACTGCCGTCCCGCCCCGCGGGAGCTCACCCCGCTCGAGCGCGCTCAGCTGCGCGCGGTCCGCCGCGCGACGAACGTCGCGTCCGACCAGGCCCACGGCGTCGTGAGGAAGTGGCGCAACGTACTGCTGGCGGTCGGCTCCTTCGTGAGCCTCACGGTGGCCGCAGTGGCCATCGTGCACGCCGCGGTGCCGAGCTTCCTGCCCCTGACGAACGACGCCGGCAGCGGCGCGGAGGTCTGGGCCGTGGAGACCGTGGGCGCGTTTGGCGGATCGGTCGCGGCGGTGCTCGCCGTGAACCGCTTCAGCGGCTTCGCCGACCCCTACGGGCTGCCGTTCTACCAGGCGCTGCTGCGCATCCCGATGGCGGCCGCCACGGCGCTCCTGGGCGCGATCCTGATGCAGTCCAACGTGCTTGGCGCGCTCGACGCCCAGGACGGCAAGCGGCTGCTGGCCTACTCGGTCTTGTTCGGGTACGCGCAGGAGCCGCTCCTGCGCCTGATCGATCGGCAGGCGGGCAAGGTCCTGGACCCGGCGCGAAGCAAGGACGACCCGTCGCGCCCGGCCCAGCACACGCGTTCGCGGCACGACGAGTAGCGGCGGAGGCGGCTCGCCGGCCGCGGTCAGGAGGCGCTCACCAGCGCCACGCCGACGAGCGCCACGGCCACGCCCGCCTTCTGAGCGGTCGTGATCC